>JASHPH010000028.1 GCA_030038255.1 Candidatus Sulfotelmatobacter sp. | reverse complement strand
CTGTTGCGCGACATCGACCGCGACTTCGCCACTTCAAAGGTCCACCGTTTCTTCGGATCGAAAATCGTCACATCGGCGAAGTTGCCTTTCGCGAGCGACCCGCGCCCGCGCAGATCGAAAACCCGCGCCGGTCCCGCCGTGAACAGCTCGACAATGCGCACCAGAGGAATTCTGTGCTCGCGATGCAGCTTCGTGATGGCCAGCGCCAGCGCCGTCTCCAGCCCCGTTACGCCGAACGCCGCCCGCTCGAATTCAACCTGCTTCTCGTGCAACGCATGCGGCGCGTGATCGGTGGCAACGGCGTCCACCGTGCCGTCGGCCAGTGCAACCAGGAGAGCTTCGCGGTCCGCCGCCGAGCGCAGCGGAGGATTCATCTTGCAATTCGTGTTGTACTCGCCGACGTTCTCGTCAATCAGCGTGAAGTGATGCGGCGTAACTTCGCACGTCACGCGCGCCCTGGCCCGCTTGCCGCGGCGCACCGTCTTGAGCGAGTCAGCGGTTGAAAGATGCGCCACATGCAGCCGCGACTCCCGAATGTGCTGCGCCAGCGTCACATCCCGATCCACAATCGCCGCCTCCGCTGCCGCCGGCATTCCAAACAGCCCCAGGCGGAAGGCCGTTGGCCCAGCATGCATTGAACAATTCACGGTGAGCCGCGTGTCCTCCGCATGCTGCACGATCGGAAAATTCAGTTCCGCTCCGAGCGTCAGCGCCGCGCGCATCACGTCGCCGTTGAGAATCGGTTTGCCGTCGTCGGTAACGGCAACCGCCCCGGCCCGCTGCAACCCGCCGAAATCCGTGAGCGTTCCGCCACGGCTGCCGCGCGTAGCCGCCGCAATGGGAAACACGTTCACCACGGCGCCGCGCTCCGGACTCCGCAGCCACGTCACCCAATCTGCCGTGTCCACTACCGGCGTGGTGTTGGGCATGGTGCAAACCGAAGTGAACCCTCCCGCCGCCGCCGCCGCCGTGCCCGTAGCGATGGTCTCTTTGTATCCCTGACCCGGCTCGCGCAGGTGCACGTGCAGATCAATAAATCCCGGCGCGACCACCAGCCCACGCGCGTCGAATTTTTCGTCGGCGCTGCCGCGAATCTTGTTCGGCGGCGCCACCTCCGCCACGCGCCCATCGCGCAGCAGCACGTCCATCGGCGCATTGATCTTCGCCGCCGGATCGATCAGCTGCCCGCCCCGGATCAGCAGGCTCCCGTTCTCCCGCTTTTGACTTTTAGCACTCAGCATTCAGCACTCAGCAGTTAACTCTGGCGCTTGGATCCATGCGCGTACATCGGTGGAATTGAAGTCACGGTTCTCACTTCGCCTTCCCTAGCGCCCGCGCCAGAATCGCCATGCGTACAGGCACTCCGTTGCGGACTTCGTCCACAATCACCGACTGCGACCCATCTGCCACGTCCGCCGTCAGCTCCAGACCACGAATAATCGGTCCCGGATGCATCACGAGCGCGTCGCACTTCGCGAGTTTCAGGCGCGCTGTAGTCATCTGGTAGCGCGCAATGTAGCTCTCGAGTTTGATCTTGTGCCCGCCCATGCGCTCTTTCTGCACGCGCAGCAGCATGATGACGTCTGTCCCGCGCAGCGCATCTTCAATGTGCCGCGTTACGCGCAGCCCCGGCGCAAGCGTCGAGGCCACCTCCGGCACGAACTCGGGCGGCCCGCACAGCGTCACCTTCACGCCGAATTTCGTCAGCAGGTGGCAGGCGCTGCGGGCCACGCGGCTGTGAAAAATGTCGCCAATGATCGTAACCTGCAGCCCCTTAAACGATTTTTTGTGCTTCAGGATGGTGTACGCATCCAGCAGCGCCTGCGACGGATGTTCGTGCATACCGTCGCCGGCGTTGATGACCGGGATGTCGAGATGCTCGGCCATCAAATGCGGCGCCCCAGCCGAGGGATGCCGCATGACGATGCAATCGGCCCCGACCGCGCGCAACGTGTAGCCGGTGTCCAGAACCGACTCGCCCTTTTCGATGCTGGAACTGGAGGCTTGCAGCAGCGTCGTCATCGCCCCCAGCGACTTGGCTGCAAATTCAAAGGAAGACCGCGTGCGCGTCGAAGTCTCATAAAACAAAAGCACGACGCGCTTTCCGCGCAGCAGCGGACGCGCTTTCAGCGGATTCATGCGGCGGGCCAGTTTCAGCAGGCCCAGGATTTCCTTCGCCTCGAGATGCTCGATCCCAAGCAGCGAACCGCGTGCGGGCGTATTCATCGGGAAAAATACAAACGGTGCATGATACGCGGCAGACGAGTACAGCCGCAAGAGGTTAGATCACGCGCTTAGACTTTGTCGCGCCGGCCCAGAATGGCGCCGCCCAGAGCGCCGCCGAGGCTGGCCAGCGCAACAAACAGCACCGAAAACACCACACCCCCGATGACCAGCATCATCACCAGGCCCCCCGGCGTCTTCAGTTGCTCCAAGGCGGCCTGCACCTGCGGATCGGACGGCCGCGAGGCGGCCCACTTCTCGGCGCCTTCAATGATCTGCGCTCGAATTTTCGCGCGCACGTCCGGCGCCGTGGCCGCCACAGTCAGGAATACAGCGGTGATGCCGAAGCAGAACACGCCACTGATCGCGCCCAGTTGCGCTCCTCTCGCGGCTCGCATCGCCCCCGGATTGCGCCGGCTGTAAAGCGCAACCGCCAGAAATCCCGCGCCCAGTACCGCCGCGGGAAACGTCAACCCCAGCACCATCGAAAGCGCGGCCAGCAGCGCGGCTCCCGCACAAGCGGTCAGCGCGTGCGGCCATTGCAGCGGCAACGCCGCACCGGGAGCGACTCTTGCGTTCTCAACATGAGCACTGTGTAACGCGGCATCGCCCGCTGCGGGCACGCTCACAGGCTCAGAGATCGCCACCCGAATCTGCGGAGCGCCGCAATGCGGGCAGAAGGGAACTCCTTCCTCGACCGGTTGTCCGCACTTGTAGCAGGGTTGCTCCATCGCTTTAATCGTCGCTCAACGACGCCGCTCGACGGTATGCGAGATCGAGAAGGGCTTGTTCTGAGAGTATCGCACGCCGCGGCGGGAAGCAAAGCCGCCGCAGCTTGAACAGCCTCAGATTGGACTTATAACTTTCGTGACTGCGTCATTTCGAAGCCTCGCGTTTTCTGTAGACCCTCGGCTTTTAGCCGAGGGCGGCGAAGCCGCGAGGCGAGGTATCTCGCGTGAAGCGTGACCCGTGAAGTGCAGCTCTAAATATCCGCTTCCTTGCCGTGCGTGCGCACGTACACCAGCGAGAAGCTCGATCCTTTTCCCTGCGGTTGCACCGCAACAATGTGCTGGTTCTCTTTCGTGCCGACTTTCAGCTCTGTCCCGCTGCCGCCTGAGGATTCGCACGTGAGTTCGTGCGAGCCGTGATCCGATTCCTTGATGTCGGCGTTTACATCGAGATGGCTGGTGCGGCACACCAGGATGTTCCCGTATTTCTTGAGCTGATCCTGATAGAACGAGACGACCTTCGCCGGCGGGTCGTCCGACTCGTATTCAAGCGCGACCACCTTCAACCCGAAACCAAAGCCGGAAATATTCACGTTGGCGCTCTTGTCTGAGCCGTCTGAACCTTCCTGCTTCAGCCGCGCGCCGGGATACACCGCCAGTCCCACATCCTGCACGGCGGCCTCCTTGCTCACATGAATGCCCCCCACAGGCGTGCTGATGTCCACCTTCTTGTCCTGTCCGTTATCTTCTTTCTGCACGTTCACGCTGCACGCGGGCAGGATCGCCATAGCCAGTGCAACCAGGCCCAGCACGAACGGGCGAACGATTTGAAATTTAGTTCTGCGCATTAGAAGACCCTCCTTGAGCGAGTTGTGCCGCACGCGCGATGCCTGCGCCTCGCTCAGCCACATTCGGAATCGTGACCGGCAAGTGGCCGCGAATCGGTATCTCGCCAAACAGCGCCTTGACCGCGGCTACCTCCGACACCGTCGCGTTGGAAAAAGTGCACATATAATTTTCGATCTTCGGGAAATCGCTCGCAAGATACGGATTTCCCATCGCAACCACCGCGGTCCTTTCCCCCGCATGTTCGAGCACCTGCCCCAGCAGCGCGCCCGTGGAGTCGGCCATGCTCATCGAGTTGCCCACCTTGCCAGCTGTCGGAATCACATAGACCGCGGCCACCACTGTCTGCGCCTGGTCCACCGCCTTCAGCACCTCGTCCGTCACGCCGCCGGCGATCCGCGGATCCACATAAATCACGCGCGCGTCCGTAATGCGGGCGCGAAACTCTCGCCCGAACGCGCGGCCGGAATCCAGCCGCACATCCTCGGAAAACAGAATCGCGACCGTGTTATTGTGTGTCTCCTCCTTTGTCATGTACGGAAAGCCGGCCTTCCCGGTTCCCTTGGCTTTCAGAGGAAGCACCTTGCCGTTGTCCCGCACCAGCGTGATGGCGGCCTCAGCCACCTGCTGGCCGAACGCAATGCTTTCGGGTTTCCCCACCGCCGTAGCCAATGCGTTCAGATCCACCGTGCGCGACTCGTTCAGGCGCAAAGACGCCTTCATTTTCAATATCTTCAGCACCGACGCATCCAGCCGCTGCCGCGAAATCTCGCCCGACTGCGCCGCCTTGAGCATCGCCTCATACGAGGCGTCCAGGTCCGCCGGAATCAGCAGCAGATCGTTGCCCGCCTTGAAAGACTCAACCGCCGCGCGCCCAATATTGCCGGCAAACAGATGCGTCAACGCCGCCATGTCGAGCGCGTCGGTCACAATCACGCCCTTGAATCCCATTTGCTTTTCGAGCAGATCGCTCACCACCGCGGGCGAAGTCGTCGCCACGTGATTGGGATCGGCATCGAGCGCCGGCACCGTCACGTGCGCCACCATCACCGAGTCCACGCCCGCCGCAATTGCCTGCCTGAATGGCGGCAATTCAATCGAATCGAGATGTGCACGGTCGCCATTCACGCTGGCCACGCCCAGGTGTGAATCTGTCGCCGTGTCGCCGTGACCGGGGAAGTGCTTGACCGTGGTCAGCATCCCCGCCTCATGCGCCCCCTTGATGTACGCCGCGACCAGATCCCCCACCTGCTTGGGATCTTCTCCAAACGAGCGCGTGTTGATGATCGGGTTCGCCGGATTCGAATTCACATCGGCGTCCGGAAAAAAATTCCAGTGCACGCCAATGGCGCGCGCCTCCTGCCCCGTGATCCGCCCGAATGACTCGGCGTCTTCCACGCTGCCCACCGCACCAAAAGCCATCGCATGAGGGAACACGGTCGTCCCCTGCAACCGCATCGAAACGCCGCGCTCAAAGTCCGCCGCCACCAGCAGTGGCAGCTTCGAATCCCGCTGCAGCCGGTTCAGCAACTCCGCCGCTTCATAAGGCTCGCTGCGCAGTAGGAATGGACCATCGACGTGCACCGTCATGGCGAACGACCCGATGTGATACTTCTGCATGTCGTCGCGCCACTGCAGGTATTCCGGATTCTCCACGTTCAGAAATCCCGCGCGGCACCAGATCATGAACAGCTGCCCGATCTTTTCTTCCAGCGTGAGCTTGCGGAGCGTCTTCTCCGCCCACTTTTCGCCATCGCGGCTGAGGTGAATCGGCCCCGCCGCGCGCGGGGACTTCTGTTTAGCGAACCCAGGCAGGGTCAGACTTAGAGCAAGAAGAATGAGGGCAAGATTTTTCCGCATAGAAAGGAACGATAACAAAAGTCTCTCGATCAGCGTTCATCCGCGTGAATCTGCGGCGTGAATCCCCAGCAAAGAAGTCTCGACCCGCGCAATGGCTGCAGACTCGATCCCCGGATCCTCTCCGAACCCGCCAAGCCACACGACCTCCGGCTCGCGCCGAAACCATGTCATCTGCCGCTTGGCGTAGTTGCGGTGCGCCTGCTGCGCAGCCTCGATGGCCTTTTCGCGGCTCAGCTCGCCGTTCAGGAATTGCAGTGCTTGCTCGTATCCGAGCGACGACAACGGCCGCGCTCCTGCGCCATATTTTTCGCGCAGGCGCTTCGTCTCTTCGATCAGTCCTTCCTCAAACATCCGTGCGGCACGCCGGTTAATGCGGTCATAGAGCGCGGCTCGATCTGGATCAAGCCCAAGCCGCAAAATCCGGAAACCTTGTAGCGGCTCCCGCCCCTGTTGCCACAATTCGGTCATTTTCTTGCGCGAGGCCAGGCAAACCTCAATCGCGCGAATCAGCTTGGGCACGTCATTGGCGTGAATTTTTTCTGCAGCTGCAGGGTCCAGCCGGATCAGAATCCGATGCAGATACCCCGAGCCTCGCCGCGTGGCCCGCTCCCGCAACCGCTCGCGCAACTCCTCCGAACGCTGCGGCCCGGGAAACAGTCCCTCCAGCAGCGCCCGCAAATAAAGCCCGGTCCCTCCCACGACAATTGGCAGATGATTTCGCGCCTTGATCTCCGCCAACACGCTGCGCGCCCTGCGCGCATACTCGCCCGCGGTGACAAACTCGTTCGGATCCACGCAATCGAAAAGATGATGCGGCGCACGCACGCGCTCGGCCGCTGTCGGCTTCGCCGTCCCGATGTCCAACTCGCGGTACATCGCCACCGAATCGCAGTTGACAATCTCCCCGTCGAACTTTTCCGCTAACGCCAGCGACAAGGCCGTCTTTCCGCTGGCCGTTGGACCAAGCACGACTACCAGCAGCGGCTCCCGCACTCCTACTCCTTGCGAGCGCGCCACTCTCAGCGCAGGCTCCAGTGAATTTCGTGCCAGTAGCGAACCAGGGTCAGGATCAACAGCATGAACGCAATCAGCAGCAGACCGGTGGTTTCCGAAGCGTACACGGCATGGCGGTGATGCTTCTGCTCGTGCGCCAGGTCGTCTTGCAGTTTGCCTTCTGGATTTACGGAGGGCACGCACATATTGTAGACCCGCCGGTGCTAAACTACGGCGTCGTCCATGGCAGTCCCGCACAACAACAGCCCAATCGTGCGCTTTGGCGTCTTCGAGCTCGATCTCAACGCCGGCGAACTGCGCAAAAATGGCGCTAAATTGCGGCTGCAGGGCCAGCCATTCCAGGTTCTCGCCCTGCTCCTCGACCGCCCCGGCGAAGTGGTCACGCGCGACGAGCTGCGCCAAAAACTTTGGCCCGCCGACACTTTCGTCGACTTCGACCACAGCCTCAACACCGCTATCAACAAGGTGCGCGAAGCCCTCGGCGACTCCGCCTCGAGCCCGCGTTACGTCGAAACCCAGGCCCGCCGGGGCTACCGCTTCATCGCGCCCCTGCATCCTGCCGCGCAGCCCGAGCCTCTTGCCGCGTCGCCGCCATCCCCCGCCACGTCCACAGCACGCTCAGCCGCCCTTCATCCCGAGCTCCACGTCCCCATCCCTCGTCGCGCCGTCACCCGCGGGCTCTTCGGGCTGATCCAGGTGATGTATCTCGCCTTCTACCTTTCAGCGTTATTCCGACTGCATGCTGTCCAGCGCATCGCGGATTCCTTCTTGCTGCCGTGGGCTGCGACGGCGCTCCCCGGCGCTATCCTGGTCACGGCCGGCGTGGGCATTCCCCTGCGCCTCTATCTGATCTCGGCCGTCAGCTTCGACTATCAGCGGCTGGACGAAAAATTCGGCCGCATGTTCATATTCGTCCTGGTGCTCGACGAGTTATGGGCCGTTGCCCCGTTTCTCCTGACGGACAATATCGGCCTCGGCGCAGCTTTTGCCGCGACCGCCGCTCTGCTCTACGTTCCTTTCGCCGAGCGCACCCTGATTCGCATGGCTTACGTTTCTCCGGCACCGAGCACGCCGCACCCGGGCCCGCCGCCAACAGGAGGCTGATTTTGCCGGAACCGGTCTCACCGATCGTCCGTAACGACGTCTATAAGGATGGCGGAAGTGTGCCGCCCATGGAGGCCGCCGAAAGGCCAATCGAAAAAGCCCATAGAAAGGCCCGTGGAAAGGAAAGACGACTATGAAATCCGCCCTGATGAAATGCCTATCGCTCACCATTGTGGCTGTCTGCGCCGCTGCGCTGCCTGCCGCGGCCGACGACTGGACCAAAACCTACACCATCACCGGCAAGCCTGATCTCCGCATCGAAACCTCCGACGCCAACATCCACGTCACCACTTGGGACCAGAACACCATCGAAGCACGCGTCACCACCTCGGGCTACAAGATTGGCGAAGGCGGCATCCACATCGAGGATCGTCAGAATGGCGACTCCGTCGAAATCGAGGTACGGTATCCCCATCATGATTTCAACATCGGCATCCACGTCGAGCGGAGCCGCCGCGTCGACGTCACCATCCAGATGCCGCGCGAGGGCAAGGTCAACCTGCGCACTGGCGACGGCAAAATCGAACTCGCCGGACTCAAAGGCGAAATGGAGCTGCAAACGGGCGACGGCTCCGAAAACCTCGACGGCGTAGATGGCAAGCTGCACGCCTCGACTGGCGACGGTCACATTAGTGCCAGCGGACGCTTCGATGATCTCGATCTCAAGACCGGCGATGGCCGTATCGAAGTCCGCGCCACCGCAGGCTCTTCGCTCGCCACCGGTTGGAGGCTCGAAACCGGCGACGGCAGCGTCACTCTCGAAGTCCCCGAGAACCTGAACGCCGACGTGGACCTCCATACCAACGACGGCCACATCGATCTCGACATGCCCGTAACCACCCAGGGAGGTCTGCACGAACACGAAATCCGCGGCAAGCTCAACGGCGGCGGCAACCTGCTCACCATCCACACCGGCGACGGCTCGATCCATCTGCGAAAAGGGGATGCGAGTTCGTCCCGGCTTTGAAGGCGGCGTCTGACAACAGCCTTGACCGGCGGGCTTATACTTTTCCGTTTCGCTAATTCGGTCGCCGTCAGAAGAAGAGGTCCTCATGGCAATCCTGCGCGTCAGCCTTTCTGTGTTTCTTGGAGCCTGTTTCATCTCCGCCGCCCTCGCCCAGCAGCCCGTCGCTTCCAAACCTGAGCCCGCCCTCGACGTCACTTCCATGGATCGCACGGCCGACCCCTGCGTCGATTTCTTCCAATATTCCTGCGGCGGCTGGATCAAGAACAATCCCATCCCTCCCGACCAATCTTCCTGGGAAACGTATTCCAAGATGGAAGACGAGAACCGTGCCCGCCTGCGCGGCATTCTCGAAGCCGCTGCCGCGCCCGATCCCGGTCGCAACGCCGTCACGCAGAAAATTGGCGACTACTACGCCTCCTGCACCGACGAAAAAGCCATCGAGGCCAAGGGCGCCGCGCCGATTCAGCCCACACTCGACCGGATCGCCAAACTCAGCTCCAAGGCCGATCTCGCCGACATCGCCGCGTCCATGACCTACGACAACGTCATCTTTCACTTCGAATCGCACCAGGACTACCGCGACGCCACTCAGGTCATTGCCAACGTCGATCAGGGCGGTCTCGGCCTTCCCGACCGCGACTACTACACCAAAGAAGATGCCAAGTCGAAGGAGTTGCGCGACAAGTACGTCGCGCACGTGCAGAAGATGTTCGAACTGCTCGGCGACAAGCCCGACACCGCCGCCGCCGAAGCGCAAACCGTGATGCGCATCGAGACGGCGCTCGCGAAGGGCTCCATGACGCGCGTCGCTCGCCGTGATCCCAAGAATCTCGACCACAAGATGGCCACCGCGGATTTCGAAAAGATGGCCCCCGAATTCCAGTGGCAGGTTTATTTCGCCAAGGTCGGAACGCCTTCGCTCCAGTCGCTCAACGTCGCCTCACCCGGCTTCTTCACCGCGATGAACGACGGGCTGCGCCAGGAATCCCTCGCCGATTGGAAAACTTACTTGCGCTGGCGCCTGGTCCACGCCGATGCGCCCCATCTTTCTTCAGCATTCGTGAACGAAAACTTCGCCTTCTTTGGCAAAACCCTGCTCGGGCAGGAAGAGCTCAAGCCGCGCTGGAAGCGCTGCACAGAAGAAATCGACGACAATCTAGGCGAAGCTCTCGGCCAGGCCTACGTCGAAAAATACTTCAGCGCCGAAGCCAAGCAGGCCGCGCTCAAGATGGTGAAAGAAATCGAAGCCGCGATGGAGCAGGACATCAACTCGCTCACCTGGATGTCCCCCGCCACCAAACAGCAGGCCCTCGAGAAACTGCACAAAATGGCCAACAAAATCGGCTATCCGGACAAGTGGCGCGACTACTCAAAGCTCGAAATCATCCGCGGCGACGAACTGGGCAACGTCGAGCGCGCCCGCCAGTTCGAATTCAATCGCGATCTCGCCAAGATCGGCAAGCCCGTCGATCGCGGTGAGTGGTACATGACTGCGCCGACCGTCGACGCCTACTACAACGACCAGACGAACGACATCAACTTTCCCGCCGGCGTGTTGCAGCCGCCCGCCTTCGATCTCAACTCCGACGCCGCTCCCAACTACGGCGACACCGGCGGGACCATCGGCCACGAGCTCACCCACGGCTTCGACGATGAAGGCCGTAAGTTCGACGCCAATGGCAACCTGCGCGACTGGTGGACCGAAGAAGATGGAAAAGAATTCGAGAAGCGCGCCAAGTGCATCTCCGACCAGTATTCCAACTACGTGATCATCGACGACATCAAGATCAACGGCAAGTTGACCCTCGGCGAAGACGTCGCCGACCTCGGCGGCCTCATCCTCGCCTACATGGCGTGGCAGGCCGACACGAAAGGCCAAAAGCTGGAACCCATCGAGGGCCTCACGCCCGAGCAGCGTTTCTTCGTCGGCTACGGACAGAGCTGGTGCGGCCAGACCCGCGACGAAACCAAGCGCGTGCGCGCCACTGTCGATCCGCACTCACCCGAAAAATACCGAACCAACGGCGTCGTCTCGAACATGCCCCAATTTCAGGAGGCCTTTCACTGCAAGGCCGGCTCACCCATGGCGAACCCCAACCGCTGCAGCGTGTGGTGATGAAGCTGAGGGTGCCCCATCCTAAGCGCGTTCTTTGCGCTTAGGGTGGGACATCTACTGTCGAGAGCGGTTCCTAAGGCCTGCCTTGACTTTGAAAGGGCGCGGCTTCAGCCGCGCCGCTCGCCGCAAGAGAAATAACCGAGTTGCGCCCCGCCCCAGCCGCTTCGCGGCGGAACATGAAAGCCCGGCACGGCAGTGCCGGGTAAGCATCAAAGGAAATAACCGAGTCCCGTAGGGACGACACTACGCCCCCAAACAACACCGCCCGCATCGAGATGCCGCTACTGCAGATCTTTCTCGCTCAGGTTGTAGAAGAAGATGCACCGCAGCTGCAGGTACTTTCCGCCTTGCTTGGTAAACTCATCCGGCAACGGCGGAAATGGATTCGATCCCTGGATGCCACCCCACGCTGCCCGATCCAACGCCGGGTCATCCGACGTAGCCGCCAGCCTCATTCCCGCCACACTGCCGTCTTGCAAAATGGCAAACTCGATCGCCAGCTTCCCTTTTTTCAGGATCGGCGGATACACCGACTCAGGCAGCACTTCATACCAGTGCCTCAAGATCTCGAGCCGAATGCGCTCCAAGTAGGGAGCGAAATCCACGCCCATCGTGTCGCTGAGGATTTCCAGGCTGCCTGCTTCCGTCCCGCGCGCGCCGCTGTTAACGCCGAAATAACCTTCCTGCCCTCCCGCACCCCGCCGTGCCGCCGCTGCTGCAGTGGCCTGCTGAATCGCAGACCCCGCGCTCATCTGCCCCATATATTTGCTGAACGAATTGTTCTGACGCTGCGGCGGCATCTGCAACTGCGCCGTCTGGTTCGTCTCAAACTGCGGCCGCGACGCTGACGGCTGCCCTTGCTGGGGCTGCGGAGCCTGGTTCTGTGCCGTAGCCTGCTGCTGCGGCGCTGGCTGCGCCGCCGGCGGCCCGCTCAGCCCAGGCATTCCCGGAGGCGGCGTCTGCAGAATCTTCCGCAACTCCTTCGGATCGAGCTGCGCATGCCGCGACATCGCAATGCGATCTTTGTCCGACAAAATGTTCGTCTTCGGCTTGCGCGTCAGCTTCTCCGCATCCGGCGGCATGGCCAGCACCGTCACATTCTGATCCTTGAATGCATCTGAGTGCGTCACCACCACCGGGGGCCAGACATATTTCTGAATGACCTTGAAATTCCACAACGCAATGAAAATCAGCAGGTGCACGATGATCGAAATCCACGCCGCCTCTCGCCGCCGCGACCTCTCCAGATCGTCCTGCAGCTGGATCAGCAGGTGCGGAACACGTGCATCGAACTCCTGATAAGCCGTCTCCCACTCGACGCTGTCATACAGCGCGAGCTGCTCCGGTTGCGGCTTCTCAGGCGGCGCGACCGGATCCTGGAATGGAATCTGGCTGATCGGCATGGGCTGGGTCTATGGTGTCCGTTTGGCTAATAGGTTCAAATGAAGCTCTTCTGTGTGCGCTGCTCATTAGACACGAAGATACACTCGCGTGTTGCATCCGGCCTTGTCGGAAGCCACGCGTGCCGTACCGAGCGCGTCACAGCTCACTTGTCTTTATTCTCGCATCTTTCCCGCCATTCCGCTCATCCAGATGCGAGCCAGACTTCGGCATGTAAACAAATGTAAAGAATGGTCTTAGGGACCCGGAACGTTCAGGTAGAAACGAATAACCTGTTTGCCGCGAGTTCTAGTTTGGCATTCCGAGAGGAGCGCGAAATCTGCTGCCTGCCGTGATACTCGAGGAGGGCGCTACGCGCGACGACTCGGGGAGCCGCGCAGCGGCGGAACGGGAAAGTCCGGCACGGCGGGCGGGGTAGCCGCAAGAAAAAATGAACCAGTCCGTAGGGACGGCACAACCCTACCTTGCCATTCCCGCCAAATCCACCTTCTTCCCATGCTCCCGGATCGCCGCCACGATCTCCAGCGCCAGCCCGAGTGCCCGCCGCCCATCCTCCAGCGGAACCACCGGCGTCGACCTCTGCCGCACGGCCTGCAGAAACGACTTCAACTCCGCATGCAACGGCTCCTCCGACGCCACCGCCGGCTTCGCCACTCCGATCTGCGGATTCACCGACGGCGTCCCCGCCACCGCCCCATCCTTGCCAACGGTAAACACCAGCACTTCCTGCCGTCCGTAATCGATCGAAACATACTGCCGCGGCTGAAAGAAGCGCAGCTTGCGCACCCGCTCGGTCGAAACCCGGCTGGCGGTGAAATTCGCAATGCAGCCCGACTCCAGTTCCAGCCGCACATTCGCAATGTCCACTTTCCCCGACAAAATCGGCAGCCCCACCGCGCGCACTTCCTTCACCGCCGAGTTCGCGAACGCCAGCACAATGTCGAGATCGTGAATCATCAGGTCGAGCACCACATCCACATCGAGCGACCGCGGCGTGAACACGCTCAACCGGTGCACTTCAAAGAACATGGGCTGCGTCAGCAGCGGCAGCGTCGCCCGTACCGCTGGATTGAAGCGCTCCAGATGTCCGACCTGCGCAATTCGTTTGTTCGCCGCGGCCAGCGCAACCAGTTCGTCCGCCTCCGCCAGCGTCGCCGCGAGCGGCTTCTCGATCAGCACGTCCACGCCTGCCTTCATCAACTGCCGCGCGACAGCAAGGTGATGCACCGTCGGCACGGCGACTGTCGCCGCCTGCACCTCACTGTGCGTGGTCAGCATCTGCTCCACCGACCCGAACGCCTTGCAGCCGAACTCGCGCGCGACCGCGTCCGCCCGGGTTACGTCCGAATCGACCACCCCCAGCAGATGCACGCCCTCGCCTTGCTGTTCCAGTTCCTTGTAGACTCGCGCATGATTGCGTCCGAAAACACCGACGCCTACCACGGCAACATAGATGGGATTTTTCGCTGACGGATTCTGCACTGGTGGATTTTGCTCTCGCGGATTCTGAGAAGACAGATTTTGCGGCGGCTGCTTTTGCGCTGGCAGGACAGATTCTCGTTGGCCGGTTGCCGGAAACAAATTGTAAACGGAATCGCGGCAAAGAGCATCTGGATAGCAAGCTTTGATAGTGTCTGAATACCCTGACATTCAGAAACAATCGAGTTTTGGGGCGTCGCAGCGCTTTAGCGCTGCGATTACGTTGCAGTTTGACTGAGGGCTTTAGCCCCTGAGGGGCATCGCTCGTCCCCGTTATCCGGGCAACGCCTTCTTCAAAATCGCAATCTGACCCGCGTGATACAGCTCATGCTGCGCCACCCCATGCAGCAAATGATAGAAGTCGTATTTCTTCCCCGGGCATCGGTCTCGCAACCGCTTCTCGCTCAACCCCGCCACCGTCCTGACCAGCGTCTCATGCGTGCGTTTCGCGTGCGCAACGGCCTCGCGCCACGCCGCTTCCGTCGCCTTGGGCACGGGCGGAAAATTCTTCTTGCCCTTCAACTGCGCCTTCTTCCCGCTCAGCCGCTTGATCGCCGCCCCATCCCACGCCTCAATGTGCAGCACGAGTTCCCAGATGCTGTGGACATCAGGGATTGGCCTCGCTGCCGCGGTCGCGGCATCCACATCCTCCAGCAGTTCAAGCAGCGCCGGCCCGTGCCACGCGTCGCCCTCAAATGCCCGACGCAACTGATCCGCAATCCGCGCAGCTTCCGCCATTTTTGTCGAAGTCTTCATACCTTCGTATTCGATTCTCGAAGAGCAATTGCGATTACCCCACTTGCGCCGGGTGCCCCATTTCTCGCGCGTTCTCTGCGCGAGAAGTGGGGATTTTGAGTCTCACTAAGCAAAACTAAGCCTCAGCGACAATCACAATCCCCGCCGCATCCGCCGCCTCAACCACCTTCTGCCCATCGAGCAGCAGGCACTTGCCCGCATCCAGCGCCAGGCAGGTCGCCCCCGCAGCCCGCATCACCTCAATCGTCTTCACACCCACCACCGGAACATCGAACCGCATATCCTGGTTCGGCTTCGCGATCTTCACCACTGTCAGCGCCCGGCTCAGCGTCGAAGCTTCACCCTGCAGTGCCCGCATGATCTGCCCCGCGCGCTCGATCGTCGCGTCGGTCCCTTCCATCGCCTCCACCGCCACACACGCCAATTCCGCCACCACCACCGTCTGTCCGATATCGTGCTGCGCCACCTGCCGCGCCACGTTGCGCCCGTAATCAATGCTCAACCGCTCCTGCTCTGTCGGCCCGCGTTTCGTCAGCACGCCCGCCTTCACCAGCAACGGCTCCAGCAGCCAAGTCGATTTCTCCAGCGTGATGCCCTCATCCGCCAGAACCTTCGCCACCGCACCCAGAAGCGAATCCGTATTCCGCGTCGTCAGCGACAGCAAAAGTTTCGCCAGCCGCCAGTCCGGCCGGATGCTCGAAAAAATCTGCGCATGCTTCACTTGCCCGGCCATCACCGCGCGCCGCACGCCCTCGCGCTGAAAAGTTTCAATCAGCCGCGACAACTCGCCCAGCGAAAGCCAGTACACCGCCGCCGCCCCATGCTGTTCAATCTCCGGAAACGTCTCTTCCTTGATCGCTGCCACCACCACGTCGTATCCCTGCGCCCGCGCCGCATCGAGCACAAGAAAGGGAAACTTGCCATTGCCGGCGATCAGTCCGAGCTTTTCCTTCGGATTCATGAATAAAAGTCAAGAATGTCGAGCGCACGCCAGTCTAGCATTCGACGTTCAAAAACTTCACGCGCACATTACAATCTATTTCCGATTAGCAATGCAGTTTCTTTGTCATCCTGAGCGAAGCCGGCTTTTATTGAATGAAGCCTGCTGAGCGAAGGACTTGGGCGAGCGAGCGTCATCCCGCGCAAGCGGGATGACAATTGAGCGCGACGCGAGCATCCTTAACAACTCTTCCAACCGCCAAGGAGCATCACCCATGCCGACTGAACTCCCTACCGTTCTCCGCCGCCTCCCTCGCAACATTTTTCTCCGCGGAGCGGCCACTCTCGTTCCACCGACTCAGGAGCGCGATCGCAGCAAAATCCCCGACGAGTACAAATGGGATCTCACACCCATCTATCCCTCCGACCAGGCCTGGCGCACGGAAAAAGACAGACTCGCCGCCGAACTGCCCAAGCTCCGCGAGTTTCAGGGCGCGCTGGCATCCTCCGCCAACCGCCTCGCCGACGCGCTCGAAACCCAAAGCCACTTCGACAAAGAACTCACGCGCCTCTACGTCTACGCCAGCATGATGTCCGACCAGGACACCCGCGTCAGCACTTACCAAGGCATGCAGCAGGAAATGATCCAGCTCTCCGCCACTCTCGGCACCGAATCCGCCTTCATCGAACCCGAAATTCTCCAAATGGACAACGCCACCATCGCGCGCTTCATCGCCGAGGAGCCGCGCCTCGACATCTACCGCCAGTACCTCGACGACATCGCCCGCCGCCGCGCCCACACGCTCTCGAACGCCGAAGAAAAACTTCTGGCCGCTTCCTCGGTCATGGCCAGCGGCCCGTCCAGCGTTTTCGGCATCTTCACCGACGCCGATTTTCCTTATCCTTCCGTCACTCTCAGCGACGGCAAGACCGCCCGGCTCGACAAGGCCGCCTTCGCGCTCCACCGCGCCTCGACCACACGTGAAGACCGCCAGAAAGTCATGGAAGCCTTCTTCACCGCGCTGGGAAAATATCGCGCCACCATCGGCTCCATGACGAACTCCAACGTGCAAACCTCTGTCTTCTACGCCCACGCCCGCAAATACGAAACTTCTCTCCAAGCCTCCCTCGACGGCCCAAACATTCCAGTCTCCGTCTATTCGCGCCTGGTCGAAGGAGTCAATCGCAATCTAGCGAGCTTTCATCGCTACCTGAAACTGCGCCGCCGCATGCTCGCAGTGACCGAGCTTCATTACTACGACCTCTACGCTCCCCTCGTCGCATCGGTCAACCTCAGCTATCCCGTCGACGCTGCCGAGCGCAACATCCTCGCAGCCCTGGCCCCGCTCGGCCCCGAATATTCCGCCGGCGCCAAACGTTCCTTCACCGAGCGCTGGATCGACATGTATCCCACCGAAGGCAAGCACGCCGGCGCCTACTCCAACGGCGCCGCCTACGACGTTCACCCCTACATGCTGCTCAACTACAACGGCAAGTACGACGACATGAGCACGCTGGCCCACGAACTTGGCCACACCATGCACAGTTATTTCTCCAACAAAACCCAGCCCTACCCGCTGTCGTCTTATACAACCTTCGTCGCCGAAGTCGCCTCCACCTTCAACGAAGCGCTCCTGCTCGACTACATGCTCCGCCAGATCAAAGACGACTCGACGCGCCTCTCCCTGCTCGGCAACTATCTCGAAAGCGTCAAGGGTACCGTCTTCCGCCAAACCCAGTTCGCCGAATTCGAGCTGCGCATGCACGAAATGGTCGAGAAAGGCCAGCCCCTCACCGGCGACGAACTCTCGAAGCTCTACAGCGAAATCGTCCGCCGCTACTACGGGCACGATCAGGGCGTCTGCATCGTCGACGATTACGTCGCCAACGAATGGGCGATGATCCCCCACTTCTACAGCGCCTTCTACGTCTTCCAGTACGCGACCTCGTTCACCGCATGCTCCGCGCTGTCGGAGAAGGTTCTCGCCCGCCAACCCGGAGCCACCGAGCGTTACCTGAAATTTATTTCCGCCGGAAGATCGAGATATCCCATCGACCTGCTCAAAGACGCCGGCGTCGACATGATCACCGACGAACCTCTCGAACTGACGGTCAAAAAGATGAACCGCGTGATGGACGAGATGGAGAAACTACTGGATAAGAAGGAAACAAATTGACTATGGTCGTGAGGCGTGGAGAGCTACAATCCGTGTGTCGTGGTAACCCCATGCGTCGCGCCCTCTGGCTCTCGCTACTGCTTTCGATGTCCCTTATAAATGCGGCCGCGCAACTGAGCTCTCCATCTTCTGCCGTCGGGGCGAATCCAGGGAGCGGTTTTGTCTCCAAATCGAAGTACACGAATCCTTTCTTTGGGTTCTCCCTGCCGCTTCCGCGCGACTTAGCATTTAACGACTATCGAATCTCGTTCAGGCAGGAGACATGCCACTACTTCCTGTTTGGCCTCCAAACCTACACGACAGCCGCTATAGGCCCGCTCAGGCCCAAACTAACTGTGTTGTTTGTTACTGCCAAGAAATCAACAGACCCTGAGGACCTGCACAGGGCTGCCAGCGGCCCAAAGGAGGCCAATCCGACAAAGATCGAAATTGGCGGACGGGAGTTTTGGACGAGCGAGGTCGAGGACAAAGTACCTGAAGGTACAGAACACCATTTGGCGTTCTCCACGCAAGCACTCGGCTACATTCTTCAGTTCAATGTCGAATCGTTTGATAAGAAGCTGACTGCGAAGCTCAGGGAGAGCATCGCACGAATCGAATTCTTCGATCCGGTAAACGCCCGGGAAATTGCCGGGCCAGACAGCAAGCCCTTCCCCTCCGCCGGTGCCGACACTCCGTGCCCCGCTCATATTGAACAGCTAGAGCTCGGGGTCGTATCAGGCAATACGTATACGAACGATACTCTAGATCTCTCTTTTCAGTTTCCGCCCGGCTGGGTCGTGGCCGACAGGGGGACACAGGAAAAGGTTAGAGAAGCTGGTCATCAGTTTGCGTACGGGAATGACCCAGACGCGGCCCGCGAGCACGCGGTCGTCGCAGAATGCAGCCGAACATTGCTCCTGGCGACGCAATATCCGGAGGGCACCAAGACCGACGATGTGAACCCGATGGTCGCGATTATGGCTTACGACTCCGGATGCCTCCCCGGCATACGCATGCCGACCTCCGCGGACGACGGCGACGCAATCCGCCAGTTGGGGGCAGAGATTACAAAGTCGCTTTCTGGGACGCCATTCATCGGCAAAGGACAGAATACGATCAAGGCATACACGCGGCAGAATCGGCTGCTGGTTGACCTTTCAAGCGCGTTTAAGGCAAATATGCGGGGCAGTACGCAGCCCCGCGATGTTTTGACCTCTGTGGTATTCACCGAAGATAACGGCTACTGGGTGACATTGTTGTTCATGAACGGCAGCCAGTCTGGACTTGACGAGGTAAAACGGAGTATCAAGATGTCGTTTCGCTCTGCCGGTAGCGCATCTCCCCAGGAGTAGGGTGAACGCCCGCCGCCCGCCTACTTAATCACTCCCCGCTCCGAACTCTCAATGAACCGGATCAGCATCTCCACATCCTCCCCGCGATCCGCCTCCGACTTCAGCCGCTCCAGCGCCTGCGAGGTGTTCATCTTCGAAGCCAGCAGAATCTTGTACGCATGATGCAGCTTCGCAATCCGCTCCTTCGAAAATCCGCGCCGCTGCAGTCCGACTTTATTCAGCAGGTAGGCATGCGTCTCCCGCGCCGCCGAGGTCATCGAGAACGGCAGCACGTCCTGCGTAATCGTCGTCCCTCCGCCGATATACGCATGCGCCCCGATCCTCACATACTGATGCACCGGGCACAGCGCCCCCACCACCGCCCACTCCTCCACCGTCACGTGCCCGCCCAGCGTCGCGCCATTCACCAGCATGGCGTGATCGCCGATCACGCAATCGTGCCCGATGTGCGTGTACGCCATGATCAGCAGGTGGCTGCCAACTTTCGTGACCCCGCCGCCCTTCACCGTCCCGCGATTGATGGTCACGCACTCGCGAATCTCGTTGTGCTCGCCGATCTCCAGCCGCGTCGGCTCACCCTTGTACGTCACATCCTGCGGAGCCATCCCGATCGCCGCGAACGGAGAGAAAACATTGTCCGCGCCAATCCTCGTCGGCCCCTCCATCGCCACATGCGAAATCAGCCGGCAGTTCTCGCCCAGCTCAACCTCCGCCCCAATCACGCAATACGGCCCCACCCGGCACGAGACCGGAACCTTCGCGCCCGGATCAATGATTGCCGTGGGATGTCTATTCATGGAAGGAATTGCCGATCAGAAAAGAAAATCAAGATTTTCTCGGCGTACTCTGCGTCCTCGGCGGTGAAATTAGCATGTCATCCTGAGCGAAGCCAGCTTTTGCCCAATGAAGCTTGTCTCGCGAAGGATCTGGGCGAGCCACGCGTTGCGTCGCGTCCTGTGCGACGCACTCATCGCGCGGTTGGCTCGCTTCCTTATTCTTCGTCCCTGTCACTCGACCCGCGCCCGCGCGAGCTCTCAATCAGCTGGCACGACACAATCGCCTCCGCCACGCGCCGCGTCCCGACAAACGCATAACCCTGCATTTTCGCCGCAGTCATGCCCGGCACAGCGCGCCAGCCTTTCACTTCCACTTCCAGCCGCAATTGGTCGCCCGGACCCACCGGCCTGCGGAATTTCGCGCGGTCGATTCCGGTAAACACCATCACCTTGTCGTCGCGGTTTTCCACCTCGGTCAGCAGCAGCGCGCCTCCGGCCTGCGCAATCGCTTCCACGATCAACACGCCCGGCATAATGGGCAGCCCGGGAAAATGTCCGTTAAAGAATGGCTCGTTGATGGTAACGTTCTTGATCGCGACAATACGTTCCTTGCGCTTCAGCTCCAGCACGCGGTCCACCAGCAACAGCGGATAGCGGTGCGGCAAAATCTTTAGAATCTCGTGGATGTCGAAACCCGTCTTCGCCCCAAGCGGAGTTTCCGTCACAGCTGGAGTGCTCTCAGTCATTGATTCTTCTCAAACGGCTTGAAGATTATACTGTACGCCTTGTTCCTGAATGGCGATGGGTTGTCATCCTGAGCGAGGCCGGCTTTTACTAAATGAAGCTTGCCGAGCGAAGGACCCGGGCGAGCGACCGCGCGTCATCCCGCTCGGCGGGATGACAATTAAGCGCGACGCGAGCATCCTTATATCGCAACTAATGTGCTTGGTTGCCCCACCCTTGTCTCCGCGCCTTTTGCGGAGACAGGATGGGAACACGGCTCGTTGAAGAGACTTCGCTGGAAAACATGTCACCAAAAAAAACCAGTTCTAACGACAAATCCACCAACCCCTGGCGCGACCGCCTTCGCCACTTCGAAGCCCGCCAGGACGCCCTCATCCAAACCATCTCCGACTTCGCCGAAATCGAATCTCCCAGCGACAACAAGCCCGCCGCCGACCGCATGGGTGCCGTGCTGGCCGAAAGATTTCAATCGCTCGGGGGCGAAGTTCAGATTCATCACGCCTCCGATTACGGTGACAACCTCCAGATCGACTTCCCCGCGAACGCCGCCGGCGCAAACGCCAAGCCCGTCCTGCTGCTCGGCCATTTCGACACCGTCTACCCGCTCGGCACGCTCCCCAACATGCCCTGCCACGTCACCGACGACCGCCTGTACGGTCCCGGCGTCCTCGACATGAAATCCGGCCTCGCGCTCATGCTTTTCGCGATCGAAGCTCTGCAAACCTGGCACTCCCGCCTGCCCCGCCCCGTCACCGTCTTTCTGGTTTCCGACGAAGAAGTCGGCAGCAGTTCCTCCCGCCCCATCACCGAAGCACTGGCGAAAAAATCCGCCGCCGTTCTCGTGGTCGAGCCCGCCGCCGGTCCTCACGGCGCCGTAAAAACCGCCCGCAAAGGCGTCGGAGATTACACGCTGACCGTCAAAGGCGTCGCCGCCCACGCTGGCCTCGATCCCGGCAAAGGACACAGCGCCGTCCTCGAACTCGCCCGCCAGATCACTCGCATCTCGAAACTGAACGACCTGCGCCACGGCCTCTGCGTCAATCCCGGAGTCATTCGCGGCGGCACGCGCACCAACGTCATCGCTGCCCACGCCGTCGTCGAAATCGACGTGCGCATTAAGCAGGCCCGGCAAGCCGTTGCCCTCGACCGCAAACTCCGCGCCCTGAAACCGTTCGACAAGCGCTGCCAGCTCTCGATCAAAGGCGGAGTCAACCGCATGCCCATGGAGCGCACCGCCGGCGTGGCCGCGCTCTACAAAAAAGCAAAAGCCATCGCCCGCGAAATTAATTGGAAACTCGGAGAGGCCGCCGTCGGCGGCGGCTCCGACGGAAACTTCACCGCCAATCTCGGCATTCCTACGCTCGACGGTCTCGGCGGCGTCGGCGCCGGCGCGCACGCCATGCACGAACACATCCTGATCTCGGAATTGCCGCGCCGCGCCCTGCTTCTGGCCGGCCTGATCGAGACCATTTGATTGCCGTAGCCGCGAAGCGGCGCGAGAATACAGCCCACGGCGCAAGCCGTGGGTAGCCAGTCCAGAAACGTAACAAGCCCTGAAAGGGCGAAAGAGCCATGCTCAAATTCATGGTCGTCCTCTACCGCCGCCCCGATTTCACTCACGGCCAATTCCGCCACCATCTCGAGCAAGTTCACAAACCTCTGGCCCTGAATCTCCCCGGCCTCAGAAAGTACACGCAGAACTACGTCCTCCCCGATCCCACGCGCAATCCCGAATGGGACGCCATCGTCGAACTCTATTTCGACAACTGGGAAGCCATGGAGGCCGCCTGGGCGAGCCCGCAAGGCGCCGCCTCCGACGCCGACCTTCCCCTCTTCGCCGACCTCACCCGCACCTCGTGGTCCGCGGTGGAAGAAGTTAAGGTGCGGCCGTGAAGACCAAGAAATAATCCATCTTGTCGGGCTTTACGAAGTCGTACTTCTCCAGCAGCCGGTAGCCGGCCTGCTTCGCCTCGCGGATCACCACCTCGCTCCCGACGCCGTGATTCTCGCCATTTCCGTTGCGATCGATGATCCCGACCTTCGCCCCCGATCGCAGCGCCGCCCGCAGATTCCGCAGCAGCACCACCGGCCGCGCCACCTCGTGATACGTCTTCAGCAGCAGAACAGCATCGACAGAATCCGCCGGCAACTGCGGATCATCCGGCTGGCTCAGGATCGTCTTCGCATTCGAAAGGTGTTCATCCTTGACTCGCTTTTCGATGTACTGGATCGCCTCTGGATTGATGTCCACCGCATACACCACCCCGCCTTCGCCCACGCGTCGCGCGGCCCGCACTGTGAACCACCCCGATCCCGCGCCAATGTCCGCCACCGACTTTCCCGGCACAATCCCGAGAATGTCCATCACCCGGTTAATCTGCAGCCGCTCGTCGCGTCCCGGCGAATCAAAAATCGTCAGGTCGCCCGCGTACGGCTCGCTGGTTTTTCGTTGCTGGCCTGCCGAAACTGTCGGAGCCTGAGCTGCGCCTTGCGAAAAAACGAAGGCCGCACCGGCGACAACAAGTACCAGCGCAATAAGTGCCCGACGTATTTTGTGCATGTCGAATCGCTCCGGAAGACTCTGCTTCTAACGATAGACCCGTGCGCCCCGAATTGGTAAGCGACTTCCGGAGGAAAGCGGCGACTGTCTGGCCCGCCCCAACTTCAGCCGCGCAGCAGCCTGCCCTGAGCGAGCCCGAGCACCGCGAGGGGGAGTCGAACGGGGCGCGATGTGAAAGCCCGGCACGGCAGTGCCGGGTCCGAGTTGCAACACCGAACGAGTCCCGTGGGGACGACACACCCGCTTTTTGACTCACCGCCCTCTGTAGCCTAAAATTTTTACTAGATACGTCGTCAGGCTAATACTGGCGGCGCAACCAAGGGAGGAGCTATGGGTGAATTGTCGATTTGGCATTGGTTACTGGTGCTTGCCATCGCTCTGCTCCTGTTTGGCCCATCCAAGTTGGGATCTCTCGGCAAAGGCCTGGGCGAAGGCATCCGCAACTTCAAGTCCGCCATGAAGGAAGGCGAAGAAGGAAAAAAGGAAGGACAAACCGAAACAAAGACCGAAGAGAAAAAGTGAAGCCAGAAAGTGAAGCCAAGAAATCCTGACGGTCAGCCCTCGCCCGATCAAACCTGCTTTACTTCCTTGAGCATCCTCCGCACCAGCTCCACCGGCAATCCCACTACGTTGCTGTAGTCACCTTCAATCCGCAGAATCCACCGCGACGCCCCGCCCTGAATCGCATACGCTCCTGCCTTGTCCATCGGTTCACCCGTCGCCACGTACTCGCGAATTTCGTCGTCTGAGATCTCACTCATTGTGACCTGTGTAGTCTCCGATCCGACCCTGATCTGGGGTGCCCCACTTCTGGCCGGTTCTGCCAGAAGTGGGGATTTCACCGCACCCACCACGCACACTCCCGTAATCACCTCATGCACGCGCCCCGACAGCATCCGCAGCATGCGCGCTGCGTCCTCCCCATCCGCCGGCTTGCCCAAAATCCTCCCATCCACCACGACCACCGTATCCGCTCCCAGCACCACATCCTGCGGACGCTTCCGCCACACCGCCAGCGCCTTCTCCCGCGCCAGCCGCTCCGCACACACACCCGCCGATTCGCCCTCCAGGGGTGTCTCGTCAATATCCGCCGCCTCGACGACAAACGAAATCCCTGCGTTGCGCAGAAGTTCCTGCCTTCGCGGCGAAGCCGAAGCGAGCACGAGCATGAGAAATTTGATTCTAGCGCCCGCACGGATCTTCACATTCCTGTCATCCCGAGCGAGGCGCCTTCTGCCGAGTCGAGGGACCCTGTGTTTCCCGCATAGGGCACTCCTCCGTCCCTGCTAGAATCAAGTGTTACCCGCTCCCATGGACCCCCTTCACATCCGCAACTTCGCGATCATCGCGCACATCGACCACGGCAAATCCACGCTGGCCGACCGGCTCCTCGAGCTCACTGGAGCCCTCACCGCGCGCGAAATGCAGGCCCAGGTCCTCGATTCCATGGATCTCGAGCGCGAGCGCGGCATCACCATCAAAGCCCACGCCGTCCGCATGATGTACACCGCCCGCGACGGCGAAATCTATCAGCTCAATCTCATCGACACCCCCGGCCACGTCGATTTCTCCTACGAAGTCTCGCGCTCCCTCGCGTCCTGCGAAGGCGCACTCCTAGTCGTCGACGCCTCCCAGGGCGTCGAAGCGCAAACGCTCGCCAACTCCTATCTCGCCATCAATCACGGCCTCGAAATCATTCCCGTCATCAACAAGATTGATCTCCAATCCGCCGACATCCCGCGCACCAAAGAGATGATCGAATCCGGCGTCGGCCTCGACGCCTCCGACGCCGTTCTCATCAGCGCCAAAACCGGCCAAGGCGTTCCCGACGTCCTCGAAGCCATCGTCAAGCGCATTCCTCCGCCCAAAGGCTCGCCCGAAAACCGGCTCCAGGCGCTGATTTTCGACTCCTGGTTCGATTCCTACCGCGGCGTCATCGTCCTTACCCGCGTCTTCCAGGGCACGCTGCGCAAGGGACAAAAAATCCGTCTCTGGTCGAACGGCCGCGTCTTCGACGTCGACTCTCTCGGCGTTCTCACGCCC
>JASHPH010000319.1 GCA_030038255.1 Candidatus Sulfotelmatobacter sp. | reverse complement strand
ACAAGCCCGCGCAATTCTTTCTCCTAACCTATGCCCTGACATGGATTCCTTGGATTGCGGCGGCGTATTACAGCTACCAAAAGGGGATGGTTGCGTACAGTTACACATTCTTTTCCTTGGGCGGATTCGGCCCGTTCGTGAGCGCACTCGTTTTCACGTGGAGGTCTAAGAGCCAAGCCGTGAAACACGACTTCCTCGACAGGCTAGTTGACCCCCGCAGATTCAGCTTGCCCTATCTCCCGATCACGCTGTTACTCCCGCCGTGCGTTTCTTACGTATCAGTCTTAATCTCAGAATGCTTCGGTAGGCCAGCCAGCCAACTGACCCTTGTTCCGCCCGTGCTCGCGTGGATACCGTTCATGTTTGTAGGCCCGGCGCTTGAGGAACTGGGCTGGCGTGGATACGGCATGGACGCCCTGCGAAGCAAGCTCGGAATGTTCAACTCGACAATTCTGTTCGGCGTGCTGTGGGCACTCTGGCACACGCCCATGTTTTTCATCAACCACACCTACCAGCACGATCTTTGGCTGATGAGCCCGATCTACGTGACCAATTTCTTTGTGAGCCACATTCCGTTAGCCGTGGTCGCTAACTGGCTCTATTACAAGCACAACCGTCTAATCCTTGCGGCGATAGTGTTCCATTGCATGTACGACGCCGTCGCTGAAGGTTTCAACATCGAGCAATTCACAAAGTGCATTATCACGGGAGCGTTCCTAGCAGTCGCGATTGTGATTGTCCTCGTCGAAAGGAAGGAGTTCAGGCAAGGGCCGAGGACCTTTCTCGCTGAGGAGGCGGTCGTTACCTGATCGCCCACTGCGGTTGATAAAAGCCGAGCGATACCGGAACGGGCGGTCGAACGGCATTGGAGATGAACAGATGAGGAACGTAGCACTGCTATTGCTGATATTCAGCTTGAACACGTGGGCACAGCAGCCGGGTACGAAGCTACCGTCAAATCCCGAACCGGGTGTGCAGGTGAGGCAGGAATTCCTTAGAGCGTACAACGCGAACGACGTGGACGCGGTCGTGGCACTGTACGCGGAGGACGCCACGTTGGTGAGCGATGGCGGTACTTTCAAAGGACGGGACGAGATTCGGCAGTGGGTCAAATCGGGACTGGATCAAGGGAGCAGGCTGCAAATCGAGCCAAGCATTGAGAAGAGTTCTGTGAATCTCGCCTACGGGACAGGGCGAACGAGGAGGTAGGTTGGCTCTGTCGTTCATCTTGGACAATACCTGATCGTGATGAACAAGATCGGCGAGGAGTGGAAGATTGTGCAGCACTTTGCGCTGAACGCTGGAGAAATTCCAGCCGCGAATGCCTCGCCATCGGCAGCACCGACGCTGCCAGACCAACTGTCTGCGGAGAAGTGGTTCGTGGGGAACTGGATTTGCAAAGGGACACAGCACCCATCGCCCGACGCTGCTGAAAAGTGCGTTGCAGACACTACCGACGAATCGGTGCCGGCTCAACTTGAGTTTCTATGAATTTCCTGATGGCGTCAGCCTAGCGAATCGTCTTTCTTTCCGGCGGAGCGGCGGTTGTAAAAGCAGCACGGATACTGCACGGTGCAATGTAGTCGAGCCGTATCTTCCTTTGTACGTCCCCCGGCCGGCTGTTAAAGACATGAGGGGCTCGGGACGAGTCCGCACCTGGGCCTGAGATTCTCAGGTTGATGTCGCCAGCCCGAAGCAGCAACTCTTGAGAGATTGCCTTACGATCGTTGACGCACTTCGGCAGCCAGTCCATGCGCCCTTTCGCTTACTACCGGACGCCGCGGCGGCAAACGGTCTGCCGCAATCGGCGGCCGGTGCTCAATCGTGCCGATCAGCGGCACTTCCTCCATGCCATCGGCGTAGGCCATCGAGGCAAAACGCTGCTCGCTGCACAGCCGGTCGATCAGCCGTTGTTGCCCGACGCTGAGTACCGCGTGCGGAAGAATGGGGAAATTGCGGAACATCCAGAGCAGATACACACGCTGGATGAAGGATGGCATTACGTATCGCGGTCCAATCGGTGTTTGTACCTGCACCACACCGGCCGCGAGCTTGTCGATCCACATGCTAAGGGCCCACCTGGAACCTGGAATTACCAGAGCACTTCTAGGGCCGCCATTATTGCACCGAGGTCGGGGCAATGGGAAGTCCTTTTTTTCTTTTTTTCACAGATTGGTGGGGAAAACGGGGCCTGAACTAGATAGCCGGGTTAGAGGTGTGAACATTTTGGGAACCGAACCGGGAAAATCCGTCCTGAATCGGACTTTCCCTGTGCACCATTTTGCCGTAGTGTCAGGCAAATCGGGCCGGACGAGCCAATCACACCGCCATTTCCGGCATGATGTCCATGCGCCGAATTTGCGCGGCCACGCCAAACTCCGACCCCTCTTCCTCCACCCGCACGATCGTCGCCTGGCAGCACACCCAGCACTTCTCGCCAGAGGTCAGTTCCGGGGGCAGGATCAGCACAAGTTCCACGTCCGTTCCCTTCTCCATGGGTGCCTTGGTGTAGAGGAACACGCCGTTGGCGCTCACGTCGCGGGTTTGGGCAGTGTGGTCCGCACCTTGAGGGGTGCGCACGCGAGTGGGAACTTGCGCGGCGATTCTGGTGCCGGAACGACGCTCAGTGTAGGCCTTCATACGATCGAAGTGCCCACCTACTCTACACCAATACCGCGGATTGGACGAGGGTTTCCGGCCCCCAGCATAAAGCGGAGCCAAAGTGGGACGATCAGCCTGGGACTAGATATTCGGCCGCCTTGCCCGGGCCGCGGGCACGACCAGCGCTTGCTCCATGGTCGGCACATTCGTGCCGCGGAGCTTGACCTCCATTTCATGCAGTTTGTCGGTCTGCATGGTCTGGTAGTAGGCCTGCACCAGGAGTTCCATGGTGAACGGATTGTCCTGGTCTTCTTCCAGATGAGCGATGGCCTCGTCGTACTTCTTCTGCTGCATCAGGAGCGCTCCGGCGGCGCCATGGTAGGAACTCTGGATTACGCGATTGCGGTTTCCGTTGGCTAAAGTTTCGAGCTGCCGCAGCGATTCATCGGCCAGGGTCTGATCTCCTGCGCTCGCGGCGCGCACCGCACGCGTCCGCAGAAGCCGCGACATCTCTTCGTCGCGGTCGGAAGCCGAAATGGTGGTCAGATGGTGAAGGGCGTCTTCGCCCAGTTTCAGATACTTCAGCGCGGCGCCATCGTCTGTCTGATATTCCGCCATGTGCAGGTAGGCCTGAGCTTCCTGCAGATCCTGCTCTTTGGCGTGGGCGGTCTGAGCGATCTCAAGGAATTCTTTCTCGGCCTCCGCGTATTTGTCTTCGCGCACCCAGGTCGTTGCCTTCTGCATGCTGTAAGTCAGCCGGTCGGCTTCGTTGGGAGCAAAACGGACGGCCTTATCGTATTCAACCCGCGCCTGCTCCTGGTTTCCCATCAAGGCGTACGTGTCGCCCAGGCCGGCTTGCGACGTCACAAAATCCGGATCAATCTTGAGCGCGGCGCGGTAGTGCGAAAGCGCGCTCTCGAAATCGCCCGCCATGCGCTTGAGTTCGCCGTAAGAATCCTGCGGATTCGGCTCTTGCGGCAGCAGCGCGACATAGTGGTCCATGGCCGCAAAAGCCTTGTCGAACTGCCGGCGACGCGCGTACACATAAGCGAGATCGTTCAGGGCAGCGGGAAAATTCTTGTCAATGGCG
Source organism: Candidatus Sulfotelmatobacter sp. (assembly GCA_030038255.1). Taxonomy (GTDB): domain Bacteria; phylum Acidobacteriota; class Terriglobia; order Terriglobales; family Acidobacteriaceae; genus Sulfotelmatobacter. The sequence continues at coordinate 1,803 of JASHPH010000319.1, read as the reverse complement.
AGCGCCTTCTCGAACATGTGCTCCGCCTGGTCGCGGCCATTTACTCCCATCAGCCAGTTGCCGGCCAGATACAGCAGGTGCTTGTCGCGGGGGTACATCTCCAGCATGTCGTTCATGGCTGTGATGCCTCCGAGGAAGTCGCCTTCCTGCACCTTGGCGATCCAGGCGATCATGAGCTGTTCGCCCGGGGTCATTTTGCTCGCGAGTTCCTTGGCCTTGGCGCGAGCCGTGCTCACTTCCTGAGGATTGCTGCTGTTGAACGCGAGCCAGATCCAGGCGTCAGCCAGATTCGGGTCCTCTTTTACCGCTGACCGCCAGTCCTCGTTGGCGCGCTCCAGGTGGTAGTTCTCGAAATCTTCCATGCCCTGCTCATAGAGCCGGCGAGCGCGGTCGTTCGCAGTCGTGACCGGCAGACTTTGGGACTCGCCCTTCTTCACGTGATGGGCGTACAGCGGCGCGGTGAGGAACAAACCAAGTAGAACAGCGCAAGCGGTTATGACGTTGCTAAGAAGAGCGTGGCGGCGCATCGGTGTCTCCGGACAGAGCTTTATAGGGAGGGTATTCACATCTGAGGGTAGCATCGGCCGATGGGGCCAACGAAGTAACCAAAGGCGTAGGCCGCGCGATCTCCCAAAGCCCTACCACGAACGTGCCATGCCGAATTCAGCGCCGTTCGAAAGAAAAGCCCCTGCCGCAGCAGGGGCCGGAATTGAGACTAAAAAAGCCTTTAGAACGTGATCTTGCCCACGAACTGAACACCTCTGGGACCGCCACCACCAAGGAAGGGATTGCCGATGCCGACGTCGCCGGTAGCGCTTAATGCGTACGAGCCGCATCCGCGGCCGAACGGTACTAGTGGGCAAGGTTCAGTCGCAGCATTGGAGATGCCGTTAATTCCTGGATCGGCGATATACGCCGGCAGTATGGGATCGGAGAAGTTCGGGTGATTCAGAATGTTGAAGAACTCTGCGCGAAGCTCCAGCTTAACCCGCTCGCTGATCGGTGTTTGCTTGAATACCGAGAAGTTCCATTCCTTGAAACTGGTTGCGCGCAGAGCATTTCGGCGAAGGTCTCCGAAATGACGAGTGCCTGCGAGACAATTACTGTCGCCAAAGCCAGAGGCGCTGATAGGGGTGGTTGGCGTGAGTGCTGTTGTGTTGCCCCATGTGCAGGGCACCGAAAATGACTCCAGGTTGAGGAAGTTGTACGGGGCACTTCCGTATTGGATCGGGCCCACTACGTCGGGGCGGTCGAAGCCTTCCCCGCCGCCGGAGTAGTCGCCCTCAAAGTTGTAATTCAAACTGAAGGGTTGACCATCCTGCAGGGTAACGGCGCTATCGACCCCCCATCCATCCTTCAGTTTAGCCATGTTTCCGCCCCGCTTGGGCAGCGCATAGCCAAGATTCCAGCTGAAACGGCGGCGAATGTCGAAACTCGAATTGCCCCGCTCGGCAGTCGTATTGAAACTGTTATTGGGCTGGGCAGCGTTCGGAATGAAGTCCTCAAGATCGCTGGCGTTGTCAATCGAGTGCGACCAGACAAAATTCGTCTGGGAGGTCAGGCCGTGCCAGCCGTTGACCCTGAAGCTGGTTTGCAGAGCGTTATAGTTCGAGTTGGCGGTTGACTCCTCTTGGTTGACGTAGAAGAAATTGGGGAAGGCAGTACGCGCGACGTTGGTAAAATTGTAGTCGAAACCGGAAATGGGGCAGTTTGGAAATGTCCCTCCCATCGGGCAACTTGAATCGTAGGCAGTGATCGCCGCCGGGGTCGGCTGATTCAGGTCACGAAAGCGGAACAGCTTCG
>JASHPH010000318.1 GCA_030038255.1 Candidatus Sulfotelmatobacter sp. | reverse complement strand
TGGTGAGTCTGTGTTTGAGGATTAATCGTTCCTGAACACCTAGTGCTTTCCCGCTATTCAGTAATGCAATCAGGCTATTTGTTAATACCTTCAGGCTATTGTTAAGGCCCTCGCCATCGACTTAAAGTAAGTTTTCGCTTTGATACGTCTTTTAACACTTAAGACTAAGGCCATCCCCTTGGCCTTCCTGACTTCAGCGGTTTCGATACTTACCTGCAGTCTTTTTTCACAGGCGCCACATACCATTCCGGTGCGCATGATAGTGGTGTCATCAGCTGCGGGCGCACAGGAGATAGTCGCCCGCCTTGCAAGCGGCGCCGACTTCGCAGTGCTGGCCGCGGAGAAGTCGATCGATCCGACCTGTATTGACGGAGGCCTGCTGGGAAATATCGACCCTGCGACCCTGCGACCCGAACTGAGAGATGCGCTGAACGACCTCGCGCCCGGGCAGACTTCGAAGATCGTCAGAATTCCCTCCGGGTATGCGGTGCTGAAGGTCCTGACCGACGCAGAGTCCGTGGACATGGACACCACCAACCGCGCGCGGCAGACGGCCCTGCGGGCGGAGGGCAGTATACATTTCTCGGCCTATGTCGCCGGATTCGACGAGGCTATCTCCGGCCTGTATGAACTGCCGAAACCGGCCGGCTTCGGGCAGGACCTGAAAGGTGTCTGCGCGGCGCGCACGCAGGCCTTAGCCAACACGATGAAGGGGCTTGACACACTCCTGGCTGGCGGCCGGAACCCGCAAAGTGCGAAGCCTCTCGATCTCATAGAACTTCACATCGCCAAAGGTCAGCTGCATGTGTATCTGGGGGAAATGGCGCGCGCCATTTCGCAGTTCGAGACGGCGTACCGCATCGCGACGTCGAGCCTGCCTAAGGCCATGCCGCAGATCGAAGAGATTCTTGGCATAAGTTATCTGCACAAATCCGAGATGGACAACGACGTCTACCGCACCCCCGGCGACCGATGTCTGTTCCCTATGCGGCCCGGTCTGCGCTACGCGCTCACTGCGGATTCCCTGAAAGCGGCTCAGTACTTCGGGAAAGTTCTGGACCGGAAGCCGCAGGACATCGCCACGAAGTGGATGCTCAATCTGGCTTACATCACGATGGGCCAGTATCCCTCCGGCGTCCCGCAGAAGTATTTGATGTCGCTCGATCCGTTCCAGTCGAAGGAGAGTATAGGCCGCTTCACCGATGTTGCTCCCCAGGCGGGTCTGAATCTTTTTGCGATGGCGTCGGGTGTGGTGGTGGATGACTTCGATAACGACGGCAACCTCGACGTCGTTACGTCCACCATGTACGAATGCGAGCCGATGCATTATTTCCACAACAACGGCGATGGCAGGTTCACCGATGAGGCAGCGAAGGCCGGACTGGCCGATCAGCTGGGCGGACTGAACCTGGTGCAGACCGATTACAACAACGACGGCTGCACAGATCTTCTCGTGCTGCGCGGCGCCTGGGAACAACAGGGTCAGCGTAAATCGCTGCTGAAAAACAACTGCGACGGAACGTTCAAAGACGTGACGCGGCAGGCCGGTCTGGCCGAACCCCTGACCAACACGCAGACTGCAGTCTGGGCAGACATCAACAACGACGGGTTTCTCGACCTGTTCGTGGGAAACGAACAGGGGCCGAGCCAGCTCTTTCTGAATAACGGCGACGGAACGTTCAAAGACGTCTCTCACTCCGCGGGCATCGACCGCAGCGCCTTCACCAAGGCCGTTGTCGCGGCGGATTACGACGGCGACGGCTACGTGGATTTCTATGTCTCGAATGAGGACCGCGGCAATTACCTTTATCACAACAACCATGACGGCACCTTCACGGAAATAGCCAGACAGGCGGGCGTGGATGGAACCGCGCGAAGCAGTTTCGCCTCCTGGTTCTTCGATTACGACAACGATGGCTGGCCCGACCTGTTTGTGGACAGTTACTACCCTTCGGTGGAAGAAACGCTGGCCACGTATCTCGGGATGCCGCACAAGGCCGGCACTCTGAAGCTGTACAGGAACCTGGGCAACGGGGCGTTCCGGGATGTGACTAAGGAGACCGGGCTCGACAAGGTCTATATGCCGATGGGCGCCAATTTCGGCGACATCGATAACGACGGCTATCCGGACGTTTATCTCGGTACCGGGAATCCCTCTTATGGGTCGCTTGTGCCCAATGTTCTGCTGCGCAACAAAGAGGGCAGGTCATTCGTGGATGTAACGGCGTCGTCCGGCACGGGTGAGCTGCACAAGGGACACGGCGTGGCTTTCGCGGATATCGACAACGACGGCGACGAGGACATTATCACTTCGATTGGCGGCGCGACCCCGGGCGACAGGCACGCCCTCCGCCTGTTCGAGAATCCCGGCAACGGCAACAACTGGATCGCGATGAAGCTTGTGGGCGTCAAAGCGAATCGCGCCGCCATCGGAGCGCGCATCAAAGTCGTCGTGAAGGATGCCGGCGGAGCAGAGCGCTCGATATACCGCACAGTCGGCATCGGGGGCTCGTTCGGGGGCTCGCCGCTTGAGCAGC
>JASHPH010000317.1 GCA_030038255.1 Candidatus Sulfotelmatobacter sp. | reverse complement strand
TGCACGCGCAGCCGGCCCATTCCGAGTTGGTGGGCCCGAATTCCCCCGCGCTGAGTGACTCACATGGTCGAGCTGTTTTGGAGCTGTTGCAGGAGGAGGGCGTATGTTCAGCGGGATTTCGAACGTAGTCGAGATTTGGATTTTTGTTGCACTGGGAGTGATGGTCGTTCTGTTCCTGATGAGCGGAATGGCCAGGCTCTATCGCAAGGCGGGGCCGCACGAGGCACTCATCGTGTACGGCCTGGGAGGAACGCGAGTGGTGAAAGGCCACGGCACGCTGGTGCTGCCGATGGTGCAGATTTGCCGCGAGCTCTCGCTCGAACTGATGTCGTTTGACGTGGCGCCGCAGCAGGATCTCTACACCAAGCAGGGCGTGGCGGTGACGGTCGAAGCCGTCGCGCAGATTAAGGTGAAGTCGGACCAGGAATCGATTCTGACGGCATCAGAGCAATTTCTGACCAAGAGTGATGACGAGCGCCAGGGGCTGATCCGGCTGGTGATGGAAGGCCACCTGCGCGGCATCATCGGGCAATTGACGGTGGAAGAGATTGTGAAGCAGCCCGAAATGGTTTCCGATCGCATGAGGTCGACCTGCGCCGATGACATGAACAAGATGGGGCTCGAAGTGATCTCGTTCACCATCAAGGAAGTTCGCGATAAGAACGAATACATCACGAACATGGGCCGTCCGGATGTGGCGCGCATCAAGCGTGACGCCGACGTGGCCGCGGCTGAAGCCGACCGCGATACGGCGATCAAGCGGGCGCTGGCGCAAAGGGAAGCGGCGGTCGCGAAAGCACAGGCCGATCAGGAGCGCGTTGCGGCCGAAACTGCGTCACTGGCAAAGCAGGCTGAGGCGCAACGGGATCTCGAAGTGAAGAAGGCGCAATTTCTCGAGGTCACGAAGCGCCAGCAGGCGCAGGCCGACAAAGCCTATGACATTCAGACCAACATCATGCAGCAGCAGGTCGTCGCTGAGCAGGTGAAGGTGCAGCAGGTCGAGAAAGAGCAGCAGGTCAAGGTGCAGGAGGCGGAAATCAATCGCCGCGAGAAAGAGCTGATCGCAACCGTGCTGAAGCAGGCCGAGATCGAGCGCCAGCGCATTGAAACGCTGGCAGCAGCCGAGAAGCAGCGCCTGATGGCCGAAGCCGAGGGCCAGGCATCGGCAATTCGCCAGCAAGGTGAGGCCGAAGCCGAGATCATTTTCAAAAAGGGCGAAGCCGAGGCCAAGGCGATGAACGTGAAGGCCGAAGCGTACCAGGAGTACAACCAGGCGGCCGTGATCGACAAACTGTTCGCCAGCATGCCGGAGGTAGTGAAGGCGCTGGCCTCGCCGCTCTCGAATATCGACAAGATCACGATCGTTTCGACGGGAAATGGCGACGCAGCCGGCATGAACAAGATCACCGGTGACATCACCAAGATGGCGGCGCAGATGCCGGCGCTGTTCGAGACGCTGTCCGGGATGCCGCTGGCGGAACTGCTCGGCAAGGTGCGGCAGATCGGCGACAAAGCGCCGAAGCCGGCGGAGGGGAAGTAGGGAAGATCCCCACTTCTGGCAGAAGTGGCCAGAAGTGGGGTACCCCAAGGTGCTTTATGGCAAACAAGGCACATTTGACCGGATTGGGCATCGCGCTGGGAGCGGCGCTGGGTGCGGTGTTCGGTGTACTGGCAGGCCACGTCGCGATCTGGCTGGGCGTCGGGATCGCGATTGGTATGGCGATCGGCGCAACCTTCCGGCGGAGGGAGACTGAGTGTCCGGAGTGCCTTGCCAGCCATCGGTTTCATGAATTGAAAAGCAGCAAGCCAAAGGCCAATAGCTAACAGCTAAGAGCCAAGAAGGGGGTTCGATATGGCACTACTGGAGCGAGTCGCAACATTGGTTCGGGCGAATCTGAACGACCTGATCGACAAGGCCGAAGACCCGGAAAAAATGATCAAGCAGGTAATTCTCGACATGCAGAACCAGCTTTTGCAGGTCAAGACGCAGGTGGCGATCGCCATCGCCGACCAGCACCTGCTCGAGAAAAAGCAGAAAGAAAACGAAGAGAAGATCGCCGAGTGGATGCGGAAGGCCGAGATGTGCGTGGAGAAAAAGGAGGACGACCTGGCGCGGGCTTCGCTGCGGAGGGCCGAGAGCTATCGCGAGATGAGCGAGAACTTCGCGCAGCAGGTCACCGACCAGAAGGCGCAGGTGGAAAATCTGAAGTCGGCCCTGCGGCAACTGGAGCAGAAGCTGACTGAAGCTGAAGCCAAGGCGGACGTGCTGATCGCGCAGCATCGCCGAGCCCGTGCCGTGGGGAAGGCCAGCAACGCGCGTATGGCGTCGGGCGACGGATCGAAGCAGGCGGCGTTCGACCGTATGAAGCGCAAAGTCGCGCAGTCGGAAGCCGTAAGCCAGGCCAAGTCCGAGATCGCGGCCGACAATCTTGAGGATCGTCTCGCCGCGCTCGAGAAAGAGGACCGCATCGAGCAGCTGCTGGCGGAGTTGAAAACGAAGCGGGCGTGAACTTAGGGGGCAGCCGAGGGCGGCGGCTGTCCCTGGGATTTTTCACTGGCCCTTGCATCCATTGACGGGCATGCCTGCATCTTTCTATCCTCAGAGATGCCCCTCTGGGTGATCCCAAGCCAAGAACGATAAAGGACGGTTGATGAAGAAGGTTGCAATCCTGGTGCTGCTGGCCCTGCTGCTCTTAGTGTGCGGATGCGGCAGCAGCGCTCCCCCAAACGCAGTCACCACGACCACTAGCGGAAACTGGGAAGCACAGTTGACTGGGGGCACGGGCGCGGCCGCAGACCTGAATTTCGTGATCAACTTCAGCGTGACGAACACCACGGGGGAGAGTGCGCAGGGGCTGTCGATCTCGGGCTTCAGCTTCATCAATAACGGCCCGTGCTTCCTGACGGGAGTCACGGCCACAAGCCAGGGGGGCTCAGCGACGATTACGACCCTTTCAACCAGCCAAGTGACCGGCAGCATGAGCTTGACCATCACTTCTAACGCGACGTCGGGAACGCAGGAGGGCAATACGCTTCAGTTGACGGCGCAACCGCCGGGCGGCGGCGTAAGCGGCACGTCGAGCGGAACCACATCGACGAGTGGCACGTTGAGCAACGGCGTTGTCTGGGGGGTGTGGAGCTTAAGCAGCACGGTCGCCGCAAACCAAGCCATGTGCGGGACACCGACGACGGCACCCATCACGGGGACCTTCATCATGTGCCAGAACAGTGCGACCTGCACGATTCCCGGGTCGTAAGGCGGCAGCTTCTTCCGAACTCATCCGTGGCTGTTTCTTCCTTCTGGGGACTTCTGTGGGCGGGACTCTTCCTTCCTATTGCCTGGCTGCTATACAGTGGGAGCCATGCCGCCCAAGGTTACACCTCGGAAGGCCAGGCTTCCCGAAGTCAGGAAACGTCAGGCCGTAACGCGATCGCTGCAAGAGATCGCGGAAGCGGTGGGCGCTCGCGTAATCGGGAACGGCGGCGTTCCAGTGAGCGGCGTGGCCAGCATCAAGTCAGCGTCGACGAGCGATCTTGTTTTCGTCGAAGATGAGAAACACCTTGACGCAGCGCTTGGCTCTCGCGCCTGTGCTGTGATCGCAGGTGAATTTGCCGTGGCGATTTCGTGCGACCGGCCGCTTCTAATCAGCGATAATCCCAGGCTGGCGTTTGCGCGCGCCGCATGTGTTCTGCAAGCGGAGTCGCGGGGCGATGGTGCTGCGAAGGGAAGTGTGCACTCGACGGCAGTGGTTCACCCGTCGGTGGTGCTGGGAGCAGGTGTGCGCGTAGAAGAACGCGCGGTGATTCGCGAAGAAGCGCGAATCGGCCAGAATACGCGAATCGGCGCGGGCGCCGTGATCGGCGCGAGGGTGCAGATCGGGCGCGACTGCGACATCTACCCGAATGTCACAATTTATCCCGGTACTACCCTCGGCGATCGCGTCATCATACATGCGGGCGCAGTGCTGGGCAGCGATGGCTTCGGCTATGTGCGCGACCGCAAGACGGGGCGCTACGAGAAATTTCCTCAGGTGGGCCGGTTAGTGATCGAGGATGATGTGGAGATCGGCGCCAACACGACGATCGATCGCGGGGCGCTGGACGAGACGCGGATCGCGCGCGGGGCTAAGCTCGATAATCTGGTGCACATCGGCCACAACTGCAAGATCGGCGAGGATGTCGTGATTGCAGCGCAGACCGGGCTTTCGGGAAGCATCGTGATCGAAAAGGGCGCGGTGCTCGGCGGGCAGGTGGGGATCGGCGAGCACGCGCATATTGGCGAGGGCGTGATGCTCGGCGGGCAGGGAGGCGTTCTTCCCAACAAGATTTTGCGCGGCAAGGGCGAAGCATTCTGGGGAACTCCGGCGCAACCGCTGCGCCGATACTTGAAGCAACTGGCGACGCTGGCTCGGCTGGCGAAGAAGGAGTGAGTTTGGCTTTGATCGTCATCGGTGGGCACTCGCGCAGCGTGGGCAAGACCAGCGTTGTGGCGGGATTGATCACTGCGCTCAAAGAACTCGACTGGACGGCGGTGAAGATCACGCAGTACGGACACGGCGTTTGCTCGGCAAACGGTGCGGCCTGCGACTGCGCGACCAACGACCACTCCTGGGCGATTTCGGAAGAGCACGACCGCTCGGGCCAATCGGATACTTCGAGGTTTCTAATGGCGGGAGCCCTACGGGCGTTGTGGGTGCGTACCGAGCAGGGACGACTCGCCGAGGCTATGCCTGAGTTACGTCGTCGGCTGGAGGGCGCGGGTTCCGTGATCATGGAATCAAACAGCGCGCTGAGATTTCTCCGGCCGGACTTGTATTTGACTGTGCTGGATCCATCGACCGCAGACTTCAAGAATTCGGCGCGGGAGTTTCTGGATCGCGCGGACGCCATCATCCTGCATGGGGCTGTGGGTGGCCCCGCATGGCAATCCGTTTCGTTGAAGCCGGTGGCCGGGCGACCTGTATTTCGCATCGCGCCGCCACCGTATGTGACGCCGGAGATTGTCGAATTCGTACGCGCACGCCTGGCTGCGTGCGTCACCGACAACTGAGTCCTGATACTGCTCTGATATTCTTGCGAGTGCGGCAAATTCACTCCACCGCCTGGCTGTTGGTCCTGTTCTCGTCCTTTCTGCAGGTGCTGATCTTTCCTCTTCCTGGCGTTTATGTTCTGTCGTGGGTTGCTCTGGCACCGCTGATCGTGGCGCTGCTGCGCGCGCGGTCGGCGGGTGAACTCGAGGTTGCCGGGGCTTTGCGGCTGCGACCCGCCTCGCCAGGCCAGGCGTTTCTGCTGGCTTATGTTTGTGGAATTCTCTGGTACGCGGGGACGTGCTATTGGATTTACGACACGATGCGGCAATACGGCGGGCTCAGTGCTGCGATGGCCGTCACTGCGCTGTTTCTGTTTTGCTGCTACCTGGGGCTGTATCATGGGCTGTTCGGTTTCCTGCTGGGATTGCTGGCGGATTCATCGCGAGATTACCGGCGGGCGCTGGCGGCAACGCCGTTCCTGTGGGTCGCCGTGGAACTGGCGCGCACGCGCGTGACAGGATTTCCGTGGAACTTGCTGGGCATTGCGCAGGTGGACAACGCCGCCCTCTGCCGGATCGCGGAATGGACTGGCGTTTACGGAATTTCATTCGAAATCATGCTGGTGAATGTGGCGCTGGCCGCGGCTTTTCTGGTACCCCGCGAGAAGCGTGGCGCTGTGCTGGCGGCAGCGCTGGCGGCGGCTGCAGTGTTGCAGGTGGGGAAATTGATGGAGGCACCGGCGGCCAGGGCCGATCATAAAGCGCTGCTGATGCAGCAGAACATTCCCGTCGCCGCCAGTTGGACGCCAGCATATTTTCAGCAGACGCTGAGTCAGTTGACAAAAATCAGTGTGAACTCCGCGAGCAACGCGGCGAATGTTGACTTGATTGTGTGGCCGGAGTCACCAGCTCCATTCTTCACCAACGACCGGCAATTTCGCGCCGTCGTCAGCGACGTGGCGCGGCAATCCAAGGCATGGGTCTTGACGGGAGCGATTGGGGCAGAAAACGCAGTGGCTGGCGGAGGCAAATTGCAGATGTTCAATTCCGCAGCTCTCGTCAGCCCGAACGGCGACTGGACCGAGCGCTATGACAAAGTTCATCTCGTACCTTTTGGAGAATACCTGCCATTCCCGAAACTGTTTACATTTGCTGGAGGGCTGACGAAAGAAGTTGGCGAGTTCGGACGTGGCGATTCGCGCGCGCCGCTGGACGCAGGCGGCGAGAAACTCGGTGTGTTTATCTGCTACGAATCGATTTTTCCAGACGAAGTCCGCCAATTTGTCGTGCAGGGTGCGCACGTCCTGGTGAACATTTCGAATGACGGATGGTATGGCGACAGCGGAGCCTACGCACAGCATTTGAATCAGACGCGCATGCGCGCCATCGAGAACAACCGCTGGTTGCTGAGCGTAGCCGACACCGGGGTTACCGCCGCGATTGATCCGTGGGGACGCGTAACGGCGCAGATTCCTCGCAAACAAAGGACTACGCTCGTCGCGCCGTACGCGCTCACTTCGGTAACTACTTTCTATTCGCGCCACGGCGACTGGTTTGCGTATGCCTGTGCGATAATTTCTGTGGGCGTGCTGCTGACGCGCCTGGCAGCATTGAAAAAAACGCAAGAGGGTCAATCGTCCTCATGAATCAAGAGTTGGAACAGACATACGAGAAGTTGAGCAAGAAGGTGCACGACCTCCGGGAGTACCTTTGACGCGGACAAAATTCGTCCGCAATTAGCCGAAATCGAGAAGCACGCCTCCGACCCGGATCTGTGGTCGAATCCGCAGAAATCACAGCAGGTGATGCGCGAGAAGAAGCGCCTGGAGCATGTGCTCTCCACCGACGCCGATCTGGCGCGCCGCACCGACGATATTGCTGCCTACTTCGATCTCGCCAAAGAAGGCGAGAATGTCGACAGCGACTTGCAGCGCGAGATCGGCACGCTCTCCGAACTGATCGACAAGCTCGAGACTGAAACCCTGCTTTCGGGCGACAACGATGCGCGCAACGCTATCGTTACGATTCATCCCGGGGCGGGCGGCACCGAATCGCAGGATTGGGCCGACATGCTACTGCGCATGTATCTGCGCTGGGCGGAGCGGCAGGGCTTCGAAACTGTGCTTTACGATTACCAGCCGGGGGAAGAGGCGGGTCTGAAATCGGCCACGTTCGCGGTGAACGGCGAATACGCCTTCGGATTGCTGCGGAGCGAAATTGGTGTGCACCGGCTGGTTCGGATTTCACCGTTCGATCAGGCCAAGCGGCGGCATACGTCGTTTGCCAGCGTATTTGTCTCGCCGGAAATCGACGAGAGCATCGAAGTGGTCATTAAGCCGGAAGACATCCGCGTGGACACATACCGATCCAGCGGCAAGGGCGGACAGCACGTGAATACGACCGATTCGGCCGTGCGCATCACGCATATTCCGAGCGGGCTAGTCGCCAGTTGCCAGAACGAGCGCTCGCAGCACAAGAATCGCGACCGCGCCATGAGCATGCTTCGCTCAAAGCTATACGAATTCGAGATGGAGAAGAAGCGCGAAGCGACGAAGAAAATCGAAGACTCGAAACTCGACATCGATTTTGGTTCGCAGATTCGTTCGTACGTGCTGCAGCCGTATCGGCTGGTCAAAGATCATCGCACCAAGACCGAAGTCGGCGATGTGGATCGAGTGCTCGATGGCGATCTGCAGCCGTTTATCCGGGCGTATCTGCTGGCGCGGCGCGGGGAAAAACAGTGAAGCGGGCGCCTGCTAAAGGAAAGGCTCGACCGAGTGCCAGAAAGCCGGCCGGGCCAAAACCAATCAAGCTCGGACCACGATTCTTGAAAGCTTTCCTGTTTGGGGCGGAGAAACACACCGGCCAGGCGCGCAAGGCATCGTCGGTTCCATACATCGCGCACCTGATGGGCGTGGCCTCGCTGGTACTCGAAGCCGGCGGCGACGAAGATCTGACCATCGCTGCGCTGCTGCACGACGTAGTCGAGGATTGCGGCGGAGTGCCAATGCTGAAAGAAATCCGGCGGCGATTCGGCAGCCGGGTCGCAAAGATCGTGGATGGTTGCACCGACGCTTACACCCTTCCCAAGCCACCTTGGCGCGAGCGCAAAGAGACTTACATTCGTTACTTGAGGAACGCGGATGAGGATACGCGGATGGTGTCGGCTGCCGATAAGCTTAACAATGTGCGCTCGATCCTCAACGATTACCGAGAGGTTGGGGAATTCGTCTGGTCACGCTTCAGCGGTGGCCGCGACGGCACTCTTTGGTACTATCGGACTTTGCTGGATGAATTTCTGCGGAGCAAGCCCAACCGCATCACGCGTGAGCTGGAGCTGGCCGTGAACGAACTCGAGATGTTGTCTGCGAATTCCAAGATGTCGGGATCACATTCCGGCGAAGAATGATTCGATGCCGAGCATGATTGATCAAATCCGCGCTTCGAAGCTGCCCTCGAACATGATGCAGTTTGCGGCACGAGGCGCGCTTCAGGTGCCGGCGGCGGAGAACATCGAAATCCTGGTTCATCTGGCCCTTCACAACAAGGTCTTTGGAGAGCTGGCGCGCATGACCCTCGCGGGATGGGACGAGAAGGCCTGCTTGACGGTTGTTTCCGACCCCAAGGCGCCTCGTGAAGTGCTGACCTATTTCATCGCGCCCGACAACATTCGACCCAAATTGCTGCCGTCTCTGCTCGAGAACCCTTCCATATCCGAAGGCGAGCTGATCACGCTTACCGTCTCAGCCTTGCGAGAGACGATTGAAGCTATGCTCAAGAGCGAGCGAGTGCGTTCGCTGCGTGGTGTGCTGGAAGCGCTGAAGACGAATCCGTATGTGAAGAAAGGGGAAGTGGAGGAGTTAGATCGGAGATTGAAGCCGCAAGTGGCTGTGGCTGCTGCTCCCGTCCCGGCTGCTGCGCCGGCAGAGCCGGTTGCGGCGGCAGTTGCCACACGGCAAGTGGCCGCCGAAGTGGAGACGAAGACGCCCGCCAGCAGTGAGGGCCCCGCAGCGGTAGGGGGTGAAGCCGAAGATGATAGAGAAGTTCTAACTTACCTGGACGAGCATGCCAGTGAAATTGCAGCCGAGGGCGACAAGCCATTCCAGCCCATCGGAATCGTTGAACTGCTGGGATCAGACTATTTTCCGGTTACCCAAGAGCAGAGTATCTCATCCGCTCCAGCTGCCAATCCGGCAAGCACACCGACGGGCGCGAAGCCACAAGCCGGCACGGTTCCGAAAAAGTCGTCGGCCCCCGGGGAGCCCAGACGCGAAAATACCCTGCAAAGGATCAGCCACCTCGACGTGAAGGGGCGGATCCAGCTGGCGCTTAAGGGCAACAAGGAGGAGCGCTCCATCCTAATTCGAGACGGCACGAAGGTTGTGGCGTTGGCGGTGCTCGATGCGCCCAAGATCGCAGATGGGGAAGTGGAGCAATTCGCCAGCCAGAAAAATGTGCTGGAGGCCGTGCTGCGGCAGATTCCGCTCAAACGCCGCTTCATGAAGAACTATGTGGTCATTCGAAATCTCGTCTTCAATCCGCGGACACCGCTCGACTTGAGCCTCAGCTTGATGAAAAATCTGCTGGTCCAGGACTTGAAAAATCTGTCCGCCAACAAAGAGGTTTCCGAGACCATCCGCAAGCTGGCATTGAAAATGTGCAAGCAGAAAATGGAAGACTCCAAAAAGAAATAAGCGAGGCCACGTGGTTTCCTTGCCGCAATCTGATCCGATTGCCGAACTGCTTAAGCGTTCAAAGACGATTGCCGTGGTCGGCCTTTCCTGTAATCCGCTGCGGCCCAGCCACGGGGTTTCGGCCTACATGCAGAACCAGGGATACCGCATCATTCCGGTAAACCCGCGGATCGAGGAGTGCCTGGGCGAGAAGGCCTACGCGTCGCTGCTCGACGTACCGGAGAAGATCGACATTGTCGATATCTTTCGGCGGCCGGAGTTTGTGGAGGAAGTCGTAGACCAGGCGATCCAGTTGAAGATTCCCGCCATCTGGATGCAGGAAGATGTGGTTCACGAGAAAGCCGCCGAAAAGGCGCGCAAGGCTGGAATTTTCGTGGTGATGGACCGCTGCATCCTGAAAGAACATCACGCGCGCATGCGTTAGCTGATGGTCAGGATTCTTTCCCAGGTTGTTGCGCCCTTCCTGCTCCTGGCCTCACGCGCTTGATCTCCTCCAACCGTTCGCCGATGCGCTTTTCGATTCCTTGGTTGGTCGGCTGGTAATAAACCCGGCCCTGCAGATTGTCTGGCAGGCATTCCATGTCGGCGACTTTTTTTTCCAGATCGTGCGCATACTGGTATCCGCGGCCGTAGCCCAGGCCTTTCATCAGAGCGGTGGGAGCGTTGCGCAGATGCAGGGGGACCGGGTCGGCTGAGGTCTGCTCGACGTCGTGCAGAACGTCGCCGTAAGCGGTGTACAACGCATTGGACTTGGGCGCGACTGAGAGATAGACGACCGCCTGAGCCAGCGCCAGGTTGCCTTCTGGCATGCCGATGAAGTCGACCGCGTCGCGAGCGGCCATGCACAGAGAAAGCGCATTCGGGTCAGCCAGGCCGATATCTTCCACCGCCATGCGCACAACCCGGCGCGCAATGTAAAGCGGATCTTCCCCGGCTTCAAGCATGCGCCCGAGCCAGTAAAGCGCGGCGTCGGGATCGCTGTTGCGCACGGACTTATGCAGCGCCGAAATCAGGTTGTAGTGTTCTTCGCCGGTCTTGTCGTAGAGGAGAACGCGCTTCTGCAGCGCGTCGTGGACGATGTCGTCGGTGATCTCGCGAGTTTGCTTTTCCGTGGGTGCCCCAT
This sequence comes from Candidatus Sulfotelmatobacter sp., assembly GCA_030038255.1. GTDB lineage: Bacteria > Acidobacteriota > Terriglobia > Terriglobales > Acidobacteriaceae > Sulfotelmatobacter. The sequence goes on along the minus strand of JASHPH010000317.1, from coordinate 10,222 downwards.
CCTTCTCGCGTTCTTTGCGAGAGGGTGGAGACTTTGCCAGTCCCGCGGCAACTTCGAGCACGTTGTAGGCACTCCGCGCGTCACCGCTGGTATAGCTGGCGATCTTTTTCAGAACCTCATCGGAGGCGCTCAGGTTCATTACGCCGAGACCGCGCTCGCGGTCGATCAGCGCCCGCCGCAGCAGCAGCACGATTTGATCCTCGGTGAGCGGCTGTAGCACGTAGACGCGCGTGCGCGAGAGCAAAGCCGAATTGATCTCAAACGAAGGATTTTCCGTTGTGGCGCCGATGAGCCGGATGTTGCCCTTTTCCACGTGCGGCAAAAACGCATCCTGCTGCGCCTTGTTGAAGCGGTGAATTTCGTCGATGAAGACAATCGTGCGTGTGCCGTATTGCCGTGCACGTTCGGCATCAGCCATGACCTGCTTGATTTCCTTGATCCCCGACAATACGGCGGAGAACTCAATGAAGTCCGCCTTGGTCATGTTGGCGATGATTTTGGCCAGCGTGGTTTTGCCCGTGCCGGGAGGACCCCAGAAGATGAGCGAGCCGGTATCATCGCGTTCGATCTGCGTACGCAGCGGTTTGCCGGGGCCGATCAGTTGTTCCTGGCCGACAAATTCTTCCAGCGTGCGCGGTCGCATGCGGTCGGCCAGCGGGCGCGTAGCATCAGCCGCATTGCCGGCATTCGGGATGGGTTGGAATAGGCTCACGGAAAGCCGCCTGGACTCGATTAAGTTGCGATAGCCTTCGCAGTTTCTACGAAACGCAGTTGGGCTGACGCGGGCAACGCGCCAATCTCCGCTGCGTATCGATAAAACAATTGCAAGCCCTCGAGACAACCGGCGTCGAGCTGGTAGTGGATGTTCTTGGTCAAATAGCTGCGCACATCCGCTTCACTGAGAACCAGCCGAGGCGCCCATTCACGCGCGATCTGGTTAAGGCTCGAGCCTTCGAGCCCGTGATCTCTCGAGTCGCGAAAAACTGCGGCCAAGTCCAACGACGGGTCAGCCTCGCGCAGCGCCGCACTACGCACGGCCCAGAAGGCGAACACGAACGGCTTGCCGGTGTGACGGATCCATTCCTCGGCGAGGTCAATAGTGGCGTAACGTGAGCGGTCGATCTTGAGCGCTGGATCTCCGATGACCAGGCCGGCATCGTGCTCGGCCAGCATCTGCTCAATGTCGGGGGCCATCGACGTAAATATCCTTGCGCCGCCCAGCCATTTCTCGAACAAGACTTTCGTCAGCGCCACAGAAGTCATCGATGAGGTATCGAGCGCGACGGTGTAAGCTTTCTCGATCGGTACTTTGCTCACCAGCAGGATTGAACGCACCGCCCGCCGCGACGCAATGGCAACGTCGGGCAGAATTTGTAAGCCCGGAATTTGCGTGTATGCTGCTGCGGGAATGATTCCAATGTCAGCCTTGCCTTCGGAAAGCGCACGGGCGCAAGCCGAGGGTAGAGTGTAAGAAATGTCGAAACGTTCGCCCGCCTGAGCGTGTTCGAAATCCCACATCAGAGGCGCGGTATTGAGGTAGGAAATGGCCGAAATGCGCAACTTTGTCATTCTTTTCCTCAATATTAACAGACCAGTGTGACGCGTAACCTTGACGCGGTTTCGCGAGCCTCAGTACATTCCGCTCGGAGTTCCGGTGTCCACTGCGACTGCATCCACGGCTGGAACGCATCTTTTGGAATGGCTTGCCCTGTCGCTGACACCCGGCCTCGGCCCCACCCGCGCCCGCAAGCTGGTGGAACATTTTGGCGGCCCCGAAGCAGTTTTCCGCGCCTCGCTGACCGAACTGGAAGGCACGGGCATTCAGGCAGTCTCGGCGCAATCGTTGGCCACAGGCAAGTCGGGCGAACAGGCGCGAGAGGAGATCGCACGTGCGGCTGCGGCGGGCGTAACTGTAATCTCCCGGGATGACCCGTCGTATCCGTCGCGGCTCAAAGAGATTTACGATCCGCCGCTCATTCTCTATGTGCGAGGCAATCTCGAAGTGTTGACCAAGCCGGGCGTTGCCATGGTGGGCACGCGCCATCCCACCCCTTACGGATCGGGCATGGCCGAGCGGTTGGCATGCGATCTCGCGGCACAGGGGCTGGTTATCATCAGCGGAATGGCGCGGGGCGTGGACACAGCCAGCCATCGCGGCGCGATCTCGACCAAGGGCAAGACCATCGCCGTGTTTGGCACCGGTGTGGATGTGATTTATCCCAAGGAAAATTCGCGGTTGTCGGAGCAAATGCTCGCGCTGGGCGGCGCGCTGATCTCAGAATTTGCGCTGGGAACCTTCGCCGCGCCGCAGAATTTTCCCATCCGCAACCGGATTCTGAGCGGCATGTCGGTCGGCGTGCTCGTGGTGGAAGCTGCCGAATACTCCGGAACGCGCATCACGGCGCGTTGCGCGCTCGAGCAGAATCGCGACGTTTTTGCCGTCCCCGGCAACGTCACCAACAAGAATTCCTGGGGACCGAACACACTCATTAAACAGGGCGCGAAGCTGGTCGCGACCTGGGAAGATGTGTGGGAGGATCTCCCGACAGAAGTACGACTTGCGTTGACTCCCGCCTCCACGCCTGAATCCCCGGGCGCATCCACTGCATCTCTATTTCCGGATGAAGGGTTCCCTCCTCACGAGCGCAAAATTCTGAGCGTGCTCAAGGCCGACGAATCCACGCACATCGATGAGATCGTGGAAAAGCTGGAGACGGAAATGTCGTCTTCGGAAATCTTCGCCGCGCTTTTCGAACTGGAGCTAACCGGCAAGGTGAGACAGATGCCGGGCAAGAATTTTGTGAAGAGCTTCTAGCTATGAGCTTCGAGCTGCGAGCTACGAGCTTCGAGTTCAACAAAATCGGCCGTGGATAAGGAGTTCTCGTGACAGATTTCAAACAGTTGAAGGTGTGGAAAAAGGCACACGAGATGGCGTTGAACACATATCGATTGACCTCGACGTTTCCCAAAGACGAAATGTATGGATTGACCAGCCAACTCCGCCGATCAGCTGCATCGATTGGAGCGAATATAGCGGAAGGTTGTGGCAGAAGATCGGATGGCGAAATGTATCGCTTTCTCCAGATCGCCCGCGGGTCGGCTTGCGAGATTGAGTACCACTTTCTCCTGGCGCGGGACCTCCGCTTTTTGAGCGAGGAAAGCTTCCGGAAGCTGACCAGTCAGGCCGATGAAGTTCAGCGAATGCTGACAGCACTGATGCAAAGCGTCCGCGCGACCAAGAGTGCGTAGGATGTTCTCGAAGCTCGCAGCTCGTAGCTGCAAGCGGTAACTTGTCCCTTTCCGCCCATTCGTGCTAGCGTCGAAAACGAATACCCAGAAACTGAGGAAACATTGTCCAAAGGCTTAGTCATTGTCGAATCGCCCGCCAAGGCGAAAACCATCCAGAAATATCTGGGTAAGGGATTTTCTGTCGAGGCTTCACTCGGCCACGTCAAAGATCTGCCCAAGAGCACGCTGGGCGTGGATATCACGAACGGGTTTGAGACGGATTACATCGTCATCCCCGGCAAAGAAAAAGTTGTGGCTAAGCTGAAGAAGCTGGCTGCCTCGGCAGACAACATCTATCTTGCTCCTGACCCGGACCGCGAAGGCGAAGCCATCGCCGCGCATCTCGCGACTGAACTCGACGAGAATGGCACAAAAAAGAAGAAAGCGAAGAAGGCGAAAAAGGGCGAGCCCGAGGCTCCTCCGCGAATTCAGCGAGTCACGTTCAACGAAATTACCAAGCGCGCGGTGCAGGCAGCATTCGACCATCCGCGCGCGATCGATCAGAACCTGGTGGATGCGCAGCAGGCTCGCCGAGTGCTGGACCGGCTCGTGGGTTATCAGGTTTCTCCGCTGCTCTGGGATAAAGTTCGCCGCGGCCTTTCCGCCGGCCGCGTGCAGACCGTCGCACTGCGCCTGATCGTCGAGCGCGAACGCGAAATCAAGGCGTTCGAGAAAAAAGAATACTGGACCATCGATGCACACCTGGCGGCCAACAAGCCTCCGGCATTTGACGCGCGCTTCCTGGGCAAGGGCGAAGAGAAAGTCGAAATCCCCAACAGCGAAGAGGCCGAAAAGATTCGCACGGCGCTTGAAAAGGCCGACTGGCTGGTTCGCTCTGTCGACAAGAAAGAGCGCCGCCGCAACGCTGCACCTCCCTTCACCACCAGCAAGCTGCAACAGGACGCCTCGCGCAAGCTTCGCTTCAGCGTCAAGCGCTCGATGATGATCGCTCAGCGTCTCTACGAAGGCGTCGAACTGGGAGATGAGGGCCTCGTTGGCCTCATTACTTATATGCGTACGGATTCCGTGCGTGTCGCTCCCGAGGCGATCCAGGAAGTTCGCGAATACATCGGCAAGGAATATGGTGCGTCTTATTTGCCCGAGTCGCCGAACACGTATAAAGAGAAGAAGGAAGCTCAGGCCGCCCACGAAGCCATCCGTCCGACCTCGGCGATGCGACATCCCGACCAGATCAAACAATATCTGAAAGAAGATGAATACAAGGTCTACAAGCTAATCTGGCAGCGCTTCGTGGCTTCCCAAATCACCCCCGCGGTCTTCGATCAAACTACCGTCGATATCGACGCGAAAAACGGAAATGACTCGTTCTGGTTCCGCGTGACCGGTTCTGTTCTCAAGTTCGATGGCTTCCTGAAGGTCTACGAAGAATCGAAGGAAGGCAAGGACGAGGAAGACGAGGAACTAAAGCACAAACTGCCGGCTCTAGAAGCAGGCCAAAAGCTCACCCTGAAGGCGCTTAAGCCCGAACAACACTTCACCGAGCCACCGCCACGCTACAACGAAGCATCGCTGGTAAAAGAACTAGAAGAGCGTGGAATCGGCCGCCCATCCACCTACGCCGCGATTCTCACTACGATCCAGGAGCGACAGTACGTGCAAAAGGTGGGCGGGAAATTTGTTCCGACGGAGATCGGCTTGGTCGTTACCGATCTTCTGGTCGAAAACTTCCGCGACATCTTCGACGTGCAATACACCGCGCGCCTGGAAGAAGAACTCGACGAAATCGAAGAGGGCAAGGAGAAGTGGACCGACGCACTCAGCGAGTTCTACAAGAAGTTTCAGAAGGACCTCAAATATGCCGAAAAGCATATGGAGAACATCAAGCGGATGGAGAAGCCCACAGACGAGAAGTGCGAACGCTGTGGCGCGCCGCTGGTGATCAAGTGGGGCAAGCACGGCTCCTTCTACGCCTGCAGCACGTACGATAAAGACGACCCGAACACGTGCACGTTCACGAAAGAGAATCCCATCAACCTGCCCGATCTCGACTCAGCCGACATGCAGGAAACCGGCGCGGCCGAGGAATATTGCGAAAACTGCGGCCGCGTGATGGTGCTCAAGCGCGGGCGCTTCGGCCAATTCATGGCGTGCACCGGCTATCCCGACTGCAAGACCACGAGGCGTCTCGACCAGGGCAAAAAAGTTCCTGATATTCCGCTCGACGAGCTGTGCCCAAAATGCGGCCGCAACATGATGATCCGGCACGGGCGTTACGGTGAGTTCACGGCGTGCAGCGGATATCCCGACTGCAAGTATGTGAAGCAGAATTTCATCGGCGTGAAGTGTCCCGAGTGCAAAGACGGCGATCTGGTCGAAAAGCGCGCTCGCAAAGGCAATACGTTTTACGGCTGCTCGAATTATCCCAAGTGCAAATTTACGTCGGCGAACAAGCCGATTGCAGAAAAATGCCCAAGTTGCGGCAGCGAGTACCTAGTTGAGAAAAATCTGAAAGCCGGACCGGTGATTGCATGCGCGAACAAGGAATGTGATTACGAGCGGCCAGCGCCTCCTCCGCCTCCGGCCGCGGCGAGCGCGTCGGCTCCGTCGCATCCGGCGTGAAAAAATCCTGAGTCTTCGAACTGATTCCAATCGTCTAAGCGTGCGGTAGTAGGATCTAATCAGCAGTTTTATGGGAACGGAGGAAAAATGGCCAAGAAGCCAACGACTGCCGATGCTCACCTGATTCTCGAACTATACGATCTGCGCCGCGAACCCGAAATGCGCAAAGCCCGCACGTGGTGGACGGGTGAATTTTATCCACAGAGCGCTGACGACTTCCTGAAGGTGGCGTGGGCTTTCGGGACGCAGGAAAATGCCTGGCTGCGGCAGGTGAGCGGCTATTGGGGAATCGTCACAACGTTCGTCCTGCAGGGTGTTCTCAATGAAGATCTCTTCCTGACGCCGGGCTTCAGCGGCGAACTTTTCCTCATCTACGCAAAAATCCATCCCTTCGTGAAAGAGATTCGGGAAAAACTCAACGACCCGGAGTTTTTCCTCAACGTCGAAAAGGCGGTCACCCGCACGAAGTGGGGAAGGAATCGTCTGCAGTTCATGACGCAGCGCGTGGAAGCACTTCGCCACAAACAGGCCGAGCGCAAAGCCAGCTGACGGCTCACCGTTAGTTTCCCTGAAGCGGGTGCGAATCACGTCGCACTCGCCGCTCCTTCTGTTATCCTAGTCGGCTGTGCGGATGATCTGGTGGTTCCTGATCCTGGGCATCAGTACGCTGGTTGTCGTGTGCGTGGTCATCGCCCTGTATCTCCACCTGCGGCGCAGTCTGCAAAAGACGCACCCCTCGCATGAAGGAACGATGAGCGAGGTTGAGCAAGAGCGCCGAACCGACGGCATTGAACGTTGAAAGGCGCGATTGCAGTGTTCGCGCAGTGAATCTGATGCGAGGTAGCGTCATGGCAAAACCTGCGATCGAGATCTTAAACAGCCCGCAAGAACGGGTCCTTGATGCTGCGCGGCAAATCGCGTTGGTAGTAGGCGCGAGCCTGTTCGTGGCGCTGTGCGCGCGCGTCACGATTCCTTTGCTGCCGCTTACGCCGGTGCCGCTTACGGTGCAGAACTTTGGCGTGTTGCTGGTCGGTTTGCTGCTGGGCAGCCGACGCGGCTTCGCTGCGCTCGCACTGTATTTGGCGGAGGGCGCGATGGGGTTGCCGGTTTTCAATCCGACCGGCCCGGGAGGAATCGCACAACTGCTCGGCCCGACCGGGGGGTTTCTGATGGTCTACCCGCTCGTCGCATTTCTTGCCGGATTCATTTTCGAGCGCGGCGCGAAGAATTTTGCACGCGCTACTGTAGCCGGACTCCTGGCCGAGATTCTGCTCTTTGCCGGTGGTCTGACCTGGCTTTACCTGTTTACTCATTCACTGGCGAAGGCTGCTTACCTCGGTCTTTATTGGTTCCTCGCTGGCGAAGTGATGAAGGTCATGCTCGCCGCTGGGATTGCCGCCCGCTGGCGCCGCAGAGCATAAACCACCAAGTCGCAGCCCGAAAGGGCGTTATGTGAAAGCCCGGCACGGCAGTGCCGGGTAGCAGTAGAAACGAGGGATCGAGTCCCGTAAGGACGGCAGGCAGTCCGCCGTCGGAGTAATAAATGACATCTGTGTCCGAGCAAGAAACAAAAATCCCCGGCGATGCCTCCTCGCGCGTCCGCGAAATCACCGTCGCCCACAGCCCCGACTCCGACGACGCCTTCATGTTTTATGGCCTGGCTACGCACAAGGTCCGCACCCCCGGCTTGCGCTTCACGCACACTCTGTGCGACATCGAAACCCTGAACCAGAAGGCGCGCGAAGGCGTCTACGACGTGACGGCCATTTCGTTTCACGCCTATCCCTACGTTCAGGACGGCTATGCGCTGATGGCGTGCGGCGGCAGCGTCGGCGAAGGCTATGGTCCGATGATTGTTTCGCCGCGTCCGTTTACGCAAAGCGAAGTGAAGATGAAACGGATTGCCGTACCCGGTACGCTGACCACTGCCTATCTTGCATTGCAACTCTTTGCGCCCGGCGTCGAGACCGAAGTCGTAACCTTCGATCAGATTATTCCGCAGGTGCTCGAAGGCAAGTACGAAGCCGGGCTGATCATTCACGAAGGCCAGCTGACCTACGACAAGTCGGGCTTGCACAAGATTGTTGATCTCGGCCGATGGTGGCAGAAGGTGACCGGCTTGCCCCTGCCGCTCGGCGGCAATGCGATTCGTCGTGCCCTTGGACCCCAACTCATGGCCGCGGTGACCGCCGCGTTGCGCGAGAGCATTCAGTACGGCCTTGAGCACCGCGAGGAGGCGCTCGCCTACGCCATGCAATTCGCCCGCGATCTCGACACGCAATCCGCCGACAAATTCGTCGGCATGTACGTGAACGAGCGCACGCTCGACTACGGCCCGGACGGCCGCGAAGCCGTCCGCCGCCTGCTCGACATGGGCCACAAGGCAGGAATCATTGGTCCCGAAGCGCGAGTGGATTGGGTAGGATAGAGCAATGAGCGTTAAGCAAGTGAGCAGGCCTGGACCCCAAGCTGCGTTTGCTCATAGCTCATCGCTCAACGCTAGCCCATGCCAACTCTAGCCTCCAATCCCGCTCTCAACGGCAAGCAAACCCTCCTCATTGACGCCGACGACACGCTCTGGGAGAACAACATTTATTTTGAGCGGGCCATTGAACGCTTCATTTCGTTTCTGAATCATCACGAGTTCTCTCCCGAGCAGGTCCGCAAAGTGCTAAACGATGTGGAGCGAGAATGCATCGTCACGCACGGTTACGGCCTCCACAGCTTCTTGCATGCACTCGTGCGGACGTTCGAACGCCTCAGCCCTCAGCCGGTCACGCCCGAGCTTTACGCCCAGATCAAGAGCTTCACGCACAAGATCGAGAACCACGCCATCGAACTTCTTCCCGAAGTGCCGGAGACACTCAGTTATTTGTCCGCGCGCCATCGGCTGATTCTGGTGACGAAGGGCGCAATCGCTGAGCAGAACGGGAAGGTCGAACGTTCCGGGCTCAAAGACCACTTCGCCGCGGTGGAGGTTGTTGCCGAGAAGAACAAAACGACGTATGCGCACGTCGTGGAGAAATTCAATCTCGACCTCAAATCCACATGGATGGTCGGCAACAGTCCGAAGTCCGACATCAATCCCGCCCTGGCCGCGGGTCTGCATGCTGTCTTCGTCCCGCACGGCGATACCTGGATCCTGGAGCACGAAGAAGTGGATTCTGCTCCGCCGCAGCAAAAACTTCTCATCGTCGGCCGCTTCGCCGAACTGCGCGAGCATTTCTAAGGGTGTGTCTCTGATCACGCCCGTTCCGTTGAGGAAAATCCAGTGAAAGGTGTTTTCTCTTGTGGCAACGCAGCACCAAACTAACCAACAACCCGCTCTCGCCCCCGGTCATTTGTGCGTGTTACGCTCAAGTTGCTCTTGCGATCTGTTTCCCACTTCGTCTGTGGCGATTCAGACCAACAACATCCGGCGGCTATTGCAGACGGTCGAGGCGCTCTCGGAACTCGGGCCCGCGCTGACGGCGGAGCGCGAGTTTTCGGAGACCGCGCGGCTGATGCTGGCTGCCATCACGGAAGCGGCGGGTGCGCGCGAAGGCGCCCTGTTTCTATTTAACGACAAGCCAGCCATGCTGACGTCGTCGGCGGCGCAGGGCTTCGCCCTGATGCCTGATCCGGCCTTCATTCCTCTCCTTCCCAAACACGTGCACGCGCTCACGGCGGCGCGCGGCCCGATTGTTCTGAACTCTTCCACCTACTCGGTCTTCCTCAGCTCGAACGGCAACGTTGCGCCGGAGCTCTTCAAGTGCCTGGCTCCGCTGAAAGCAGGGGGACGGCTGGCCGGGCTCGTCGCACTGGGCCGGCGCCCGGGTGATGCGCTGTATGAAGACGCCGAGCTCGACGCGCTCGACTTGCTATGCAGCTACATCGCGCTCGCCGTGCAGAATCATTCGCTCACGCAGACGATTGCGCAGCGCGTCTCCGAGAATTTGCGTCTGATGGCTTCGCTGCACGGCTTCTACGACAATGCGCTCGAAGCCTTTGCCACCGCGATTGATGTAAAACATGTAGCGATTCACGGCCACTCCCTGCGCGTTGGCCGATATGCGGCCGCCATAGGCGAAGCGATGGGCATGGAGCCGAGCGACGTCGCTGCGTTGCGCAGCGCCGGTTACCTGCATGACATTGGAAAGGTTGCCGTCGACCGGCGCTTGTTCGGCAAGCCCGGCGCGCTCGATCCCGAGGAGTTCCGCGAGATGGCCGACCACACCACGGTCGGCCATCAGATTGTGAGCAGCGTGCAGTTCCCATGGCCCAGGATTCCCGAAGCCGTGCGCTGGCACCATGAGCGCAGCGACGGCTCCGGCTATCCGGACAAACTCGGTGCCGAGCAACTGCCCATGTCCGT
>JASHPH010000316.1 GCA_030038255.1 Candidatus Sulfotelmatobacter sp. | reverse complement strand
AGTTGGGCAACGGCAGCGTAGATTTGTCCTCGGCTGCGAGTGCAGATGCCACAAATATGCTTGCCACACACACGTTGCAAACAAGCAACATCACGAATAATCTGTTTTTCATCGCACACCTCCCTTTTTTTCACGTTGGAAGCTGAACTCGGCGGCGGGAGCCTGATTCTCGCTCGTGAGTTCGGAAACAAGAAATACCGAAGGTCCGAAAGCAGGAAAGTCGACTTTGACCGGCAGAATGCCGGTCACTTTCCCGGCGCTTGACTTCGCGCGGAATGTTTCGAGCAATGCTTCGGTGGAATCTTTCTTCTCTTCGACGTCGCGGGCCTCGAGCTTGTCGGAAACCTGCAAACGCTCGACCTTTGACGGCTGGGCAGACACCAACGGCCCGCCGATCACGCCTCCCAGCATTGCATTCCCTGCTGACGGCGCGCGTACCGCAGGCGGTGACACCGGAACCGGCGACGGCGCAGGCGGCATCAGCGCTGCCGAAATCGGATTCTGGTATTCCTGCGTGCGAAATGTTCCCGGCTCTGCCGCGACTTTGAACATTGGCGGGTAGTAGAGCAGCAGCCCGGTGCGAGAGATGGGAAGATCGAGCGCCGGCAATGTGAGTTTGGCTTGGCCCTTCTCCGTCCAGGCGGGATCTTTGGCGAGATACAGAATCTCAACCATGAACGCAGGCTCGTCCTCGCCGCCGCGCGACTTTTCGAGCGGCAGCAACAGGCTGCCGTCGGGCGATTGCCCCGGACGAACCGGTTTTCCGCCGAGCGAAGTGCTCCACACCGTTGCTCCCGCAGGCAGCGTGATTTTCACGAAGTTGCGCTGATTGTTGCGGACCGCGTAGCGCGCCTGCACCAGCTCTTTCCCGTCGGCACTCATCAGGATCTGGTAGCGAGCCTCTTCCACGTTGGCCATCAATACTGCCTGCTGGTCGTAGCGTGCAATGTTCACGCTCAACGAGCGCGTTGCACCCGCAGCGCCCGAGCGCACGCGGAACGCAACCAGCGCCGGTGACTGCCGACTCGCGATCATTTCGCCGAGATCGGTGGCGTCGGCCTCCTCGAGTCCCTGCGATTTCTGGCCTTTGATTTCGCCCGCACCGAGCACTTCTACGGCGATTCCCCCATCGTCGCGCTCGGTGTTCAGGAGCCGCAGCAGAGGAACGTCGATGATTCCGTCCCGCGGCAAGCGCGTTTCTCCGGTGATGACAAAGCGGGCGCTGTGCTCGACCGGCTCGAGGAACGTTATGGCAAGCTCGCCATTCTTCATCTCCCAGTCGGCCACCATTGCACCGGAAACCTGATTGATAGTGACATTCTGCGGAAGCTCGACTCGCACCTCGCGGGCCGCGCCCTGCACCACGTCGAGACTCGCTTCGGCATAGATGGAAGTCGAATCTTCAGCGAGGCTGGTGAGTTGAGTCAGCGATCCACGCAGGCGCAGAGGTTGATCCATGTGGTGATCTTCGATCTTCTTGCGCCAGGTGAAGGTCAGAGGTTCGTTGCCGCGGCCGTAGGCGAGCCACTTGGTTTCCCCAGCGGACTCTGATTTCTCAGAAAGCAGTCCGCCAGCAATTCTCAAATCAATCCCTTGGCGCGGAAGTTGAACTGTGGCCCGGGTTACGCCGCATTCCGTCGAGGGAAGAGAGAGGTTTTCGTCGCCTGCCGACGACGAAACGGGCACATCCACCTCGAGCTGTAACACCGAGCGTCCGGCGTGCGACAGCAGCGCGGAAAGATGCCCTCCGCTTTTTCCCGCCGCGCCCGGTACCAGCGACACCAGCTTGCCGTCGAGTTGGGCTTCGCGGACGAGCAAACCGGCAGGCACGGGCACGCGCACCCATCCGTCTTTCAAAACGTCAACCGTGAGGCTGGCCTGTCCTGCTGCCACATCGCCAGCGATGTGCAGGTCGTAATCCACACGCGTGAGAGTGGCTTCTACGGGAGGCGGTTCGGGATTCGGCTCGACGGGATAAGCCTTGGCGCGCAGCACGCGATATTCTTCGACCGGAATGACTACCCATCCCGCGGCGTGGGCCGGTTCTGCGGATTTTTCCTGGGCTGCGACTGTCGCTCCCCAGACGAACGAGGCAGCCACAAGGCAGGGGAGGAATGGTCGTAGGGCAGATCGTCTGAGTTGCGAGACAACTGCGAGAATCGAGTTTTTCATGGTTTAATCCCTCTCACTTGTTCCAACCTCACTCCAACAATTCACGGGATGCGCAACTTTTCTTGGGGGATGTTTCGGCGAGTTGGCATTCACAGGAAGAACGCTTGGGTGGGAGGAAATTGCAGTCGATTTTCAGGCCTGGCGCGGGTTTTGGGCGACTCGGCCCGGCAGCCTAACCGCCAGCCGTCCGCCTTTGCCGGGCGGCTTCGTAGAGCACGATGCTCGCGGCCACTCCGGCGTTGAGCGATTCGACGTGCGGAGAATGAGGAATCGCAATGGTCTCATCCATCTGCGCCATCAGCGATCGAGGCATGCCTGAGCCTTCGCCTCCGATGAAGATCGCCGCAGGTACGGTGAGTTTTGCTTGATCGAGTGGCGTGCCTTTGTACGAGGAAGTCGCGGCCGTCCGCAGGCTTTGCGCGCGGAACCTTAGCAAGATGGCCTCCATTCCGCCGGCATCTTTCCCCACGACGATGGGGAGACGAAAAATCGATCCCGCCGAGCCGCGAATTACCTTCGAGTTGAACGCGCTCACCGTGCCTTCGCCCAAGATCACGCCCGCACTGCCAAAGGCTTCGGCCGAGCGCAGAATCGTCCCCAGGTTGCCGGGGTCTTGCAATCCGACCACAACTATGATCGGGCCGACCTGCAGCCGTTCCAGCACGTCGTCGAGGGAAGATTCTTTCAATCGGACCAGTGCCGCCACGCCCTGCGGTGTTTCGCTCGGAACTGCTCCGTCGAAAAGCCGATCGGGGACGAGGAGAGTTTCGACGTGAACGCCAATCTGCGGCAGAATGCGTTCTGCATGGTTCTGCGCCGATTCTCGGAAAAAGACAGCCCGGAAGCGCAGCCCGCTGCGGATGGCTTCCTCGACGATGCGCACACCTTCGATCGCGCAGTCGCCTTCTGCGGTGAGTTCGGCGTGGGCGAAAGCTTGGCGCAACTCCTTCAAGAGCGCATTGTGGCGGCCCTCGATGCGTCGGAGCCGACTCGCAGCTCGCGACTCCGATTCTGACGCTCGCTTCATTTCGTGACACCCATAGCAATTGCCCGCATGATACGCCCTAACTTGTGGCCCTTTGCCGTATTATGGTAGGTTTTGCCAACCAAACAGATAAAATTGAAATCCGGAAGCTGAGAGGAAGGGGGCGCTGTGCGCGCCGAGATCGTCAAAATCAATAGCGAGAACCCCGAGTCGTCCCTGGTCAAGTACGCCGCCGATCAGATCCGTTCCGGCGAAGTGCTGGGCATGCCAACCGACACTTTTTACGGTTTGGCGGCCGACCCCTTCAACCTGCGCGCAGTCGAAAAAGTCTACGACATCAAAAGCCGCTCCCGCCACAAGCCGCTGTCGCTGCTGATCGAGAATGTGGATCAGGCGGAAGAACTGGCCAAAGAATTGCCCGAAGAGTTCTACGCGCTGGCGCGGAAGTTTTGGCCCGGCCCGCTGACCATCATCGTCAAAGCCGCGTCACGCCTGCCGCTCAAGGTGACGGCCAACACCGGCAACGTAGCCTTGCGTGTGCCGAACGCCAGGATTCCGCTGGCTGTGGTGACGGCGGCGGCGATTCCCCTCACGGCAACATCGGCGAATCTTAGCGGTACATCCGAGTGCACCAGCGCGGAACAGGTGCGCGACCAACTTCATGGGCGGATCAACATCATTGTGGATGGTGGGCCTTCGCCTCGTGATGTGGCCTCCACCATCGTGGATTTGAGCGACGATACAACGCGCTGGCGCATCCTGCGCGAAGGCGCGATTCCCGCAGACCAGATTTCCAGTTTCTTCGCCCAAGGATGAGGCTAGCAAGCGCCAACTGGCATCTCCCACGGCGCTGGTGGCTTGGTCTCGTGTCGCTGGCCGTAGCCGCCGTTGTGCTTTTCCTTGCCATCACAGCCGCGCAGGTGGTACACACTGCTTCTTTGCAGGAAATTCATCCCGCCGATGCGATTGTCGTCTTTGGTGCAGCCGAGTATTCCGGCCATCCCTCGCCGGTTCTGAAGGCGAGGCTGGACCATGCCTTCGATCTTTACCAGCATCACATCGCCGCAGTGGTGATTACGACCGGGGGCGCTGCGGCCGATCCGAAATTCAGTGAAGGCGGAGTCGGCAAGGAATATCTGCGCAGGCGTGGTATCCCGGAAAATGCGCTGATTGCCGAGACGCAGAGCTCCGACACATCCGAGTCGGCGCGTCGCGTCGCGGTCATCATGCACGCGAACAGTCTGCATAGTTGCGTTGCGGTCAGCGACGCCTATCACGTTTTCCGCATCCGCAAACTGCTGGAGCACGAAAGCATTGGTCCCGTCTACGTTGCGCCCCGTGCCGATTCGCGGCCTCACGGTTTAGCGCAGCGTGCGCTTGCGGTGCTGCGCGAAGCGGTCAGCTATTCCTTATGGAAACTGGGCGTTCCTTAAGCCGGATCGAGACAGACGACCCCTCAGAATTGGTCGATGTTGTTGGTGGTCCGAATCTTGAACCAGTCATAGCGTAGACCGTTCATTTGCAGGCCGTTTCTGACTTTCATGAACGAGTGTTGAACCCGCGTGATCAGGTTGTTGTTCTTGATCGTCTCCTGCTGATCGCTTCGCGCGCCGCGCTGTTCTGCCATCTGCCGACTCTGGCATTGCTGGTAGT
>JASHPH010000027.1 GCA_030038255.1 Candidatus Sulfotelmatobacter sp. | reverse complement strand
ACTCCGGCGTCCAGGGGAGGATGATCAGCAGCACGCCCGCCACGGCGCTGACCAGCACGAACAGAAAGACGGAAATGCGGTGCATCCAGACCTGCTTGCGGCTGGGCTCGCGAGGCGGGGCTGGCCGATCGAGCACAACTGTGCGCGACGCTGCACCGTTTGGGGCGTCGCCGCCCGTGTCCCTGGAACTCGGGCGCGCAGGGGCCGAGAGCGGCGTGGGATCTGTCATCGGGTGCGCCCCCGTGCTGTGGCAGGTATAACGATCCGGGCCCACATAGCCTCTTGCGAACGTACACGGCTCCCCGGGCTATGCGCACAGGATTCCCTGCCGAGACAAAGTGGGACAGAACCCATCGGGTTATTCTACGACTTCAGGGCCTGAATGCGCTCGGCGACGTCGCGATAGTCGATGTTGCTGGAGTACACCGCAGTGAAATGTTTGAGCGCCGAAGGTTTGTCGCCCGCGGCCTCAAACGCGCCGCCGAGTTCGTAGTTCAGGGCGACGCGGGTTTCTCCATCAATACCTGGAACGTTGAGCGCCTTGTCGTACCAGCCCACGGCGGCTTCGGGTATGCCTTTCTCCAGGAAGCATTGCGCGAGCCAGGTGTAGGTTTGCAGGATCTGCGGGAAGGGATGGCCGCGATCGAACGACTGGCAAGCCTTCTGCAACTCTCCGATGGCCTCGTCGAGCAGGCCCATTTCGCGGAAGGCGATGCCGAGATTGTAGTGCGTCTCCGGATCCTCGTCGGCGGCCGCGACATCGGCCTCCAGGTCCTGTTTGAGTTCGCCGAACATTTCGGCCAGGTCGACGCCGGCATCCTCGCCAAATGGGGAAGCCTTGCCGGCAGCCGGAGCTGGGACAGGCATCGCTGGCGGCATCTTCGGAGCTTCGGCGGCTGGCGCAGACCACGCCACAGATGCGGTCGGCACAGGCGGAGCTGGCGCCGCTGCCGGAGCAACGTGCGATGAAGGTGCGGCCGATGCCGCCGCGCTGGCCGCCAGCGGCGTCGCGACTTTGGGCGGCGCAGCCGGTGCCGCCGCTGGAACTACAGGCGCAGACGCAGGAGCTTTCGGCGCCGCCGGCGGCTCCGGCTTCGCTTTTGCCGCAGGAGTTTTGGGTTTGGCGTCGGCAACGGGAGCGGCCTTCAGGAAATCCTCGCCCAAGGAGGCCTCGATGTCGGCGACAAACTCTCCCAGAACCGGGGCCTTGGCAACACGGGCAGCCGAAGTTTGTGCAGAGGGCGCATGAGACGCGGCCTGAGCGACTGGCGCAGGCGCCGCCGCCGGCTTGCTTACCGTGCCGGGCAGGAAGCCTTCGCCGAGCGATGACTCCAGGTCGGAAACGAATTCTTTCAGAACGCCGGACTGAGCCGCTGCCGGCTCGGGCTCAGCTTCGGCTTCGGGCTCGGCGACGGTCTCGGGTTCAGGCTCGACTGATGCCTCGGCCACAACCGGGAGTTCCTCGGCGACGGGCCCGGGCTCGACTGCGGCCTCTTCCACTGCAGCGACTTCTTCAACGGGCGTTTCCTGGGCCGTCGCTTCTTCGACTGTGATTTCTTCGGCCGGGACTTCCTCGGTGGCGACTTCCTCGCTCGCAGCCTCAGCGGACGGGATGTCGTCGGCAGTCAGTTCTTCGAATTCGGGTTCGGCTGATTGCTCGGCGGAATTGGCAACGGCCACGTCAACTTCAGCGCGCAGTTCATCAAGCTTGGCCTGATCGTCAGTGAGAGTCTGCAGCTTGGCCAGCGCGGCCATGGCCTGCTCGGGCATTCCACTGGCGAGATAGAAGCGGATTTCGTCGATGGTCTCGCTGGCCTTGGTCGGATCGTAACCAGCGGCGTGATCTTCGGCCGCTTCGGGGGCAACTGCTTCGGCTTCCGCGGGCTCGGCTTCAGCCGTTTCTGCCGTATCGTCTTCCACTGTAACCGTGTCGTCCCACTCGGAGGACAGATCAATCTCGCCGGATGCTGCTTCCGGTTCAGCGGCCGACGAATCTTCGGCGACGGCAAACTCGGTTTCCGCCGGTTCGACCGTGATCTCTTCCGCGGCCGGCGTGGCGGGCCAGGGGGCTGGTGTGTCTTGGACTTCGGCTTCCTGGGTCGCTTCTTCCTGGGATTCTTCCGTCGATTCTTCGACCGTGACCTCGGCGGATTCCTCGGCGGCGGAAAACTCGGCGGTTTCTGCCGGCGCTTCCTCGAGCTGGGGCGCAGCGTCGAGATAGATCGGAGCCTCTTCCGTTGCCATGCTAAGCACGGGAGCGGAGCTGCGCTCCTCGTAGCGCTCGGCCAGTTCGCCGTAGCGCGTGGCTTCGTCGGGATGGTCGGATTCGGAATAAACCTTCTGCAGGGTGCGGCAGCAGACCGCAGCTTCGGCGAAGCGTCCGGCGCGGGTGTGCAGGGCGGCAAGACGCTGGTTTAGGCGCTGATCATCGGACGCCATCGGCAATGCCGCCAGCAGCGGGCCCAGGGCCTTGGCCGGCATGTTGTAGGAGATGAACAGCTCGGCATCGGTCAGGGCGGAACGCACGGAAAGCGCGACCTCATCGGAATAGTGCTGGTGAACGGACGGGGCCGTCGCCTCCAGATCGTCGATGAGGACGACCGCCTCTTCCGGTGTAATCAGCTTGATGTCGGAACTGCTGCCGCCCAGCTGGTTGACCACCTGCTGGTAGTTCTGCATGTGCAGCGGATTCTGCGGCTCCAGTTGCGCCAGTTTCTGGTACAGGTCGCGGGCGCGGGGCAGGTCGCCGCCCTGCACGGAGGCATGAGCCAGCAACTCGGTCACTTCGCTGACATGCGTGGTCTCGCCTGCTTTCTCGAACAGGTCGAGGAGTTTCTGCAGCGAATCGGGATTCTCGCGCACGTGCCCGATAATGCTGTGTAGGTGTTGGAGAACCTTGTCGGAATTTTCTGCCAGCAGGCGCTCGGCGTGCTGATCGTAGACCTGCAGCGCGGTGTCGAACTGACCGGCTTGCATCAGGGCGTCGGCGAAGCTGGAAATCGCCGTGAGATCGTTGTGCACCGTCAGCAGCTTGTTGGCGACGGTTCCGGCCTCGGAGAGCTGTCCCGCCTGCAGATACGCCTTGAGCAGATCCTTCAGGCCCTCGGGATTGTTGTCGATGTCGGCGACCTTCTGTAACGTCGCGACCGCCCCGGCGGCATCGCCCGACTCGAGCAGGTTCTTGCCCTGCATGAGCAGAGCGTAGGTGTTGCCCGGCTCGATCGCGAGCATGCGCTGCAGAATCTCGTCTGCC
This sequence comes from Candidatus Sulfotelmatobacter sp., assembly GCA_030038255.1. Lineage (GTDB taxonomy): Bacteria > Acidobacteriota > Terriglobia > Terriglobales > Acidobacteriaceae > Sulfotelmatobacter. Next base: position 9,550 of record JASHPH010000027.1, on the reverse strand, counting down.
GCGCTGAGCGATCCCTTGGCGCGCAAACTTTCGGCTGCAGACGAGAAAATCTGCCATGCCTCGGTCTTCTTGCCCAGGCGAACGTACACTTCCGCCAGGCGGACCCGCATGTTGCTGTTTTCCGGGTCCATCTCCAGAATCTTCTGGAAGATGCGGACCGCGTTTTCCAGCTCGCCCGACTTCAGAAATTCTTCGGCAACCTGCAGATACTGCGCCCGTGCGTCGTTAAACAGGCCCTGCTGCGTGTAGAGTTCGGCCAGCTTCAGCAGGCTCTCCAGCGAAGGCTTCAGCTTGCTGATCTTCTTGTACATGGCGATGGCCTTGACCGTGAAACCCTGGTTGGCATAGGCATCGCCCACATTTTTGAAGCACTCGGTGGCCTTGTCGCTTTCGCCGATGCGCGAATAGAGATCGCCGACGGTGTTGGTGACCGTCAGGTCCTTGGGATCGTTCTTGAGGATTTTCTCGTACTCGGAGATGGCATTCTGCAGCTTGCCCTGCTGGACATACTTCTCCGCATTGGCGAGGACTTTCTGTTTGTTGAAGCCGAACAATGCCATAAGAGCGCGAACTCCAGACCCTGGTCTAGAAACCCGCTGAACGCTGGAGGCGGCATTCCGGGTACGATCTCGGGCGTCATCTACTTATCCGCAGACTCCGACCGGACAAGGCCAATTGTACGACCGTGCGTCACGAACCGTATGGTTACCAAGGGTTACCGAAAGGGAGTGTACCGGGGTTACTAACGGAACCGGAAAAGCCAACAACCGCCAATGAAATAAGGACGCGGATGGGTTTACCAGCGCATAAAACGATAAGTGCGCCCAGGCTTATAGATGAAGATGAAGATGGTTCGATGCTTGAGATGGCAATAACCCGGTCCCACACGTAAGTTCCTCCGCCATTCCACTACACTTGATGTGGAGAGCTCGCGGATCGCGAGTTTCTGCCTGCCGCCATGGCCGAATCGATCGCGGAATTTTTCCTTGAGAACTTTCCCGCGCACCGGCGCGAATGTGCCTATCTACAACGGCGCGGATATCGCACCGAGTCCTTCACCTACGGCACGGTTGTGGACAGAGCATTCGCCTTTGCCCGCGAACTCGGTTCGCGAGGAATCCGGAAGGGCGACCGGGTCATGCTCTGGGGAGAGAACTCGGCCGAGTGGGTCGCGGCGTTTTTCGGATGTGCCCTGTGCGGAGTTGTAGTCGTTCCCATGGACGATGGCGCGTCCACAGATTTTGCCCTGCGCGTTTTCCGCCAGATTGAGGCGAAGATGCTTGCCGGGTCGCGGCGGCATATGAGGGAACGCGACAGCGCATTGCCCGAAGGCACAAAATCTACTGCAAGCTTCGTTTTCGAAGATTGGGCCGAAGTGCAGAACCCGCCCGCGCTGCCGAAGATTTCCCTGACCCGCGACGACGTCCTGCAAATCATTTTCACGTCAGGCACCACGGCCGAGCCCAGGGGAGTCGTCATCACCCACGGCAACGTCCTGGCCAACATTGCTCCTCTCGAGCAGGAGATCCGCCGCTATCTTAAATACGAACGACTGGTGCATCCGCTGCGCTTTCTGAACCTGCTGCCGCTCAGCCACGTCTTCGGACAGTTTCTCGGAATGTTTCTGCCCCCACTGCTCGGTGGCACGGTCATTTTTCAGAATGAATTGAAGCCGTCGGAGATTATCGCCACAATCCGCCGCGACCGCGTTTCAGTCGTGGTCAGCGTGCCGCGCGTGTTGCAGTCGCTGAAGCAGAAGATCGAGCGTGACCTGGAAGATCGCGGGCAGACGGCGTCGTTCCGTAAAGCATTTGCCGCATCCGCGCAGCAACATTTTCTGCGCCGCTGGTGGACATTCCGCGCCATCCGCCGGCAGTTTGGCTGGAAATTCTGGGCGTTCATCTCCGGCGGCGCCGCTCTCGATAGCGAGACGGAAGAATTCTGGCACCGTCTCGGATACGCTGTAATTCAGGGCTATGGCCTGACCGAAACCACTTCGCTCATCAGCGTGAACCATCCATTTCGGCTGGGCAGGGGATCGATCGGCAAGGTGCTGGCCGGCCGCGAAGTCAAGCTGGCCGAAGACGGCGAGATTCTGGTGCGCGGCGGAGGCGTGGCCAGCGGATACTGGGACGGCCACGACGCGCACAGCACCACAGGCAGGATTTCCGACGAACAGGGCTGGTATCGCACTGGCGACATAGGCGCTCTCGACGCGGCCGGCAATCTTTATTTCAAAGGGCGCAAGAAAGAAGTGATCGTCACTCCCGGCGGGATGAAAGTTTATCCCGAGGACCTGGAAGCGGCACTCCGTGCGCAGCCGGAGGTGAAAGACTGTGTCGTGGTTGGCATCGAGCGTGGCGGCAATGCAGAGCCGTGCGCCGTGCTGATTCTGCGCGGCGACGCTAATCCAGAAGATGTCGTGCAGCGGGCCAATCAATCGCTGGCGGAGTATCAGCGCATGAGGATGTGGATCGTATGGCCGCAGGACGATTTTCCACGCACCAATACGCAGAAACCGCGGCGGAATCTGATTCGAGAAATGGCGCAGGCGCGGATCGAATCGCGCGAGCCGGCCGCCGACTTGCAAAGCGGACCGTTGAATGACTTGATCGCGCGTGTCTCCGGACATGCGGCCGGTCTGCGCCCCGACGCGCGGCTCGATTCCGATCTCGGGTTGAGTTCACTCGATCGCGTCGAGTTGCTCAGCGCTGTGGAGGATCGTTACCAGGTCGATCTCAGCGAGGCACGCTTCAGTTCGCTTGAGACCGTTGGCGATCTCGAACGCATGTTGCGGGGAGAAGCCGCTCCAGGCGCGGGCTATCACTATCCCTCGTGGGCGTTGCGCTGGCCGGTGACCTGGGCGCGATTTCTCGCGCATTATCTGCTCATGCGTCCGGCGATTTTGCTGCTGGGCTGGCCGCGCATTGAAGGGCGCGAGCATTTGCGCGGAGTGCGCGGCCCGTTGCTCATCGTTTCGAACCATATCGACGACGTCGACCCCGGTTTCATCCTCACTGCACTGCCGGCGCGCTTTCGGCATCGGCTCGCGATTGCTACCGGGGGTGAAGCTCTCGAAGCACTGCGCACACCTCCACTCGAACGAAATTTCTTTTTGAGACTGTACGATCGCCTGCAGTGGTTCCTCGGAGTCTCGCTGCTGAACTTGTTTCCACTGCCGCGCGCGGCCGGCTTCCGGCGAAGTTTCGTTTATGCCGGCGAGGCTGTGGATCGCGGCTATAGCGTATTAGTTTTTCCCGAAGGCCGCCACACCACCGATGGCAAGATACTTCCCTTTCGAGCCGGAATCGGGCTGCTGGCACAGAACCTCGGCGTTCCGGTTCTGCCCATTCGGATCAACGGATTGTTTGAAGTGAAACAAGCCGGCAGAAAATTTGCAGCGCCGTGGAGGATTTGCGTGCGCATCGGCGAGCCCATCCGATTCGAGCCGGAGACCAACCCGGAGAAAATTGCCGCGGAGCTGCAGCGAGCGATCGAGAATCTCTAGCTCGCCCTGGCCCGACAAAGACAGCCACAGAAACAGAAAATGTCAGGCGCTGCGTCCTCTGCAAGAGCGGAATTCGCAGCGCCTGAGAATGCGCGACTCACACAAGGCGGCCTTGCAAGCCGCCTTTTCTATCGCTCAGATAATGGTCACAGCCACGGGCGCGGACGGGATTCCGTTCGCCACCACCTCCAAAGTTGCCGGACCCAGTGCGATGCTCGATGGAACATCGAAGAGTGTATCCACCAGTTTCGACCCGGTCGCCACCCCACCCGCCCAGCCGTACGTTCTGCAATACACGACGTGGCCGGCAGAGTCGGTGATTCTCACCAGCGGGAAGTTGGTCACCATCTGGTTGTCGTCGCCGTAGAAGGCACCTTGCGATACGCCGTTGAACTGTGTTCCGGTGGCGACGTTCTTGAAGCTGCCATGGGCCAGCGTACTGGCCACCGAAAGGATGGTCGGCGCGCAGCCGTGGCAGGGCTTGCCAGCGGGCGTGTAAATCTCGATCTCCGACGAAAAATCGGTGTACATGACCTGCCCCGTCGGAAGCACCAGCATGTTGCCGTAATAGGAGCTGTCCTGCGAGGCCGTGATGGGACCGGGCACGTGGTGCAGCTTGGAGCCATCCCATTCAAAGAACTGCGCTCCTACCTGGTAAATCAGCGGGCTGGTGTCGAGCAACACGTTGCCGTCGGGCAGAATCGAAGCCGGACCATCGGCAATGTCGAGATTGTCCGGGAAATTCGGGCCCGCCGTCCAAGTGCCGGTCTTCGAGTCGTAAATCGCGGTGTGACCGGCACCGCACGAATTGGCACCCGTATAGAACACCGTTCCATCCGGGCGCAGAACTGCAGGGCCCACTTCGTACGAGGCCACACTTTCACCACCGCAAGTCGCCGCAGAGTCCCAGAGCTGTACGATCGTGCTGCCCGCACTCGACCACGTGCCCGTTTCCGTGTCGTAGATCTCTGAGTTCATGCCGGTCGCATCGTAGCTGCCGACGTACGCGTCAACGGTCAAAACATTTCCGTTGGGGAGCAGGTTCCAACCTTCCTCGTCGTTCTCATCGGCTTTGCCTGCACCAGTGGGAGTCCATGTAATGGGGCTGACGCTGGTGAGGATGGCTTCGTCGGTCGTGCAGCAGTTGGCCAGCATGAATTCGCCATTAGGAAGAATGACGCTCTGCGCGTCGCCGATCGTTGTCCATCCGGTAGGAGATGGCACTGCCGTCCATTTGTTGGATTTCGGATTGTAGATTGCACCCAGATTGGACCATGTGGGATTGCAAGCCAGGTACTCGCCACCCATGACGATAACCTCGCCGGTAGGCATTACGGCCGAGGCGAAATACAGCGGGCCATATCCTGCAGGCATTACGCCGCCAGCGGCCCACGTCGGTGTCGCATAGTTGCCGGTGTTGTCGGGAATAAGTCGCACCCAGCGGCCTGCGGTTGCGCAATTGAGATCGTTGATGAGCACGGATCCGTCCGTGAGCAACAACATGTGTCCCGCATAGGAAATCGGCATGTTACTCGTGTTCACCGACGTCCAGGTTCCTGGCGTAAATGGCTCCTGGGCGTAGACAGCGCTGCAGCACACGAGCGCGAGCAGAACAACTCCTATCATGCGAAGAACCTTCATCGATTGACCTCGCTTTCTTGGATTCGAAACGTGGATTCAATACTGGGGATTTCAGAGGATGTATTCCGCCACGCGAAGCTGCGTAAGCCCCGCCGCAAGCCCAACCCGAAATCCCAAGGCCGCGGGATTATACCGCGTTCGGGTGATGACGAAGACAGCTCGCCACGAAAATTGCAAAATGTCTCCGCAGAGTGCGAAGAGTTGCAATGAGAGTGCAAGATCTTGCGTAGTGGTGCAGTTTGAATTTCCACGGGTAGCGCCATGCTCCGCTCTGTGGGAAACTGTTTGCATGGCCGCCAGAATGGAAATTTCGGTTGAGGAGAAGACTTGGAGACGCCAAACCTACGAAGCTCCGCTCGACAAAAAAGAGCGCGTGTTGCTGGCGGCGGGGCTGCTTCCTTTGCCGTGGTTTCTGATCTGGACCTCGATTGCCGGCGCGATAGTGCCCGGGTACAGCGCAATTTCCCAACACGCGAGCGAACTCACGCTGCTTCCGGGAGCGCCTCATGTGCTGGTGGATATCGCCGCAATCGGGTGCGGTGTCGCCTTCATTGCGTTTGCAATCGGGATGTGGCTCGAATCCGGAAGGGCGGTCGCGTTCGGAGCGCTGATGTGGTCGTTGTGGGGTCTTTCGATGGTGTCGAACGGCGTGTGGGTCATGGGGAGCCCCCTGCATGGACTTTATGCGATTGGCTTGGCGACGCTGATTGCCCCGGCTCTCTCGATGCTGGAAACGCGGCGCCTGCGCGACGACAAACTGGCTTATGCGGTAACGGTATTCGTGAGCATCGGCGGCGTGGTTTATTTCTGGATGAGGTTGGTTGGTGCTGACGCGCCAAGCGTGCGCGGACTGACGCAGCGCATTTTCGCCTCGATCAATTCGCTTTGGCCAGCCACGATGGCGCTTCTTCTCCTCCGCAGGAGAGCACGCAACTGAGTATCAGCGCGCCGATTCTGAACCCGCTATTTGTTCCCGGCGAGCAACAAGGCCTCGACGATCCCTTGATCATTTGTGCAAGTGTATTGCCACGCTTATTTGGGATTCGGGCAAACTGCACCACTACCAGATCTTGCATCCCGAGCTCTCGGTTGCCGCTACTCTTCGTCGGTCTCCTGTTCTTCTACATGAATGTCCGATTGCACCTGGATCTCTGGAATCTTCGATTCATGCAGAACCTTGTTGAGTGCGGCCAACTCCGTGCTCTTGAATTCAGCCCAACGCTTCAGCACGTCCCCGCTCTCGCGTTCTGTTTTGGCCAGACCTTGCATTTGCGGTGCAGTCGGTTCAGCATCGGCTCCCCACACCTGCTGGTAAAGCGTGCCGGCTGATCCGTTGACGCGCCGTAATGTGACTTCCGCCGACGGAGGCGCAAAGAAGCCCGCCGGTGCGCCGACCATGCCGTCGAGTTTCTTCCCGAATGACGTAATGGCATCTTTGGCGGCACCGTTATCTTGTGCGTTCACTTTATCGAGTTGTTCGCGAATGGAACCGCCCTGCAGAATGGCCTGCGATGTCTGACTCATCATGGAAGCCATGCGCGTTTCGAACTGGAATTTTTTCTGCAGTGCCAGGGCAGCCGCTTTGACGCGCGGATCCATCTTTACTATCAGCGATGCCGTGGAAGTTTTCCCGTCCACTGTGAGCCTGACTGTGTAGGTCCCCGGCAGTGCATTCGGACCAAGCGGGTACCGCGGCGTGTCATGCGGAACCGCGGAGATCGGGTAGTCGTGACGCGTCGTAGCGGGAGCGGTGTAGTGCAGGTCCCACACCCAGCGGTGCATGCCCGCATCGGCAGAGAGTGCGTGCCACGGCTTCACCCAGTACAGTGGGATCAACTGCTTCTGCAAGTCCTCTTCGGAGATGTCCGGCTTATCCGTGTTCGAGTAGCGCCGCACGACTTTACCTTGTGCGTCGGCAATCTCGAGTATCACCGAGTTCGCGGCCGCAGGGAGATAGTAGTCGATCACTGCGCCATCCGGCGGATTGGACGCCATCGGCTCGTCCGGTGGAAGCGGCGTGTCGGTGTAAGTATCGCGCTGCACGCGCCAGGCCGGAGCCGGCTTGAACAAATGCGCGGTGTTCGCCAGCGATGCCGAAGCCTCGCGCAGAGGCGCGATGTCATCCAGAATCCAGAATCCGCGCCCGTGCGTGGCCACAATCAGATCGTCGTCATGAATCCAGAGATCACGCATCGAGGTGTGCGGCAGATTCAGTTGCAGCGACTGCCAGTGATCGCCGTCGTCGAAGGAAACCCACACGGCATTTTCTGTACCTGCGAAGAGCAGCCCCTTGCGCACCGAATCCTCGCGCACTGTATCCACGGGGCCGAATTCGGGCAGGCCGGCGGTAATCAGCTTCCAGGTTTTGCCGCCATCATGAGTGCGGTAGAGATATGGATGCGTGTCGCCGATCCGGAAGCGGCTCACCGAAGCGTAGGCGGTCTCTTCGTCGAAGTGCGAAGCTGAAATCTGTGTGACCTTGCTCCACGGCGTCAGGTCTTTGGGTGTGATGCCGCTCCAATTCTTGCCGCCGTCGCGCGTAATCCAGATCAGACCGTCGTCCGTGCCCGCCCACAACGTGGTCGTGGTCTTGAACGATGGCGCCAGCGCGTAGATGACGCCGCGCTGTTTCTCTGCGCCTTTGGGCACGAGCTTGCCCACGCTCGCCGGCAGGCCCGGATTTTCGCGCGTCAAGTCGTTGCTGATGGCCTGCCACGAATTTCCGCCGTCAATCGTTTTGAATAACACATTACTCGCAAAATAAAGCGTGTGTGGATCGACCGGAGAAAACATCAGCGGCTCGGTACGGTCGGTGCGATATGTCGGATCGCGCAGCGGAATCGGCGTGACGTTCTGCACCTCGCCCGTCGAAATGTGGAATTTCGAGACTTCGGTTCGGCCGCCGCCATAAATGATGTCTGCATTGAGCGGATCGGGCGCAACGTAGCCATACTCGATCACGCCGACCGGATGCCATTCCCGGTAGGTGATGGCGCCGTCGTTACCACGAGTCGAAATGCATACGGATCCGCTCTCCTGCTGCCCGGCGCAGACGCGATAGGGGAACACGTTCGTCGTCGCAATGGCGTGATAGAGCTGCGCCGTGGGCTGGTTGTACCAGGAACTCCAGCTTTCGCCGCCGTTCACCGTGATGATGGCGCCCTGGTCGCTGACGATCAGAATGATGTTGCCGTTGTTGGGATTGATCCACAGATTCTGGTAGTCGTCGCCGCCGGGCGCGCCGCGGAAACCCATCCAGCTTTTGCCGCCGTCACTCGATCGCATGGTGACGGTGCTGACCACGTAGACGAGGTCAGGATTTTTCGGGTCGACACGCGGAATCGACAGATCGCCGCCACCGATGCGGCCCGAAGGCCGCGGATCGTTGGTGATCTGCGCCCAGCTGTCGCCGGCGTCGTCGGAACGATAGACGGCCAGTTTTCCCGACGCGGTCGCCAGAGTCGCGTACAGGCGCCGCGAATCGCTGGGCGCGATGCCTACGTAAACCTGTGCCAGATCGTTCGGCAAGCCGTTGGTCAGCTGATGCCACGTGCTGCCGCCGTCCGTCGATTTGAAGAGTCCGCCGCCCGAGCCGTTGTACAGGTTGCCATCCTCCCACGGCCCTTCGCGCGCTTCCCACATCGACGCGTAAACCACGTCGGGATTCGAGGGATCGATTTCCACGTCGGAGCCGCCCGTGTTTTCATCCTTGGAAATGACTCTCTGCCAGCTCTCGCCGCCGTCGGTCGAGCGATAGATGCCGCGTTCTTCGCTGGGGCCGTAGGGATGCCCAAGCACGGCGGCAAACACCTTATTCGGATCGCGCGGGTCGACTGCCAGCGCGGGAATCTGCTGCCCGTCGCGCAGGCCGAGATGAGTCCAGGTCTTGCCCGCATCGTTCGACTTATAAATGCCATCGCCGACCGAGAGATCGGGACGGTGCAGTCCTTCGCCGCTTCCGACATAAACGATGTTGGGATCGGAGGGCGCGACTGCAATCGCGCCGACCGACTGCGTCGGTTCCTGATCGAAGACTGGATTCCACGTCCGGCCGTAATCGTCGGTCTTCCACACGCCGCCGTTGACCTGGGCGATGTAGAAAACGTTGGGCTGGCTGGGCACGCCGCACGCCGCGCGCGTGCGTCCGCCGCGGAATGGACCGATCATGCGCCAGTGCAGATCCTGGTACGTGCTTTCGGGAACCTGCGTCCAGCTGGCGGTTGCGGGAAGAAAAACCAGGAAAGAAACGAGCAGACGAAGGACTGCGTGCGATCGGATCACTTGCTCCCCCTCGGATCGGAAAAGAACGGAAACGACCTGAAACGGCAAACTAGGTAGAATAAACCAAAAGTGCAGTGCGCGGGGACACGCGTGCCAGATGGGTAGTGCCTGAAAAGTGCG
>JASHPH010000315.1 GCA_030038255.1 Candidatus Sulfotelmatobacter sp. | reverse complement strand
ATTGCCTGCAGCGAAAAGATTGCGGGACGCCATCTGTTGCAATCGCTCAAGCAGATGCGGAATCGAGGCAACGGCAAAGGTGGAGGCATTGCTGCCGCTGGACTCGTTCCAGAGGAAGTCGGTGTTACTCGGGACATCCTCGAGAACGACTACCTTTTGAGTATCGCCTACCTTGATCCCGCTGCCCGCACGGAAGTGGAGCGAGCAAGTATCTCCCCCGTTTTTGACATCGACTGGGTCTTCCCTGTTCCGCACCTAGACGGCACACAATCACTGCGCGCCCTGGAGGTCCCTCCGCCGGATGTGGTTCTGTATTTCGCGCGAGTCAAGGCCAACGCGGTTGACGAATTTCAGAAGAGGAACGGCCTGAAGGTGTCACCGGATGCAGGCCTTTCCGTCAGTCGGATTGAGGACGAGATCGTTTATCAAAACAGTTTCCGCCTTAATCGCGCCTTTTATGCTTCCGAGGGCGAGAAACGCGCCTTTGTCCTTTCGCACGGGAAAAATCTGCTGGTGCTGAAGATGGTGGGCTACGGCGACGACGTGGTGCGCTACTACCGGCTGGAAGACCTTCATGCGCACGTGTGGATCGGTCATCACCGCTACCCGACCAAAGGCAGAGTCTGGCATCCTGGAGGTGCGCATCCCTTTGCGGGACTTCATGAAGCACTGGTGCACAACGGTGACTTTGCCAATTACGCGTCGATCTGCGAACATCTTGCGCAGCGAAACATCTACCCGCTCTTCCTGACGGACACCGAGGTCTCCGTTCTCCTCTTCGATCTGCTGCACCGCACGTACGGATATCCCCTCGAGTATGTGTTTGAGGCGCTGGCGCCGACAACGGAGCGCGACTTCACGCTGCTCGCCAAGGAGAAGCAGCGAATCTATCGGCAGCTCCAAACCACCCACATTCACGGTTCTCCCGATGGGCCGTGGTTTTTTCTACTGGCGCACTCGGCCCCGGCCGAACGCGCCTATCGTCTGATTGGCATCACCGACACCAGCATGCTGCGGCCTCAGGTCTTCGCGCTGCAGCAAGGTGACGTATCCATTGGCTTCGCGGCGTCAGAGAAGCAGGCGATCGATGCAGCCCTGGAGAGTTTGTCTCACGAGGACGATCGAGTCTGGTCGCGCGCCGATCGCTATTGGAACGCGCGAGGAGGCAGCCACACCGACGGCGGCGCTTTTGTCTTCCGGGTTAAGGAGAACGGCGACGGCCTGGCGGAATTCAGCTGCACCGACAAGTTTGGTCGTCCTATTTCTGTGAATCGAGCCAAGGCACCATTCCACAACAATCCCTCGACGAGCGCAGCAGCCTCGCCACCTGACGTTTCTGCCCAGGAGCTTTTCACATGGGTCAAGGATCGCATCTGCTCTTGGACCCCGAACGCCCTCCTCGAGTTCCTAAGAGGTTTGGAGCGCTCCGCGTCAAGCGACGAGGATCGCAAACGCTCTTTCGAAGTTTTGACACTCCTGGTGGACCGCCGCTACCAAACAGGGCATCTGAGACGCAGCAGTTTGCTTTCAGCGCTGGACCGTAGCTTTGAGAGTGTGGTTGAGTCTATCCGGCGCTTTCCCTCCCAGGCGTTTGCGGTCGTGAGTGCGGACGACAATCTGTCCGGCACTGCCTCGGATTGCGAGACCCTGATCCTGGATGCAGTCGGCTTTGCCGCGGAGGGTGAACGATCGTTGGCGCGTGCCATTGTTCGTCTCTATCAGCAAGGTCACCGTCGCCTCATCATCGCACGTACAAGGGGGCAACGCTTCATCGCCAATGGCCTGGGACCTGATACTCAGGGGTTGCGCATCGACGTGTACGGTTCTTCGGGAGACTATCTTGCCTCGGGCATTGACGGTGCAGAGGTCGTAGTCCACGGCAGCACGCAGGATCAAGTGGCGCAGATCATGAAGAGCGGAAGGCTCTGCATCTACGGTGATGTAGGCCAGACTTTTCTGTATGCCGCGAAAGGTGGGGAAGCCTTTGTCTTGGGCAACGCTGCAGGCCGACCACTTATCAATGCCGTGGGCAAGCCCCGCGTCGTCATCAATGGGACCTGCCTCGATTACCTAGCCGAGTCCTTTATGGCTGGGGATCCGCTCGAAGGCGGAGGCTTCGTGGTCGTCAACGGCGTCGCATTCAATGACGATGACCAACTCATTGAACTGGATACACCCTATCCGGGCGGCAATCTGTTCTCGCTCTCTTCCGGTGGTGCCATCTACCTCCGCGATCCGCACAGCAGGGTCTCGGGGGATCAGCTGAATGGCGGGGAGTTTGAAGCGATGCGAGAGGCTGACTGGGCGCTCATCCGGCCCTATCTGGAGGAAAACGAGCGTCTGTTCGGCATACCCTTACATCAGTTGCTCTCCGTGGATGGCAAAACTCACTCTGGCGAGCAGGTCTACCGGAAAGTTCGGCCAGGAGCGATTCAGGCCCTCCAAGCGGAGGAGGCTTGGGTGAAGATGCATACATGAATCCATCGCCATTGGGGCAACCCCTGGGGGCGCACATGAAAAGGCTGCTGCGGAAGTTTTGGGTTGAGGATGGCGGACAGGGTATTGCTGAGTATGCAGTGATGTTAGCAGTGATTCTGGTGCTGGTCGTTGGAATGGTTCGGCTCGTCGGCTCCAATGTTAACAACGCCTTCTCAAGTGTTGCGAGTTCGCTGCAATAAATCGGGGCTCATTCAACGCCGCGGTAGCTTAACATCCGCACCGATCAACTCTCCATTATCAGGTCCTGGAGCAAAGGGCACGCCCCGCTAGCGTGCCCTTTGTTTTTTCCGTTCATCAACAAGATTTGTGTAGCCCACGACAGCGGCACATCGTGGGTTCCGGTGATCGAGGCGGCCAAAGGAAAGTGCACCATCTCGGTGACGTTCACGCCGCAGCGCGGCGAAAGCTAGACATAGCGATAACATCCTGTGTTTATGCGGTTTCAA
>JASHPH010000314.1 GCA_030038255.1 Candidatus Sulfotelmatobacter sp. | reverse complement strand
GTGCTGATCTGCAGGTGTTCGATCACTCCTCAGACCGAAGCCGCCCGCTACCGATGTTATAATCGTGGAGCCGTAATTCGCCGTGGCACCAGCAATTCTCCTCGCGCCGCGGCACGTGTCGGGGAGTGGCTCAGCCTGGTAGAGCACCTGGTTCGGGACCAGGGGGTCGGAGGTTCAAATCCTCTCTCCCCGACCATATCTTGTTGATTCGGTTGACTCGATTTTCGCGGTTTCCCGCAAGTTCCTGATTCCGAAGAGTGAGTCTTGTGTCCTAGTTGCGTCCTTGCGGCCACGCCGGGCAGACACAGGCAGGCGTAAGGCCGGATGTGTGCTTTGGCACGGCGCAAGCTGAGGGGGTACTCCGAGCCCATTAGCCTAACGACAGCAGGCAACGCAAGGAGATTGGGCATGAAGAAAGCGAGGAAGGAGGAAAGCACGATGGCATGAAGAACGAAATCCTGCAGCCAAAGTACCCATTTACTTCAGTAGCATCGCCCTTCCAGAAGTCTCCTCGCATCCCATAGGACCGACCGATGCTTCTTTTAGTATTGCAGGAACCCTTCGGCTGGCGTTGTTCAACATGGTGACGGACTGAGAATTTTTATATGGAAAATGTCTTCCGGTCAGATGAACTGACTTGCCACCGGAGCGTTCCGCTATACAACACCTGCGGTTCTAAGCCGCTGAATTAACGGTGGTTGGCTTTGGAGCGATGATTGCAATACGACTATTCTGATGGAGTTTGATGTGATTCGAGAAGGCAAGGGATGAGCAGCGCGACGCAGCACTCGACGTCGGCACTGTCACGATTATAGGGGGCGGCTTCAGCGGATCGATGTTGGCGGTGGAACTTTTGCGTCGAGCTAGCGGGAGGATTTCGGTCGTGCTGGTCGAGCGCAGGCCCGTGCCAGGGCGTGGCGTAGCTTATGGGACGCAATTTGAAGGACACCTGTTGAACGTCCGCGCCAAGAACATGAGTGCCTACGCGGATGCTCCTGATCATTTTGTGAAATGGGCTCAACGCCACTACTGCTCTTCCGTCAAAGCAGACGATTTTCTGCCCCGCCCGGTTTACGGTCAGTATGTTTCGTCTCAGTTGCGAGAAGCCATCAGCCTATCCGCAAGTGCATTCCGATGCATTCAGGGCGAGGCCGTCTCGTTGGAACAAGTTGCGGACCGCTGCTTAATCCACCTTGCAAACGGCCAGGCCCTGCTCGCAGACAAGGTCGTGCTTGCTCTCGGTAACTTTCCCCCAGCTGACCTCCAGATTCCTGGCAAGACGACTGCGAGCGCTCGCTACGTCGCGAACCCATGGTCACCAAATGCATTGAACGATTCGGCAGCGGACCGGAGCGTATTACTTGTCGGATCCGGGCTGACCGCCGTTGACGTCACCTTAGAGCTTCGAGCGCGAGGATTCGAAGGCACGATTCACATTCTCTCCCGCCGCGGATTGCTGCCACAGCGCCACGCGGCAGTCCCGTTCCCGCCATTTCAAATGGACCACACTCCGCAAACGGTCCGCGGGCTGCTGCGGATGATTCGCCTTCAAGTGAAAAACGCTGAAGAGAGAGGATCGAATTGGCGCGAGGTAATTGATTCGCTGCGTCCTGTCACGCAACAAATCTGGCGTTCGCTGCCCCAGGTGGAGCAGCGGCGGTTCCTGAGACACCTCAGAACCTACTGGGATATACATCGTCACCGCATCGCAGATCGGATCGCAGACCAACTGACTTCGCAGCTTCGAAGTGGACAAATCCAGATGCATGCCGGTCGGATTACGGAATACCACGAAGTTGACGAAACTGTCGACATAACCTATCGGGTCCGCAAGAGCGGCGACATCAGGAAGTTGCGCGTTGATCGCGTGGTGAATTGCACGGGACCGGATGGCGACTTCCGCCGCGTCGGCAGTCGCTTGCTTTCTAATCTCATGCAAAGGGAACTGGCACGACCCGATGAACTCGCGCTGGGCCTGGACATTGCCGATGACGGCACTGTACTCAACGCTCAAGGTTCTCCCTCGAACTTCCTGTACGCCTTAGGTCCATTGCGCAAGGGCAAATTGTGGGAGTCCATCGCAGTGCCTGAGTTGCGAGTCCAGGTTGCCGAGCTTGCCAGTTTGCTGGTGAATAGCCTTCCCGCCGAAACCGGCTCGTCCATTTCAACCGGGAGTGAAGTACTGGCTTCCATCAATTCATAAGCAACGGAGCAAACATGCATTTCGAACAGTTTTACCTGGGCTGCCTGGCTCACGCTTCTTACTTGCTGGTTTCGCGCGGCGAGGCTGTCGTGGTCGATCCGCAGCGCGATGTTGACATCTATCTGGAAGCGGCGAAGCAGCACAACGCCGCGATCCGTCACGTTTTCGAAACTCATCTTCACGCCGACTTCGTTTCCGGACACAGAGAGCTTTCCGAGCGTACCGGCGCCAAGATTTACATCGGGCCGAATGGCGGCGCGACAGTGGCTCATGTGGAAGTCCGCGACGGATTCGAGCTGCAGGTTGGAACGATCAAGATTAAGGTTCTGGAAACTCCGGGACACACTCCGGAGAGCATCTGCCTGCTCGTTACTGACGAGGAGAAGTCCACTGAACCTTGGGCGGTGCTCACCGGCGACACGTTGTTTGTTGGCGACGTTGGACGCCCTGATCTATCGAAAGCCTTTACTCCTCAGGTATTGGCCGGCATGCTCTACGATTCCCTGCACGAAAAGCTGCTTCCGCTTGCCGATAAGGTCGTTGTTTATCCCGGACACGGCGCCGGCTCGCTCTGCGGGCGCAACCTGGGCATGTCGCGGCATTCGACAATCGGTTCGGAGCGGCTGAGCAACTACGCGCTTCAAATCAAAACAAAAGCGGAATTCATTGAACAGCTGACTAGTAATCTCCCTCCCCGGCCGCAGTACTTCCCGCAGGATGCGCAGATCAATCGTGCCGGCGCGCCGGCCCTGGCCGACTTGCCTGAGCTCGCACCAGTCACTGCGGTGGAGTTGAAGAGTCTGCTGAATAAGGGTGGGATCGCCATCGATGTCCGGCCGGGGGATGAATTCGCCGCTGGGCACGTGCCGGGATCGATCAACATTCCTCTTCGCGGTCAGTTTGCCTCCTGGGCTGGGACGCTCGTCGACCTCAAGGCACAGCCGGTGCTGATTGCGGCATCGCTCGAGCAGTTATCCGAGGCGCGGGTCCGCCTGGCACGCATCGGCCTGGATGAAGTGCGTGGGTCCTTGCAGGATGGCGTAAAGGGATGGGAAAGAGCGGGATTCGAGCTGGCTTCGTTGCCTCAAATCACGGTCCGCAACTTGGAGGCGTGTTTACGATCCCACGACCTGCAATTGGTCGATGTGCGCCGCCGGCCCGAATGGCAAACCGGACATGTCGAGGACGCGATTTTCTCGCCACTCGATGAATTCAAAAACGCGTTGCCGAACTTGAATCGCAAAGCGCCGCTGGCGGTCATTTGTAAAAGCGGTTACCGCAGCGTGATTGCCTGCAGCTGGCTGCAGAGGGCCGGGTTCGAAAACGTCACGAATGTGCTGGGCGGTTTCGATGCCTGGCGTGGTGCGGGACTGCCGACGGCGGTTGAAGAGGCACTCATAGCGTAGGTTGGTCGCCGCGCGTGGCTCCCGCTGTGGGCGTCCGCGTCGCCAGTATCAACCCTGACAAGTTACGTTGGCATACGTTTAATAGAAATTCACAGGAGCTTTGGGGAGCTTCCGTGGGATAATCCGGCCATGGAAACCTCGAGTCTCGATCTCCTCTACTTGGAAAACGATCCGAGAACACAGTAACCATCTGCCTGCATATGCGTCAAGGCGACCGGGAACCAGGACTTCGCCGGGGTTAAGGCAGATCGGCTGATCTCGGCTCATTGCCTGAGTTTCATCGAGCTGGATTCCGAGCTTCGCCGCTTGCACGCTGAACTGGACGAGATTCGCGCTCGCGCCAAGAAGAAGTTTTACAAGGCTGAAGCGGCTGCCGTCGGAAGCTGAGGGCCTGTTTGTCGCGATTGCGGCGCTCATGGTCTCGCTAGCGTCGTTATGCGTTTGGAATCAGCGTTAATACTTGCGTGGTGGAAATCGCTGGGTGATGCTCCGATTGAGGAGCATGCCAATGCAGCTTGGTGAGACCATTGCAACGTACGATGTCGCTCTGGCCCTGCGTGGTGAAAGCGGGAAATTTGACGTCACAAGCCCGACCGGCGAGATTTACCACGTCACCTGCACGCCGAACCATTCCATCTCAAACCTAGAGTGGTCGGGCAATCGATCTGATTCTCATCCTTTCCTTATTCGGAAGGTCGCTGAGCCAGTGCTGCCCGAACAGGCGAAAGCAACCGCAGCCGGCGCTGCGAGCGCTGAGAATGGAGCACCTAGCCGCTCTGCCAAGACTCCCTTCCTGCTGGAGAGTCAGGGAGAGGAAGTGAAATCGTCATTGCGTGAGAATCAAGTCGCTGTGTTGCCGAAAATTTCTGAAGAAGGCTCTTCGAATCAGGCGGCGGGAGACCTGGAGCTGCTTTACCTGGAAAGTGACGCCAAGACCCAACTGCCATCGGCTTGCGTATATCTGAAGGGCGGCGGAAATTCGCAAAACGGTGTGACCGGGGAAAAGTTGACTCCTGCGTGTTCGACCTTTAACGAACTCGACGCTGAAATACGACGACTGCAAGGCCAGTTCGACGAGATTCGCTCGCGGGCCCGGAAAAAATTCTATAAGACTCAAGCCGCAGCCATGAGCGCGTAGACGCGCGCTGCCAGTGGGAAGAATCACCTCAGGGTACTTCTTCGCTTCAAATTCAAACTGAAAAAATAAAGCCTGCCGAAAACTTTCCAATCGGCAGGCACCTGTCACTCAGCTCGCCCCAACAACAAGAGCCGAGAAACGAAGGCCGAAGTAATCTACAGTAGAATTGCAATAAACTCAATTGATATTATCGACAATATGGAGAATGGAGAACATTTCAAGATTCCTACCGCATCAACTGGAGTCCAACCCGCCGGTTGTCTGCTAATTGCTGGAACAGACGTTGCTTGTCTGAGGGATTCTGCTGTGTGCGCGGTCACAGACGGAAACTTCCCAACGTGTTGTATACTTCCGTTACCCCAACAAATGAGCTTGCAAGGGCCGGCTCATCCAATCACTACCGACCCCAGGAACCTATCGCAATAACTGGCGGAGGCAGATTTCTGCTCGCCCGCCAGGTGGTCGACACCGCAATGCATTCGCAACGAGATTCTTCAGCACTAAGGAGCTAATCGCATGGCGACAGCAGAAGTCCGTCATACGCTGAGCGAGCAGCAGGCTCGCCAGCTTTCTACCGTTACAAAAACCGTCCCCATGATGGAAGCGATCACGCCGCGCTGGCTGATCACTTTCCTGTCGTGGGTACCCGTCGAGGCTGGAGTCTACCGGCTTAACAAAGTGAAACCGACTCGTCCGGGGACGCGCACCATCGAGTGCAGCCCCGATGAAGAAATTGACCTGCCCGAAATCTATGTGGATTACGAAGAAAAGCCGCGTGAATATGCGCTCAACGCGGTGACCAGCATTCTCGACGTCCAGACCAGAATCTCCGACCTGTACCGCAGCCCGCACGATCAGATCCGCGAGCAGTTGCGTCTGATGATCGAAAAGGTCAAAGAGCGCCAGGAAACAGCGCTGATCAACAACACCGAATACGGTCTGCTCAACAACGTGGCTCCGGAGATGAAGGTGAAGGCCAGAAATGGCACGCCTACGCCGGACGACCTGGACGAACTCATCGCCCGAGTGTGGAAGGAGCCCAGCTTCTTCCTGGCACATCCGCGCGCCATTGCCGCATTCGGCCGGGAGTGCACACGCCGTGGCGTTCCACCACCGACGGTCACGATGTTCGGTTCTCCCTTTGTGACCTGGCGCGGAATTCCATTGGTTCCCTGCAACAAACTGCCGGTAAAGGCCGAGACGACCGACATTCTGCTCCTGCGTACGGGCGAGAAGAAGCAGGGCGTGATTGGGCTATTCCAGCCGGGACTTCCAGGAGAAGTATCGCCGAGCCTCTCGGTGAGGTTCATGGGAATCAACCATAAAGCGATCGCTTCCTACCTGATTTCGCTGTATTGCTCAATCGTAGTCCTGACCGAAGACGCCCTCGGCGTGCTGGAGAACGTCCATGTCGACAAATATCACGAGTACAAGTAGTAATGGGGCGGGAACGACTAGGCCTGGCGCACCCAAGTCGGGTGGCCCGCCCGGCCAGGGTGCCCAGGAACTTAGGTTTCCGTTTGCGACGTTCCCTATGCCCGATGCGGCGACGCTCGAAACGCTCGCGAATGAGTTCTTCCGAGCGATGCCGCGGGACCTTGGCAATGGGGATGTTGCCGCATTCTCCGAAGGCGAGTCGGAAGACATTCCTGTAACCATGTTTGAGGAACCGCTTCCGGCGAGAGAAACGTCGTTCGTGGAATCGGCGCCGAGCGTGCCGGCGTCGCCGACTTACACGCAGCCGGGGCCATTGACAGAAACGGATTTGAGGGCCATCGCTGCGTCTCTTGCAGGGGCAACGGCGCTAGTCCCAGGTACTCCGGGAGGCGTGCCGACGCCCGCAGTTCTGGGTTCCCCATCGGACACTCTCGCCGGCGGAAAGATTTCGCCGCTGGCGGTCGCCCCGACCCTGCCGCCCGGAAATGAGCTGTTTTCATTCCCGGCAATTTCAGCAGCTTCACCCCCACCACCAACCTCCACGCCCAGCGCCGCGGACGCGGCTGCTGTGCCGCAATCACCTGCTTCTGTACCAGTAGCGCCGGGTGCGATGCCTTACTTCGTGGAAGGCGAGAAGGGGACATCGCCGGCGGCTGCACCTGTGTTGCCTCCGATCAGCGATCTGTTCTCGTTCCCGCGTGTGCCAGCGATGCCGAATGTTGCCGGTATCGAAACTGTGCCGAACCCTCCAGCTCCACCGATGTCGCCGTCTGCGGCGCCACCCAGCGCCGCAGACGGAACTGCGGTTCCAGCGCCGATGCACGACATAAAGGGGATTGCGCCGCAGTTTCCCGGTGTAGCAGCGCCGGAGGCAGCGGGTCCGCCAGCATCTCCTGCAGGCGCGGACTTATCCGCACCGTCAGCCAGTCTGGAGAAATCGATTTATCCGGGCACGGCTGCCCTGCCCTCTTTGAGCGACTTGTTCTCTTTTCCAGGAATTCCTGGCGTGCAGTCTGCGCCGGGAGCTCCCGTGCTGCCCTCATCCCTGCCAGCGCCTGCGCCGACTCCGGCTGCGCCAGAGGCCTATCCGGGACCACAACCTCGCGGCGCGCCTGATTCCTCGGCTGCGGCAAGCCAGGTGAGTACTGCTGAAAAGTCGGCGGCCCCGCCGGTCTCCCAGTCGTTCGAGTTCCAGCCTGACCTGGTTCCGGACCTCGGGGTTGCCAAGCGGCCACTTGATCCTCGGCTCATCCGTCGCGACTTCCCCATCCTCGAAGAGCGCATGAATGGTCGGCAATTGGTCTGGCTCGACAATGCTGCCACGACGCAAAAACCGAATGCAGTCATCGATCGCATTTCGCATTTTTATCGGCATGAAAATTCCAACATTCATCGCGCTGCGCACACGCTGGCCGCGCGTGCGACCGATGCTTATGAGAGTGCGCGCGAAAAAGTACGCCGGTTTCTGAATGCCTCCTCAACGCGCGAGATCATTTTTGTTCGCGGCACGACCGAAGGCATCAATCTGGTGGCCCAGGCCTGGGGACGACGTAACGTCCACAAAGACGACGAAATCGTAATCACCTGGCTGGAGCACCACGCCAACATCGTCCCCTGGCAGCAGCTCTGCCTGGAAACGGGGGCACGCTTGCGCGTGGCTCCTGTCAACGATCTCGGCGAAATCCTTCTCGACGAGTACGAGAAACTCCTTGGTCCGCGGACGCGCATCGTGTCCTTCAGCCAGGTTTCGAACGCGCTTGGGACTATCACGCCGGCGCGCGAGATGGTCGAGATAGCTCATCGGTACGGTGCGCGTGTGCTGGTAGACGGCGCGCAAGCAGTTTCCCACATGCGCGTAGATGTGCAGTCTCTGGATTGCGATTTCTACGTTTTCTCCGGGCACAAGGTTTTCGGGCCGACCGGCATCGGCGTGGTTTATGGGAAACTGGATGTGCTCGAAAACATGCCACCCTGGCAGGGCGGCGGCAACATGATCGTCGACGTCACGTTTGAAAGAACGACCTATCAGTCCGCCCCGGCAAAGTTTGAGGCGGGAACAGGAAACATTGCCGACGCAGTTGGACTGGGCGCTGCTCTCGATTATGTCGAGCAGATCGGCATGGAAAACATTGCCGCCTATGAGCACGAGTTGCTGAACTACGGGACAGCAAGATTGCTTACCGTGCCCGGTTTACGCTTGATCGGAACGGCCCGCGAAAAGGCTGGCGTGATGTCGTTCGTTCTCGACGATGTGCGCACTGAGGATGTCGGTGTCGCGCTGAATCAGGAAGGCATTGCTGTGCGCTCGGGCCACCATTGCGCCCAGCCGATTCTGCGGCGCATGGGAGTGGAGAGCACGGTTCGTCCGTCGCTCGCCTTCTACAACACGTGCGAAGAAATCGACCAGCTCGTCGCGGCACTGTTGCGCATTCAGGCTGGGCGGGGCCACCGCGCCCTGAGCGACACGAAAAGGTAGCTCTTAAATCTGGTAATCCTGGTAGTCCTCGGCAAACAACTGCTCTGGCGACAGGTGTGGTGTGGCTGACTCTTCGTCGATCCTAATCTCTGGCTCTGCGCCCAGCGCCTCGTGCGTGTGCTCCTGAAATCTTTCGCGGAGTTCATGCACTTCCTTCGCCAGCTTGATGATCACATCAGAGAGCGGATCGCGAATCTCTTTCGGGTCAGTGATCACCACACGCTGGCCATCGCGTAAGACAATGTGTCCCGGCACGCCTACGATCGTCGAGTTGGGCGGTACACTCCGCAGCACGACCGATCCAGCGCCCACACGGCAGTTGTCGCCAACCGTGATGTTGCCCAGGATTTTGGCACCTGATCCGACCGTCACACGGTTGCCGATCGTAGGATGTCGTTTGCCCTTTTCCTTGCCCGTTCCGCCCAAGGTCACGCCCTGGTAGAGCGTCACATCATCGCCGACGATCGAGGTTTCCCCGATCACGACCGACATCCCGTGATCGATGAACAGTCGCCGCCCAATCTCAGCCCCGGGATGAATCTCAATGCCGGTGAAGAGGCGGGCTACTTGAGACCCGAAGCGCGCGAGAAAACGAAATCTGTGCCGCCACAGCCAGTGCGTCGCATGATGCGCCCAGACCGCGTGCAGGCCCGGATAACAGAAGAAAACTTCCAGGTACGAGCGAGCCGCCGGATCACTCTCGAAGACGGCGGCGATGTCCTCTCGTACCGATCTGAAAAAACCGATCATGGTAGCGGAACAGTGGGCAGTGCCAGCGCCTGCTGCCGCAATTGCTCAAACAGAATGCTGCTCAAGTACCGCTCACCGAAGGAAGGAATGATCGTCACGATCAGTTTGCCCGCGTTCTCCGGTCGAGCGGCAACCTTCAGCGCCGCGACCACCGCTGCTCCTGACGATATGCCGACCAAAAGCCCTTCTTCGAGCGGAAGCCGCCGCGCCATGTTTACCGCTTCATCGTTGGTCACGGTGATGATCTCGTCAATGAAATCAGTGCGCAAAATGCTTGGCACAAAACCGGCCCCGATTCCTTGAATCTTGTGGGGAGCGGGTTTTCCACCAGAGAGGACAGGACTGTCCGCAGGCTCGACCGCAATGGCCTTGAACGACGGCTTCTTGGGTTTGATGTACTGGCAGACACCGGTCAGCGTGCCGCCTGTGCCGATGCCCGAAACCAGAAAGTCGACTCGCCCATCAGTGTCGTTCCAGATTTCCGGACCAGTCGTCTCCAGGTGAATCTTGGGGTTGGCCGGGTTGTCGAACTGCTGCAGCATGTAGCCGTTGGGGGTGTTGGCCAGCAGTTCCTCCGCCTTGAGAACCGCGCCCTTCATTCCCTGCGGACCGGGGGTTAGCACGATTTCCGCGCCAAAGGCCAGCAGCAACACGCGCCGCTCCAGGCTCATGGTTTCGGGCATGGTAAGGATGAGCTTGTATCCGCGCACCGCAGCTACAAAAGCCAAGGCGATTCCCGTGTTGCCGCTCGTTGGCTCGATGAGCACGGTTTTGCCGGGCTGAATCTTGCCGGCGCGCTCGGCTTCAAGAATCATGCTGACGCCAATGCGGTCTTTCACGCTGGCCAGGGGATTCTGGCTTTCCAGCTTGGCTACCACTTCCGCCGCCGACCCTTGCGTGACCCGGTTCAGCCGGACCAACGGGGTTTGGCCGATCAATTCAGTGACATCTTTTGCAATTCTTCCGGTCAATCATTCCTCCTTACCCCAGGTGCTCATAATTTCAAATAATGTCATGTATGTCTAGTATATTAATTAAATTTATTGTATAGTGCTTAAGTCTCGCTGTAACGGGGGTGGGGGTTCTATGGCAACGTTCTTCGCAAACACATGGTTCTTGTGGTGGATGGTTGCGGTCGTCATCGTTGTGCGGTGGTTCCACGTGGCTGCTGTCGATGAGATAGAGGAACAACAATTGCCCGCGCGGGCGAGCGATGAAGGCACAGTACTGGGTTCTGGCAAGTTAATTGAAGACACGACAACTGTGGGAACAGCGTCGTAGAAGGTTGGGGAAAACTATGCCATGGGGTGCGGCCGCTCTGGGAATGCTCGTCGGTTTCCTGATTGGCCTGACGGGAATGGGTGGCGGGGCGATGATGACACCCTTGCTGCTGTGGACGGGCTGGGCAGCACCGACGGTCGCCGTCGGGACTGATCTGGTGTGGAACGCGCTCACCAAGACAGTTGGCGCAGCGGTCCACTATCGCCACAAGAATGTGAACTTGAAGCTGGTGTGGCGTTTAGCCACCGGCAGTATTCCGGGAGCTTTGCTCGGACTCTATCTCCTGAGTCTCTTAAAGAAGTCGGCCGGCGTTCAATATGTGGACCGGCTGATCGTCCACCTGCTCGGCGGAACGCTGATTGTTGTGGCCGTTGCAATCATTTTCCGACCGTTCGTTCAGCGCTTGCTTCCGACTATGACGGCCCCATCCGCGAGTGAAGAAAACTTGAAGGGCTGGCTGGTTCCAATCCTTGGGTTTGTGGTGGGAGTGGTGGTTTCGTTTACTTCGGTTGGAAGCGGTAGCCTGATCGTGACAACCCTCTTGCTGGTGTTTCCAGGCGAGAAGCTGAACCGGCTGGTCGGGAGCGACGTGTTCCACGCGGTGTTCCTCGTGGGCGTTGCCGCCGTAGGGCACTGGCGCTTAGGAGACGTAAATGTGCCTTTGGTGACCGAGCTTCTGCTCGGATCGATACCTGGAGTTTCGCTAGGGAGCCTTATCGCAAGCCGAATTCCGGAAGGAACCCTTCGCCCTGCCGTGGCAACGCTTCTGTTTGTGACCGGGCTCAAACTGATCTAGCGGCGAGTCGACAGTTCTCAATCGAAAAGGAAGGGTTACGCAACGCAGCTGTGTGAGGCTAAATATAACTATGCTAGTAGAGATAGTTGACAACAAACGGGCCCCCTGCTAAGATGCGCCTCATTGGTGAGTATTTCTGCTCCACCGAAAGAGGGCAGCTAGTCTCACACAGTTCCTCCCCCAAGTTTCCTGTCTGACCGCGACGAGAGATGCTATGCGTTCTGTGATCTTCGTAGTCGACGACGACCCAGCCGTAGTGCGCCTGCTCCGCTATGCGCTCGAAGCGGACGGTTTTACGGTCCGCACGTTCGCGACTGCCGGCGAAGTGCTCAACCAGGGAATGCGGCCGCACCTGTTTCTACTCGACCGGGGCCTTCCAGACAAAGATGGGTTGGAACTCTGCTCTGAGATCCGGCAATCGCCCTTGTGGGCCGATGTGCCGGTCATCTTCGTAACCGGAAAATGCACGGAAAGCGATCGTGTTGCCGGTCTTCGGCTCGCCGATGACTATGTGGCCAAACCATTCAGTTCTCTCGAACTCGTGGCTCGTGTGCATGCGGTTTTGCGCCGTAGCAAGCAACACCAACCACCTTCGCGGATGATTGTAGGCGATTTGGAGTTGGACGCTGAGTCCATGACTGTGCAAGTTCAGGGTCGCGCGATAAACGTTACGGTGATGGAATTCCGGCTGCTGGCGTTTCTGGCGTCGAATCTCGGCAAAACCTTCCGGCGCGATCAATTGCTCGACAAAGTGTGGGACGCACGGTTTGTCACTCCGCGCACGGTGGACGTTCATGTGCGCCGCCTGCGGGAAAAAATTGAGGCTCGTCCCAACGCCCCTCGATATCTCCAGACGGTGCGGGGCAAAGGCTACCGCCTGGCTCCCCCTCCCTACCCGCCCGTGTCGCTGCCAGTCAGCGGCGGAACTATTCCGACGTGCTCGAGCTCGGGCTGCGCGGGTTCGGTCACATTCCCCAATGTCGCCAACGGCTCCTACCCGCTCGCGGGTGTGGTGCCCCATCATGATCAGCAAGCCTCCGAAGATCGAAATCCAGCGCAACATGGAAAGGAACTTCCCCTTCTAACATGCTTTCGCTAAATCTCACCCGTTAATCTCAGTGACTTTTTCAACACCCACATCCCGATAACACTCACTGACCCCTGCCGCCGCCGCGATTGCGCTGGTTCGACTGCACCAAT
>JASHPH010000313.1 GCA_030038255.1 Candidatus Sulfotelmatobacter sp. | reverse complement strand
TTCCACACCAGCATTTTCTTCTCGCCGCCGATCAGCGTCGTGCGCACTTTCACGGGAGAGAGCCAGTTTACGTTGATGTGTGCGATGAAGTTTTGCGGAAAGTACACCGTGATGAAGGCCACGTCCACGAATCCGTTCAAGTGGCACTCTCCCGTGGCCACTATCGCCTCTGGCCGGACGCGAATCACGTGATCCATGATCGAGAGGTCGTGCGGCGCCAGGTCCCATACGACGTTGATGTCGTGCTGGAACAGCCCCAGGTTCACTCGAGTCGAATCGTAGTAATACAAGTCGCCCAACGTACCATCGTCGATCAGCTGCCGGATCTTGCGAACCGCGCCCGTAAACACAAAAGTGTGATCCACCATGATGTGCAGATTCTTCCGCTCAGCCAGCTCGATCAGCTCCTCAGCTTGTTCCACCGTCGACGTCAGCGGCTTCTCGACGAACACGTGCTTGCCGTTCTGCAGCGCCTTTTTCGCCAGCTCGTAATGCGTCCAAACGGGCGTGACCACGGCCACCGCGTCGATCTCCGGCGATGTCAGCACGTCCTCGCTGTTCCGCGTCATGTCCAGGTGGGGGTAGAGCTGCCTGGCCCGCTTGAGCGCGTTGTTGCTTTGGTCGCACACCGTCATGAGGCGCGTCCCTTCGAGGCTGTGCAGGTTTCTCACCACGTTCGGTCCCCAGTAACCGTACCCGATCACCCCGAAGCGAATCGTTTCCTTCCCCGCAACAGGGGGCGTGGGCATGGGCGAGTAGGACAGGCTGGGGAATGCCAGTGTTTGATTTTCCAATTCAGGGTTCATACGTTCTCCGTGAGGCCCAGGAATGTGAATCGATATCCGGGAATTCGTTTGCCGCAAGCCGCCTGCTGCTCGGCAATCGCGCATTGCACGATCGCCGCCGCAGCGTAGCTTGGTGTATTCAAGAGACTGAGGAGGGAGCTCCTAATAGGCGCCTTCGCCGGAAAGCATGGCGCGCGGCGTTTGAAGCAAGATCTTCAGGTCAAGCAAAATCGACCAGGTGCGTGCGTAACGCAGGTCGAGCCGCACCATCTCGTCGAACGTCGTGCGGCTGCGACCGTATACTTGCCACAACCCCGTGAGACCCGGTTTCACCTCGAATATCCGCCGCTTGTGCCACGCCCGGTAGGACTCGAGTTCATAGGGGATCGGCGGCCTTGGCCCCACCAGCGACATCTCACCCATCAGCACATTCCAGAATTGGGGAAGCTCGTCCAGGCTGGTCTTTCGAAGGAGGGCGCCCACGCGCGTGACTCTGGAATCGGCCGTGATTTTGTAAACCTTCGCTTCCTTCTTCTCGTCGGGCGACGCATTCGCGCTCCCGCGGATGAACTCGTTGACGAATTCGCGGTGCACGCGCGGGTCGCTGTCCACTCGCATCGAACGGAACTTCAAAAACTGGAAGACGACGCCATGCTGGCCGACTCGGCCCTGCCGGAACAGCACCGGGCCTTTCGAGGTCAGCTTGATCGCTGCTGCAATCAATGCGAAGACGGGCGATAGCAGGATCAGCGCCGCTAGACTGCCCGCGACATCGATCGCTCGCTTCACGAGCCGCGCAACCGGTTTCGACTTCTTTGTGGCATGTAGGTCCGGATACAACTGCTTGTCCACCGACGGCCCGCCTTTATGATCGAAGTGCTCGCCTGGGAAGAAATGGAACGTGATTAGAATCTGCTCAGCTTGTTCGGGACCGACCTTGCTGTTGAGCGTCTCAGTCAACGTGTCAAGCAGTGCCCGCCGGATCGAGTTTTGGTCCGCTGCTCCCAGTTCCGTCAGTATGATTCCCACTGCCGCGTCCTGCCGGTGCCAGCCGATCAGGTCAGTCTCACGAATGCATGCGCACAGTGCCTTGGTCACGCGGGCCATTGCGGTGCGTGACTCTGCGAACATCTGTGCACCATCCAGCACGATCAGCAGAAAGCTCCTGCCAGAACGCTCCGCGCGTCTGCGCTCCATGGTCAGGAGCCGCAGGAATACCGGCTCTGGCAACGGCTCTTTTTGTCCGTTGGCGGCGTGATGCAATGCCTGCTGGTACCTGTCCTTTTCCATCACCGATTGCACTTCGGATGCGCTGACTGGAAGATTCGAATCTGAGATTGCCACTGGTTGACTGCCTCCCTGAGGTTAGGCACGCAACGATCTAAGTGTTGACATCGTGAACGGAAAACGACCCGCTGCCCACTCCCTCAGTTTGCTGTCTTGCTCGGCATCGTGGCCCACTGCGCCAATGCGCGACGTTCCTCTTCGGTCAGCCGCACCTCGTCCGGGGACTGGCCCGAAACTCCCGCGATTGTCTGCGCCACATCGTCGAGGTATCCGGCTCCGACGAAACGCTGCGGCTTGATCGCTTCGTAGCCCGAGATCTGCGCAAGTTCCATTTCCGCCTGCTGAAGCCGCGTGAGCGCCGCCATCCCAGACTCGCGATAACCGCGGGCAAGCTCAAACATGCCCTGGTTCAGCGATTGAAAGCCCGCCAGCGCCACGAACTGGAACCGGTATCCCATTCCGCTCAGCGCCACCTGGAAATTCCGGATGGTCGCGGGATCGAGTTGCTTCGCCCAGTTAAACGGCGGCGAACAGTTGTACGCCAGTATCTTCCCTGGGAATTCGCCGTGGATGGCTTCTGCAAATCTCCGCGCCTCCTTGAGATCGGGCCGCGGCGTCTCGAAGAGCAATAGGTCTACGTAGGGAGCATAGGCTTGCCCGCGTGCGATTGCCGCGCTCAAGCCTCCTTTAAAACCGAAGAATCCGTCCTTCCGCCGCTCCCCGGTCATGAATTCGTGGTCATGTGCATCGGAGTCGTTTTCCAGGTATCGCGCGCAGTATGCGTCGGTACGCGCCAGGATCAGCGTCGGTACGCCCATCACATCCGCCGCCAGCCTCGCCGCAATCAGTTTCTGGATGAACGACTGGGTTGGCACTACCACTTCCCCATGCAGCTGGCCGCAGGACTTCACCGAGAAGAGCTGATCCTTGAACTGAACGCCGGCCGCCCCCGACTCGATCATCGTTTTCATCAACTCAAACGCGTTCAGACTCCCTCCGAATCCGGATTCTGCGTCGGCCACCACAGGGACAAACCACCGCGTGTCGTCCTGCCCCTCTGCGTGATGGATTTGATCGGCGCGCTGCAGTGCCTTGTTTATATTGCGCACCAGGTTCGGAACACTTTCCGACGGAAACAGATTCGGATCCGAATATACCTCGTTCCCGCTGTTCGCCTCCGCGGCCGCCTGCCATCCGCTCGCGTAGATTGCCCTCAGTCCCGCGCGCACCTGCTCAACAGCCTGGTTTCCTGTCAGCGCACTCAGCGCAGCAACATACGGCTCGTTGCGCAGCAGGCTCCACAGGCGCTCCGCCCCCACCCGCGCGAGCGTGTACTCGATTTGTAGCGACCCTCGTAAGCGCAGTACGTCTGCGGGCGTGTACGGGCGCTTGATTCCCGTCCAGCGCGGCTCCTTGCTCCAATCCGGTTGAATGTCGAGTGGCTCATTCCGGTGTGCCATGTGAATTCCTCATTGGCGGGTCGTCTTCAGCCCGCCACTGGACTGGTCTTTCAGAGTCACGCGAGAGAGCAATGGTTGGAATTGCGGAGAACTTGCGTCTGGACTGCCGACTGACTGACCTGCTAGCTGGCGAGAGATCGGCGGGACGGCGCAGCAACTTTCTTGTGAGCGTGCGTAGGTATCGGTGTGATCCAGGAACTCTCGACTTCGGCCGCAACCGATCGCTGTAGCAAGGTTACCGACAGAATGATCCGGTCCCGTCCCTTGACCTGCAGTAGGATTCCTTCCAGACCTGCGAGTGCGCCGCATTCGATGCGCACGCGCTGCCCCACCTTCAGAAACGGCCACGGCTGGCGCGCCAGATCCGAACTTACCAGCTTGCGCAGGGCGGCTATCTCCGTTGCCTCAACCGGCGTGGGCATCCTCGCAGTTCCTACAATCGCGATCATCCCCGGAGTCTTGAGGATGGGAAGCCGCTCCATTGGGTTGAACCGGCAGAATAAATATCCGGGAAACAACGGGAGGTCCAGCTCTTTGGTCCGGTCCGAC
The DNA here is from genome assembly GCA_030038255.1 of Candidatus Sulfotelmatobacter sp. Taxonomy (GTDB): domain Bacteria; phylum Acidobacteriota; class Terriglobia; order Terriglobales; family Acidobacteriaceae; genus Sulfotelmatobacter. Next base: position 8,203 of record JASHPH010000313.1, on the reverse strand, counting down.
CAGCGCCGACGACTTGTGTAAGTCGGGAGGAACCATTCATAGCCCTTCCCGTCCAGGATAGAAGCCACGTTTTTCTCGTACCGTGTGCGTACTTGTAGGGCATACCAAGCCACATCCCCATCTAAGCTTAAGGTCCGGCTAGACTTATCCATGTCTGCCATCAGCCCGAGGCCCCCGCCACATCCCGGATTAGGGTAAGCTACCGCCATTAGAGTCCCATCTTTGCCGGCAACACTTGTGGTCAAACGCAAACCGGCTGCCAATACCGCAACCTATCGAAAGAATCTCCTAACTCACTGCAGGGAATGAGGTTACGCAACGTTTGCTTGATCAGTGTTACTTTCCGACGGAGCCTTCTGAACGAATTCCCTGTTGAAAACACAAAATTTTTTGTCTTTTGTAACTTATTCAATCCAAGGGTGCTTAGAGATGCGAGCAGCGTCCGGAACTACGGCAGATGCGGAACTCCTGGTGAAGTATTCCTGAGTGAGCGCACCTACTGGTGAAGGGGAAAAATCCATTAGATTTGTCGGCTTCGATTCTGGAGGCCAATCTATCCGGATGCAGCAACCGACGAGCAGCAAAAGAGGCAGTTACTGCGATGCATTAGTCAAGCCGCCGCAACCTTCGCAGTAAGGTGCTTGTATTCAAGGTTCAGAGAGGGAATCACCGTTTCATCCATATTCCGCCCCTATTTCGCATGCGCCGGTATCATCCTTTAACCATCGCTCCCCACACTTGTAAAAATGGCCCCCTGCCTGTTTTCGAGGCCGGGGGTGTCTCTCGAAAGGACGCCGGAGGTGTCAGAATTTCGGACTCGAATCGCCCGCCTCTGCCAAGCTAGCCTCAGCCCGATTCGCAGACGGATTCATCCCGAGGGGGGTGCCCCGGTTCATCACAGCGGCAGCCGAGTCGCACGCAATTACGAGGCCCGCCCAGAATGCCCCCCACTCGCGCAGGAGATGCCCGTAGCGAGATTTTCTAAGCGCGTCCAATGCCGCGGGGGATTTGCCGCGCGGCGCTGTGGCCCTGGTGCCGACACAAATTAGGTCGTAGGTCACGCCCAACGCGAGAGTGTAGGATGCCGGGGAGCGGCCAGGGTTCGAAGACGGACGCCGTTGGATGAAGGCCGTGAAACGGCTTAAACAACTCGGGACATTCTGCGCGGCGCTGCTGCCGGGGAGCAAAGGGCAACTGCTTTTGCTGCTGGGCTCCTATTTCTTGTCGCTCTCCTGGGCCACGATTTGGGGCCAAGCCGCGCTCTATGGCCGGCCTTGGCAGGAGTGGCCAGCGGGCGCGGCGGGCGCGAAAACGCTCACTACGGGTGCATCCTGGTATCTCTTATCAAAAATTCTCAGCTTGCCGGTGCTGTTTGCTGGAGCGGCAGGATATTTCCAGTGCCTGCTCTCGCGGGACTCGTCCGCAAAAAAAGTGATTCGATGGGTCGTGCTGCCCGCGCTTGCCGGGATTGCAGCCGAATTCTGCGGTGCGCTGGCGATGTTCGACATCAGCCGAGCCGGCCTTGAATCCAGCATCTTCCGCGCAAAGGACATCCTAGCGCTGATTCCGTTGCTCCCCATGGGGCTCGGGCCGGGACTGCGCGTGGCACTGGCTGGTCTGGTGTTGGCGGTGCTGGCCGCGTGGCGGATGCGGCGGGCGACGGCGCTCGCGGCGCCGGCAACGGCCGCGGCGGAGGAAACGACGCGCGAGCCGCGGGAGTTTGCGTGGGCGGTGCTGGCGCTTTCGACTCCCATGGCCCTATTGCTGCTGGCCGGGCTGCTGCCGATCGAGACGTGGATCGGCTGGGGCATCGACAGAGGCGGCGTGCCGGAATACTGGATCGTGGAAGCGCTCGGCGGTTCACGGCGTATCCTGGCCGCGGCGCCGATGACGTTGATCGCGACATGGATGATGGGCCGCGAAGCGAAAAGCCGTTTGAAAGCGATACTTGCGCCGCGCCGGCCTGCGATTCTGGCGCTAGGCGCGGCGCTTCCGAACCTGCTCCACTGGGGATTGAAAGCCGCGGCGCTGCTGGGCGCGCGTCTTCACTGGGCTACCTACAACAGTGCAGGGCTGGTTCCAGCGCCCGACGTCGCGGCCTATTTAATGCCGGGCCGGTGGCAGTGGGACCTGCTGCGCTTTCCCGTGTGGGCAATGGCCGGCGAAATCGGGTGGCGGGGATACGGCCTGCGAGCGTTTGTGGACCGGCTCGGGACGCACCGCGGAATTGTGCTGCTTGGCTTGCTGTGGGGTGCGATGAATCTGGACATCAACTGGGTTCCGACTCGTGTGTTCGGCGTCGCGCTCGCTGGGGGAATCATGCTTTCGCTCGCGTGGGGCGTGGCGATTTCTTATCCGCTGGCGTGGCTTACGTTGCGGAGCGGCTCGGTGCTGCCGGCGGCGGCGATGACGGCAGTCATCGGAATGTTGAGCCAAATGGGCGCGAACGAAGCCGTGCCGCTCTCCGGGTGGCTGGGGTCGAGATTCACCGTGCTGGCGCTGTGGGCCGCGGTTGCGGTCGTGATTGGCCGCATATTGAGCGCGAATGCGCAAACGGAGAGCGCGGAGACGAGCGGATAAGCGCCGCAAAAGACCTGCCGCAGGCCGCGAAGAATCAGAGTGGCACTACGATTCGCCTTATTTGGGATTATTCAGGAGATGAATGTCCAGAGCGCACCCTTTTCCGATGGCGTTCCGAACGAGGTCAATACTGAAACTCGCTTTCTAGAACTCTCCTATGAACTTACCGCGACGGCAGCGATTGAGAATTGGACGAGCTACTCGATTCTCTATAACGCTCCGCGTGAAACACTTTCGGCGCTGGCACTTGGGGCTCCAAACATCTTCCGAGCGGGCATCGGAGCAACGCCGCTCCGTTTCGACCAGTTCGTCGGCGGAAGGAATCTGTCATCTCTTGGGGAAGTGACTGGCTCACCGGAGCTCTCTCAAGAGAAGAAGCCGCCGCACAGGAGATACGACTTCGTTCCAAGAGCACAAATCTTTGCAAGATTGACCGCGGAAGCCGCCGCACAGGTCGAGCTAGACAGAATCGAGATAGCGTGTAAAGCGACGTCCTGGGCGTATTGCAGGCCCCGCTCATCGGCAACGTCTCGGGGCATACGTTTTGACAACGTGGCAGCCGTCCCGCCCGGACTAGGTGCAGCGGCGTTAGTCGTTCCTCTTCCCTTTTCCTTCTCGCCCCGCACCTAAATTAAAGGCCGCGTAAACCTGTCTCGCCAATGTTGAGGTGGAGGAGGTCAGCTATCCGGTAAATCAAGGATAGGGCTGATATCTCCACAGGTCGCTGAGCAAGCCATTGGGATTCATTCCAACGGAATCGAAGCCTTCGCCGCCGAACATCCAGAACTCACTCGCGTTGGTAGAAGGATCCAACAGGTACCAATAGCCGGGAGCATAGCGGCTCCCGGGGTTGTTGCCCACGTATGGGTAGATTATCGGGCCTGGCGGGGGGGGAGAGAGGTTCGCTTGGTTATAGAGGCCCGTTTGGTTGATGGAGGCCGCACCCTTTACCCAAGTCCATTGGCTGCCATTATATTCCCAGAGATCAGTCAGTGAGCCATTGCTCGCGGAATCAAAGCCTTCTCCGCCGTAGAGCCAGAAATTTCCGGCGGCGTCCGTCCAAGCGGCGGGATTCCAGCGCGCACCGGGAACGTTAGTGGCGGCAGCAACACCCTGCGTACCATAAACGCCCAACTGATTGACGACGTTGGCGCCGCTCACCCAGGTCCATTCGCCCCCTTTGAACTCCCACAGGTCGTTCAGCGCGTCCGGTTTGCCCTGGGAGTCGAGGACGAATCCACCGAAGAGCCAGAAATTCCCTGAGAGATCGATATAGGACACGGAAGACTGACGCGCACCGGGAACGTTGGAAGCGGCAGCCGTGCCCAGAGTACCGTAGTTGCCACTCTGGTTGACGGTATCGGAGCCGCTGACCCAAGTCCACTCACCCGTTCCAGTGTCGTAGTTCCAGAGGTCATTGAGCACGCCAAGGGTGCCCGTTGAATCGTAACCATACCCACCAAAGAGGAAAACCGTACCTGAGGGAGTGATCCCAGTGGTCGCTCCCCAGCGTGAGCCTGGGATGTTTCCAGGAGCAGGGGTGCCTTGTGTGCCGTAGACGCCGGCTTGGCCCGCGCCACCCGTCACATAGATCCACGTGTTCGTGGCGATGTTGTACCTCCAGAGTTCGTTGAAGAAGGTGAGACCGGACTCGCCGCTGAAGAGAAAGAGATCGCCACCGGCGGCACAAGGCTGGGTCCAAGTGACCGCCCCGTCAAGGGGCGGGGGCCCGGCTCCTGATTCCGAAGGGATCAGATTATTCCAATAGTTGTAGAAACTGCTGTAGTAGTTCTGCGTGCCGGTATACTCCCACATGTCGTTGAGGTCAATGGTCGGCGGTGTAAGGCCCGTGGGGACAGAGGTGTAACCGTAACCACCGAAGAGCCACAGGTTATTGTTGCAATCGGTCCACGTCGCGGGATATTTGCGTCCGCCGGGGGAACTCGTATCAAAACTAGGCGTGGGCGGCATAGGAGGCGTAGAAGTCGACCCATTTGCATTGGCCGTCATCGAACCGTCGAACCATGCCCAGTCATTGTGGCCGCAATCGACAACGACGCTGGTGATGTTTGACGTAGCGCTGCCTTGGTAAAAGAAAACGACGCAGCCTTGCGGTTGCGTGCTTGGCCCAACAAAAACGCTGACGTCGTACCCGCTACCGGCTTGGATTGCGGTGTTGAAGGTGAACGTGCCGTTGCTGGAGATGGTCAAATTGTCGCCTAGATTATCCTGCAGCACCATGCCGCTATTCGTGCCCACGAGGCCCACGACTGTGCCGCCGATGGTATAGAAAACAGCCGGGCAAATGACTTGGACGTTGCCGACGTTGGCAGTCGCGGTGCCGGTGCCGTCGGTTACCGTGCAGGCCTGGCCGGGGCCGGTGGGTTGAGTGAGAATCGTTACCTTGTAGGTGCTGCCGGAAGCGAGGAGAGTGGGGAACGTGAAGCTGCCGTTGGCCTTGACGGCAAGGTCATCGCCTCCGTTGTCCTGCAAGACCAAGCCACTGCCCGCTGGGTCGAGGCCGGTCACCGTCCCGCCGATGGAGAGAGTTCCGGTCGAGCATGTAATTTGAATGTTGCCGACGCTCGCCGAGGCTGTCCCGCTGCCGTTGGTTACCGTGCAAGTCTGCACAGGACTGGTTGGCTGGGCCAGAACGGTCACGAGATACGCGCTGCCAACGGTCACCGCCGTCGAGAACGTGAACGGCCCGTTGCCGATAATCGAAAGGTTACTGCCGCCATTGTTCTGCAGCGTCAGCCCGGTGCCAACCAGGCCGACGACGGTTCCTCCGATGGTGACGGTTCCCGTGGAACATGTAACGACGACGTTGGTGACATTGGCCGTGGCTGTGCCGCTGCCATTGGCGACCGTGCATGTTTGCACCGGCGCGGATGGCGAGGCAAAAACCGAGACATCGTAAGTCTTGCCATTGGCGATGGTGGTCGCAAACGTGAAGGCCGTGTTGCCGGTAATGGTGAGGTTATCCCCGCCATTGTCCTGCAGGACCAGGCCTGTGCCGGTCAGGCCGGTAACTGTTCCGCCGATGGTATAGGGGCCCGCGCCACCGGTGCTCACGCCACCAGGACCGAGGGTGCTCGTTGGATAACTGCTGCAGGCGGCGAGAAGAAGCGAACTCATGAAGAGGCACGCAAAGAAAGTGGATGTCTTAAAGGATTTCATAAGCGATCCATTGCTCCTCGGCGGCGCTGCGTCTGGCAGCCGCAGCAGATTGCACGGGTGGCTTCGCCCAGTTGCTTTCAAAGCAATCACCTGGCCTCAAACTTGTTCGAGCGATGGGAATGAGGACCCAATCGCCTTAAAAGCGGCAATTCCACCCAGGCCTCAAACCTGCCGTAGACTATTATAGGCTCCGCTGCTGAATCAATGCGCGCCTGCCGGTATGTGCCTACTTGAGCACTGACTTCCGGTCGTGGCCCGACCGTTCGCTCTCGAGAGAGTCGTGGCATGCCCCCAACCCACTGCAGGCGACCATCAAGGTGGCAACGAAGTTCGTTGTGGAAAGCCGCGGCGTCGAATCGTGCGACAGATGCGGCTTCGCCGCAAAAGGAAGCCGCAGACATGGCGACTTATGGCATGGCTGGGACGAACGTCGGCATCATGAGCGCCGCAGCAGCACTCGTCCCGCCTGAATTCGTAATCGTAACGACGTAACAGTAGTAGTTGCTCTGCGTCACCCCAGTGTCGATAGACGATGGGCCCGAGGGGTATTGAACAGAGGAGTATGGAATGTTGGTCGCCACTTGGGTGTACCCGGTGGTAGTGGCAGGGCATGAGGTCGCAGTCATCGACACCGACATACGGTAGAGAGTATATGTGTCGTTGGACGACGCGTTCGTGTTTGAGTCCGTCCAGGTCAGGCCCACCCAAGGAACTCCCCCTCCGGAAAGTGCAACGGTCTGCTGCTCCATTGCACCGGCTCCCGTTGAGTCTTCAAAGACGAGCGAGGCAGTCTCACTCGCCGTACCCGTGGGCAGAGACGCCGGCGTGGTCGTGGGAATGAACAGGATCGTGACCGTGCAGTTGTTGCCAGCCGCGATGCTGCCGGTGCAGGTATTCGAAGCGATGGTGAAATCCGCGGAATACGTGCTCGTGGCAACCGAGACACTCGAAAAACTGAGTGCGGCAGTTGTATTCGTATTCGTCACAGTGACTGTCATTGTCGGGAAGGTGGGAGTGGGACCCTGCGTGACGGTGCAGCTGCCCGCCGCGTGCGTGCTGTCGGTGCCACCGCACACAGGAACCGTCGTGGCGAAAGCGAGGGTCGTCGTCGACAAGCTCGCCCCAGTGCCTGTCCCAGTCAGCGAAACCGCCTGGGTGCCAGAGCCGGCATTGTCCAGGATATCGAGCGTGCCATTGTCGGAGCCAATGACCGAGGGCGTGAGCGTTACGCCGATCACGCAACTCGATCCGGCGCTGACGGAGCCGCCCGCCACGCAATTGGTTGCCCCCGTAACGGTTGCGATGGCGTAATCAGAAGGGGTGGGGCTGAATTCTAAGCCCGGGTTGGCGAAGGTTAGCGTCTGACCACCCGTGTTCTGCACGGTCACGGTCATCACAGCACTCGTGACCCCCTGAGGAACTGAAACGAATGTAAGCGAGTTGGTTGAAAGACTCGCTACCGGTGCACCGGCGGTGACGGTGAACTGCACGACGTTTGAGGTGGTCACCCCGTCGGTGGTCACGAAAACGGTCTGTGGGCCGGTAGCCGCCGCGCCGCTAACCGCGAATGTGGCCGTAATCGTGGTCGCGCTCGTTACGGTCACATTGGTAGCGGTGATGCCGGCGCCGCTGAACGTGATGCTGGCGGGCGAGAAGAAGCCTGTGCCCGTGAGCGTCTCGCTGATCATCGTCGCGCCCTGAGCGCCTGAGGTAACGCTGAGCGACGCGAGCGCTGGAGCAGGTTCAACGGTAAACGCGTTGCCTGCGGCTGCGGTCGAAGTCCCGCCCGCCGTGGTCGCGAACACGTTCTGCGCACCTGTCATGGCCCCTGCGGCGATTGCAAACGTGGCCGTCAGAGACGTGGCGCTGGTCACGTTGACGTTCGAGGCCGTAATCCCCGTTCCGCTAAAGCTGAGCGTGGTGTTCCCTGCGCCCTGCACGAAGTTCGTCCCGGTGATGGTTTCGTTGATCATGGCGGCACCCTGAGCGCCCATGGTCACGCTCAGGCTGGTGACCGTGGGCGGGGCCTGCGCAACCGTCAGCGTGAAGTTCTGCTTGGCATTCGGGGCTACTCCGTTGCTGGCCGTAATCGTGATCGGATAACTCCCCCCACTTCCCGCTGCAGGTGTCCCGCTCAGCACACCCGCCGCGCTCAGAGTGACACCGCCGGGCAGAGCCCCGCTCTCGCTGAAAGTCGGTGTCGGAGACCCTGTCGCCGTCACCGTGAACGTCCCAGCCGTCCCCACCGTAAACGTCGTGCTGCCAGCGCTGGTGATCACCGGGGCTTGGTCAATCGCCAGCGTGAAGTTCTGTGTGGCATTCGGGGCTACGCCGTTGCTGGCCGTAATCGTGATCGGATAGCTCCCCCCACTCCCCGCTGCAGGTGTCCCGCTCAGCACACCCGCCGCGCTCAGAGTGACACCGCCGGGCAGAGCCCCGCTCT
>JASHPH010000312.1 GCA_030038255.1 Candidatus Sulfotelmatobacter sp. | reverse complement strand
AACCAGAGCGCGGGCATTGGCTTCGCCATCCCCATCAACACAGCCAAGGCGGTGCTGGGAGATCTGATGACGCTCGGGCGCGTGCGCCGCCCGGCGCTGGGGGTGCGCACCATTCCCATCGGGCCTGAGTTGGCTGACGAACTCGGCCTGCCTGTCGACTATGGATTGCTGATCGTGCAGGTGACGCCCGGTGGCTCTGCAGATCTAGCGGGGCTGCGCGCGGGGTCCGAGCGTGCATACCTGGGCAGCACTCCTATCACGCTGGGCGGCGATTTGATCGTGGCCATTGACGATCAGAAAGTCGAGGACGAGCAAGACCTGGCGCAGATGATGAACAACCATCGCGCCGGCGATACGGTGAAGATCACCATCTACCGCGACAAGAAGAAGATGGACGTGAGTGTGGCCCTGGGCGAAGCACGACAACAGGTGTGAAATTCCAGCTTCAGCCCCATGGGCAGGCCTCGAGCGTGAATCGCGCGGATCTTAATCTGTCGAAACCTTAGTCGCTCGGTTCTTTCCCGGCGGCGACTTCGAGCCGGCCGAAAGCAAGCTGGTAGTTGTAATGTGCGGTGACCACTTGCGCGCTGGCGGTGGCAGCCAGCAGTTCGGCGTCCGTCAGCTCAATGATGTTTCCCACGCCAGCGGAGTAGCGGCCTTCGGCGAAGGCCAGGTTTTCCTGCGCCTCGTTGTCAGCCTTGGTCGCCAGATCGATCTGCTGTTGCGCGACCGTGGTGTTGGCGTAGTCGGTGTAGACTTCACGATCGACTTGCAGAGCTGCAGATTTCAGATTCGATTCGGCGGCGCTCTTCGCTTGTTGAGTTTCTTCCAGAAACGCGCGGTTGAAATTGCCGGTCAGCAGCGGTTGCAGGAGGCCCTCTCCGAATCCGAGGTTCCAGATGAGCGGGAATTTCATGTTCTGAAAATCGGCGAAGCTGGTAAAGCTCAGCCGCGGTTTGAAATTCGATTGTGCGGCGACAATGTCTCCTTGCGCCGCATTCACCACTTCGCGCAAAGCCTGCAGATCGGGACGGGAGCGCTGCGCCTCGGCCAAATAGCTGTCGACGGGATCGAGCACCTGCGCCGTCCCTAGTACATCGACCAAGGCGAATACACTTTTTACCGGCAGGCCCATGGCTTGTGCGAGCGCGGCCTGGGCGACGGTCAGGTCCGACTGCGCTGATACCAGATCGAGTTGCGAATTTGCCAGCTGGACTTCCTGCCGCGTTACATCGATCTTCGGTACGCGCCCCACCTGAAAAAAGGCGTTGATCTGGTCAAGGTGCTTGCTCTGGTTCTGAACCGTCTTCTGCCGCACCTGTACGAGCTGCTGTGCGGCCAGCACGCTGAAGTATGCGTTGCGCACATTCAGCAGCGTCTGCTGCCGCACGCGGTCGCGGTTCTGCTGCGCCTGTGCCAGTTCCGCTTTTCCGCGCTGAACCGATCCACGCGTCAGGCCGAAGTCATAAATATTTTGCGTGAAGTTCAGGCCGGTGTAGTAATACGGCGAGTTCGACCAATGCTCGCCGTTGTATTCACTGTTGGCCTGGGTGGGCGATGTTCCCAGGGTCGGCACATAGTTATAGGTCTGCTGGTTGTGGTTGGCGCCGAAGCTCAAGTGCGGCAGGTAGGGTGAGCGGCGTTCCTTCAGATGAGCCTCAGCGACGTGAATCTGCGCTTCCGCCGTCGCGAGGTCGGGCTGATTTTGCTCGGCGAGACGGTAGCAGTCGGCAAGCGACAGTGGCTTGTTCTGCGCCGAGAGCGGGACGGACGCAGTCGCGGTCAAAAGTATGACCAGCACGGCCGCCGTGATCCAGTGATTGTCTATTTTCCGATCCATTTGGATTCCGCGATTGCGGATCCTAACTTGCCGGGCGCGTCACCGGCTGCACCTTCGCGCCATCCGGCACGCGCTCCCCCAGATTTCTGGCGACGCGCTCGCCTTCCTCCACTCCGGCGAGCAGGCGTGCAGTTTCTCCCGTTTGTTCGGCGACTGCCACCTGCGTGAACTTGACTGTGTTATCCGCGGTGACCACCGCAACGAACGTCTGGGTGCCGCGGACGATCAAAGCATCGGAGGGAATCTCGACGTAGCGCGGCGTCTGCACCTTCAACTCGACCTGCACAAAACTCCCCGCGAGGATGCGGTTGTGAGGATTGTCCACGTCAATTTCGACCAGCAACGTGCGGGTCTTGGGATCGATTTCGCCGCTGCTGCGGGTGACTTTGGCCTCCACCTTCACCTCGGGCCGCGCCTGATCGAGGATCGTGACCGGGTCTCCGTTTTTCACGAACGGCGCGTGCGCCTGATCGACATAGACGTAAATGCGCAGCCGACCAGTTTCGGAAACCTCGACCACGGGCAAAGCGCTGGTCTGGGCAGCTGTGGCGTTCTGGATGAGCGCCCCAGGATCCGCGTAGCGAGCCGTCACCGTCCCAGTGAAAGGCGCGAGCAATTGCTCATAGGACTTCATGGTCGCAAGCTGTTCCAGGTTCGCCTTGGAGACCGCGGCATCGGCTTCGGCCTGGTCGGCATCCTGCTGCGAGATCATTTCTTTCTTGACCAGCGTGGCGGCGCGGTTGGCGATGAGTTCTTTGTTATGCGCATCGGCGACGGCGGCCTGGTACTGCTTGTCGATTTCCGGCGACTCGATCACCGCCAACACCTGGCCTCCGCGGACGAAGTCGCCTTTGTCCACGCTGATGCTGCGCATATAGCCGCTGACTTTGGCATAAACGATAGCCGACTGAAACGGCCGCGCCTCACCAATCAGCCGGATCGTGTCCGAGCCTGCGACTTTATGCGCGATGGCGACTTCCACCGACGGTCCCTTCTGACCTTCCTCTGTCAGGCGCTCGGTGGCGGCTTCTACGCCCGTACGCTGGCGCGTGAAAAGAAAGAACGCCAGGACCGCCGATGCCAGCACGAGGACAACGCCGGCGAGATAAAGCCAGATGGAACCGCGCCGCCGCGGAGTTGGATCAGGCATTCGGTATCTCCGGTTCGAACTCTTCGCCGCGCGCTTCGGCGATGAACTTCGCATCGAGCAGGTGGCGCGTGGGGAAATCCCTGCGCAACAGACTGTAGACGACAGGCACGACGAATAGAGTCACGATCGTCGCGACCAGCAATCCTCCGATCACGGCCCGACCCAGGGGCGCATTCTGCTCGCCGGCTTCACCCAGCGCGAGCGCCATCGGAATCATGCCGATGATCATCGCGAGAGCCGTCATCAAAACCGGGCGTAAGCGCGTCTTGCCTGCTTCCAGTGCGGCCTCACTCGGGGTTCTGCCCTTTTCCACGCGAGCGTCATTGGCATAGCTGACCAGCAGGATGGAATTCGACGTTGCTATGCCCACGGCCATGATCGATCCCATCAGCGACTCCACATTAATCGTCGAGCCAGTCAGCGCCAGCATCCACAGAATTCCGATTAGCGCTCCCGGCACCGCTACCATGATGATAAAGGGATCGATCCACGACTGGAACAGTACAACGATGAGCAGGTATACGAGGGCAATGGCCAGAATCAACCCCAGCAGCAGGCTGCGGAACGACTGATTCATCACTTCGTACTGGCCGTGGATGGTGATCCGCATGCCGACCGGAAGTTTTCCAAGCGCGTCGATCTTCTTTTTGATGCCGCTGACTACGGAGCCAAAATCACGGCCCTGGATGTTGGCGTTCACGTCGATGACGCGCTGCACGGTGTAGTGATTCACCTCTGCCGGCACGGATGCCGGGGTAATGCGCGACACGTTGGCCAAAGTCTCGTATTGCGGCTGCGGAATCGGCTGGGTCTGTGGCATCGGGGCCGCCTGCAGGGGGTTGGCCGACCCCGGCAGGCTCAGTGGCGTATTCATCAGCGTCTGTACTGAATCGAAGCGCTCAGGCGGAATGCGGACCGCTACGATGTAGTTGACGTTGTTAGCCGGGTTCAGAAAATACGACGGCGCCAGCAGGAAACTCGACGACAGAGAAATCAACATACTGCTGGCGACGCCCTGTTCGGTCAGGCCCAGTTCCGCGGCTTTTTCACGGTCAACGTCGATGCGCAGAGCGGGATAGCGGATCGCCTGTTTGACGTGTACATCCACAGCGCCGGGGATCGTGCGAATTTCGTCTTTCAATTGCCGCGCGATCTGGTACGACTTATCAAGGTCGGGGCCCTCCACCTGAACATCCACGGGCGAGGGCACGCCGAAGTTGAGCACCTGGCTGACGATGTCGGCCGACTGAAAATAGAAACTCGATCCCGGAAACTCGTGTGGCAGCTGTTCCCGAATCTTCTCCATGTAGCCCGCGGTGGGATGATGCCGCGGCTTCAGCGCGATGAGCACATCGGCGTCCATGTCGCCGACGTTGTCCATGGGCACGTACGCGAGGTTGTAACTGGTGGGAATGCCCTCGATGTCGTTAATGGTGTCGATTTCGTCGGGCGGAATGATCTCTCGAATCCGGCCTTCCACGCGGGCCAGAAGCTGCTCAGTGTCTTCCAGGCGGGTGCCGACCGGTGCACGGACGTGCAACTTCATCAGTCCGGCATCCACGCTGGGGAAGAAGTCGCTTCCGACTACAAAAAGGAGGCCTCCGCTCACTGCGAACATCGCAATAAATACGCACAGCGCGAAAACGCGGTGATGCAGCACAAGCTCGAGCACGCGCCCGTAGGCTTCCTGCAACCGGATGAAAGCGTGCACCCGTTTGTAGTTGAGGCGGGCGATCAAGCCGCCGTGTTCTTCTCTCGCCTCATCCGCTTCGCGGTGGCCCTCCAGAAGAATGCGCGACAGCGTAGGCACCAGGGTCCGCGACAGAACGTAGGAGGCCAGCATGGCGAGAACCACCGCCAACGCCATGGGAGTGAAAAGATACTTGGCCGCTCCCGAGAGCAGGACGACCGGGAAGAACACGATGCAGATGGCGAGTGTAGCCACGATCGCAGGCACTGCGATCTGACTGGCGCCATCGAGAATGGCCACCGTGATCGGCTTACCCATGTCGTAATTACGATTGATGTTCTCGATTTCGACTGTGGCGTCATCGACGAGCATGCCGATCGCCAATGCCAGCCCGCCCAGTGTCATGATGTTCACGGTGTCGCTGCCCAGATTCAGGCCGATGATGGCGGTGAAAATGGCCAGAGGAATCGAGGTGCAGACGACGATCACGCTGCGCCAGCTGCCCAGGAACACGAGAATCATCAGCGAGACCAGGATCGAAGAGAGAATCGCTTCGCGAACCACGCCCACGATCGCTGCCCGCACGAAAACGGATTGATCGAAATCGATCTTCAGGTCCATGCCGTTGGGTGCGGAGGCCTTGATGAGGGGCAAGGTGTCGCGGGTGGCTTCGACGACAGCGAGGGTGGAAGCGTCGGCATGCTTCAGGATGGCAAGATACGTCGCGCGCTTGCCGTTGACGTGCACAATGCAGCGCTGCTCGGCGAAACTGTCAGAAACCTGCGCCACGTCCTGCATGAGGACCGGTGCCGAGCCGACCACTTTGATCGGAATGCGGCGGAACTGCGCGACCGAGTCGGGGCTGGAGTTCAGTTGGACCGAGTAGTCGGTGTTGCCGATGCGGGCGTCGCCGGCTGGGAGGATGACATCGTTGGACTGCAGCGCGTTCACCACGTCTCCGGCCGACAGTCCCTTGGCGGCCAGCGCCTGCGGATTCACATCCACGATGATCTGGCGCTCTCGCCCACCAAACGGCGCCGGCGTGGAAAGACCAGGGATCGTGAACAGGCGCACGCGAATAAAGTTCACGCCATAGTCATATAGTTGTTGTTCGGGAAGCGTCTTGCTCGAAATCGTGAGCTGCGCCACGGGGACATTGGTGGCATTGAACTGAATCACGTTGGGCGGAGTCATGCCCGGCGGGGCGATGCGCAGCAGGGTGCTCGACACAGCGGAAATCTGCGCGATGGCCGCTCCAATGTCCGTGCCCTGCTCGAAGTACACGCGCAGCAAGCCGATACCCGGGATCGACTGCGACTCAATCCGCGAGATGCCGTTGACCGTGGTCGAATAAGCGCGCTCGCTGATGAGAACGACCCGGCGCTCCATGTCCTGCGCGGAGAGGCCGGGGTAGTTCCACACCACTACCACCACCGGGATATTGATCACCGGGAAAATGTCTACTGTCATGCGCGTCAGCGACAGGACGCCGAGGATCATGATCAGCAGGCAGGAGACGGCGATGGTGTAGGGGCGCCGCAGCGCCAATCGCACTAACCACATAAGCTGCTCGTTGATCCGCCGGGGAATCTCAACAGACCCGCAGCGGCCGGGTAGCTGAGTTTAGATTCCGCCGATCCCGCAAAGTCGTAACCAAGAATACAGATTGCTACTATGCTCCCGCCCGGGTTAATACGTCCAATACATGGAAAGGCTCCAGTAATAACCCATCGGCATTACAATAAGCTCTATGGAATTGCGCCAGTTGCGTTATTTTGTGGCGGTTGCCGAGGATTTGCACTTCGGGCACGCCGCCCAGCGCCTGCATATTGCCCAGCCGGCCTTGAGCCGGCAGATACAGGCGCTGGAAAAGGAGCTGCTCGTGCAACTGCTGTTCCGCAATCGGCGCCGCGTGCAAATCACGCCGACCGGACAAGTCTTTCTCGACCGGGCCCGGCTGATCCTGGCGCGAGCGGACGAAGCGGTCCTTGCCGTCCAACGGGCCAGCGGGGGCGTAAGCGGCTCGCTCAATCTTGGCTTCGTGGGATCGGCAACCTACGATGTGCTGCCATCCGTACTGCGCGTCTTTCGCCAAGTTGCGCCGCACGTCGACCTCAGCCTCTCCGAGATGACAGTTCATGCGCAGATTGAAGCCCTCACAGAAAAGAGAATTGATGTGGGGCTGCTTCGTCTGCCTTCCAAGACCGAGGGCCTGGTCTTTCGTACGATCTCGCGCGAGCCGCTGTATGCGGCCCTGCCCAAGTCGCATCCCCTCGCGCACCTTCCCGCGCTGCGATTGTCCGCCCTGGCGGCCGAACCCTTTGTGCTTTATCCGGATTATCCTCGTCCCAGCTGGACCGAATTCGTGATCGCTGTTTGCCAGCAGGCGGGGTTTCGTCCGATTGTCGTGCAGCGCACGGTGGAGATTCAGACAACGCTCAGTCTGGTCGCCGCAGGCATCGGAGTTTCGATCGTGCCCCGGTGCATCGGGAACGTTGCGCGCAAGGATGTGGTCTTTCGCCGACTGACTGGAGTCCGCGCCCATACCGACCTGATGGTGGCTTATCGCGAGCGCGATCCCTCGCCTGTCGTGCAGACGTTCCTCAAGGTTCTCTGGCGCAGAGTTCGGGAGCAGAAGACGGAAGGGAAATCGGGCGATGGCGGGCCCATCGCAGCCGTTGCGACTGGGCGAGATCCCGTTGCATAGTGGAGAGCATGACAACGGAGAGCCCCGCGCTGCAAGGCAAACACATTCGCCTGGAGCCTCTGGAGATTCGTCACGTCGATGGGCTGGTGGCGGCGTCAGCGGGAGACCCGGCTCTTTACCAGTGGAGTCCCGTCCCGCGGGGGAGGGCCGAGGCGACCACTTATGTCGATACTGCGCTGGCGTGGCGAGATGCCTGCACGGGGTTGGCCTTTGCCATTGTCCGGACAGCGGACGAAGTGGTGATCGGCTCGACGCGCTTCTTCAACCTGGAGCGCTGGGCCTGGCCGCAGGGGCATCCGCTGCACGGGCGCGGCGTTCCGGATGCGTGTGAGATCGGCTACACGTGGTTCGCACACTCGGCCATTCGTACCGCGGCCAACACGGAGGCCAAGCTGCTCATGCTGACCCATGTCTTCGAGCGATGGCAGGTGCTGCGCGTCTGCTTTCACACGGATGTGCGCAACGCGCGTTCAAGGGCTGCGCTCGAACGGATGGGTGGGCGTTTTGAAGGAATTCTCCGCGCTCACCGCATGGCGGCTGACTTCATCCCGCGGGATTCGGCGCGGTATTCGATCATTGCGGCGGAGTGGCCTTCCGTGAAGCAGCGGTTGATTCAGCTCATGAATCGGGAAAGTTAGAATTGCCGGCGCGTGCTGCCCCAGTGCTGGTTTTGGCTTCAAGGCCATAAGGCAATCATGGGGATGCAATGAACGTTGATGAAATTCGCGCCTACTGTCTGTCGTTCCCCGATGCGACCGAGAATCTGCAGTGGGGAGACGATCTTTGCTTCAAGATCGGCGGCAAGATTTTCGGTACGCTTGCGCTCACGGCTGTTCCTCAAAAATTTTGCTTCAAGTGCACGCCGGAGAAGTTTGCCGAGTTGACGGAGCTCCCCGACATCCGGCCAGCCCCTTACGTCGGCCGTTACAGCTGGGTAATCTTGGACCGGCTGGATGCGCTTGGCCAGTCGGAGTTGGAGGATTTGGTTCGGGAGTCCTATGAAATGGTCGCTGCCAAAGCGGCCAAGCCGAATCGAGGAAGATCGAAAGGCAAGAAGGCAGCCGCGAAAAAACGCCAGCAGCGCAGGTCCGTCTAGGAAGCTGCAGAGTTCAGCCACGGCAATTCTCCTCTCGACATCTGGTCCGCCGCTACTTGCGGACGGCCCAAGTCTTCCGCAGCCTCTCTGCGGCCAAAGTCGGCTCGCCGGGGCGAATCCCAGCGGGAAACGCCGCTCTGATTTGACTCGATTCCTCTCACTCGGCTAGCCTCAAGAGTCTGACTAAAGCCCTCAAATCCTTCGACCGCATGGGATCCCTGCGCAGATCAATCCTTTTGCTGCTGATCGCAGTACTGGCGATGGTTGCGTCATCGTCGGCCTCCACCGATCCCGTCCACGCGCAACACGGCATGGTGACGAGCTGGCACGAGCTGGCGTCGAAAGCCGGCGTGGAAATCATGCAAGCCGGCGGCAATGCCGTAGATGCAGCTGTAGCCACAGGATTCGCGCTGGCGGTGGTGCATCCGTCTGCGGGCAACATTGGCGGCGGCGGATTCATGCTGCTCCGCATGGCCGACGGCACGACGCATTTTCTCGACTACCGCGAAAAAGCCCCGGCGGCCGCCACGCGCGACATGTATCTCGATGCGCAGGGAAAGGTGATCGAAGGTGCCAGCCTCTACGGCTACAAGGCGATTGCCGTGCCGGGATCGGTGGCTGGTATGGTCTACGCCGAGCGCAAGTGGGGCAAGCTGTCGTTGAAGCAAGTAATGGCCCCGGCGATCCGGCTGGCGCGCGAAGGATATGAGCTGAGCTGGGCCGAAGCTCGCGATATGCACGACAGGCACCTGGCTGAGTATGCGGAATCGCGGCGCGTCTTCCAGCGCAACGGCGACTACTACAAACCGGGCGACATTTTTCGCCAGCCGGACCTGGCCCGGACGCTGGAGCGCATTGCCGAGAACCCGGACGATTTTTATCACGGTTCGCTGGCGAAAGAGCTTGCAGCCGCCATACAAAAGGGCGGTGGGCTGATCACCGCCGATGACCTGGCGCACTACGAGGCCAAAGAACGCGAACCGGTGCGCGGGACCTATCGCGGATATGAAGTGATCAGTTCGCCTCCGCCATCCTCGGGCGGAGCGGTGCTGATCGAGTCGCTGAACATTCTCGAAGGCTTCGATCTCGCCAAAATGGGCGAGCGGTCGGCGGAGTCGATGCACTTCATCCTGGAAGCGTTCCGGCGGGCGTTTTTCGATCGTGCCGAGTTTCTGGGCGATCCGGATTTTGCGAAGATTCCTGTCGCCCAGTTGATCGACAAAAAATATGCGGCCGCGTGGCGGGAGACGATTGATCCCATCCACGCCACGCCGAGCAAAGACTTGAAGCGGCCGGCCGTGTTCAGCCAGCTCGAACAGTATGCCGCCGCGAACCCGCCGGCGATGGCTCCGCGCGACTCTACGCACACGACGCATTATTCGGTCGTGGATGCCGAGGGTAACGCCGTCGCCGTGACAACCACGCTTAACGGATGGTTTGGGTCGCGGGTCACGGCCGACGGCCTCGGCTTCCTGCTCAACGACGAGATGGACGACTTTTCGGCCAAAGCCGGCGCACCCAACGGGGACAATCTGATTCAGGGCACGGCCAATGCGATTGGACCGGGAAAGCGGCCGCTCTCGTCGATGACTCCAACGATCGTGGTGCACGATGGAAAAACGGTGATGGTGCTGGGTTCGCCGGGGAGTTCGAAGATCATTACCACCGTGGCCAATGTGCTTATGGGCGTGGTCGATTATGGGATGAACATTCAGGAAGCGGTTAACGCGCCGCGCTTTCACAATCAATGGATGCCTGACGTGGTCAATGTGGAGCAATGGTTCTCTCCTGACACGACGAATGCCCTGCAACGCATGGGATACACGCTTGAGGTCGGCCTGCATTATCCGTCGGGCGTCGAACCATATTGGAGTGACGCGGAGTGCATCGCGATTGATGAGAAGACGGGCGAGCGGCTGGGCGCGGCAGACTTCCGGCACGACGGGAAAGCGGTAGGATACTGAAAAATGCTCAAAGCGGTTTCTACATATCTTTTCGTTAAGGAGCGCCTGCATCCGGGGATTCTCGACGGCCTGGCCCGGAGCGGCGTGCAGGCAATCGAAATTTTTGCGGCCCGCCAGCATCTGGACTATGCCAATCGCAAGGCGCACGTGAAAGAGATTGCCGACTGGTTTCGCGGCAGCGGCATTCCGCTGAACTCGGTGCACTCACCGCTTTATGCCGATTACGAATGGGGACGCGCCGGCGCTCCGCCGGTCAACGTGGCTTCGACCGACCGGGCGCATCGGGTCGAGGCGATGGATGAGATCAAGCGAGCGCTTGAAATCGCCGAGCAGATTCCGTTTCGATTCCTGGTGCAGCACGTGGGGACTTCGAACGAAACTTTCAGCGAGAAGAAGTTCGAAGCGGCGATGACCTCGATCGAGCATCTGCGGGCCTTCGCCAAGCCGCTGGGCGTGCGCATTCTGCTCGAGAACATTCCCAACGAGCTTTCCACTCCCGACAAACTCGTGCAACTGATTCATGCCGGGCATTTCGACGACGTCGGTGTGTGTTTCGACTTCGGACATGCGCACATCATGAGTTCCGTGCGCGAGGCGTTTGAGATTCTGCGCAATTACATTCGCTCCACGCATGTTCACGACAATGCGAAGGACAAAGATTCGCACCTGTGGCCGGGGCAGGGAACGATCGACTGGAAGGAAGCGATGGAACTGCTGCGTTCCGTCCCCGAGGTTCCGCCGCTGTTGCTGGAACTCGAGGAAGATGAGAAGGTGAATCCGCTTGAGAAGCTGCCGGCGACGTTCGATAAGCTGGAAAAAAGCTAGTTGCAAAGTGGCAGGGCGGCAAGGTGGCAAAGTTTTCAACGTTTCATAGTTTCAAAGCCAGCATCTTGTTCAATGATCACAGACGTTGCCGGCTAGTGCCTTAGCAACTTTGCACTTTGTCCCTTGCCACGTTGCCACTTTGAAACACTCAAATTTCAATTATGCCTGTAAGTACCATAGCTGAAATCGGCAAGCACGAAGGGCAGTCGGTCACCATTCGGGGCTGGCTCTACAACCTGCGCGAGAGCGGGAAGCTTTTGTTTCCGCAGTTTCGAGACGGCTCGGGCATCATTCAGGGCGTTGTGCCGAAGAACGCAGTCACGCCGGAGGTTTTTGAAGCCGTAAAGACGCTCACACAAGAGTCGAGCGTGATCGTCGAAGGCAAGGTCCGCGCCGACAAGCGCGCGCCCGGCGGGTACGAACTCGATGTTGCCAACGTGCAGGTCGTGCAGCGCGTGCCGGAGTCGGATCCGTATCCCATCACGCCCAAAGAGCACGGCACCGACTTCCTGATGGAGCACCGCCATCTGTGGGTGCGCTCGCAGCGGCAGGCGGCGATTCTACGCGTGCGCGCGGAAATCATCAAGGCGGCGCGCGATTTTTTCGACGAGCGCGGCTTCACGCTGACCGATCCGCCCATCATTACTCCCGCGGCGTGCGAGGGCACTACCACGTTGTTTCCAGTTGATTATTTTGAGGAGCGGGCGTTTCTCACGCAGTCGGGCCAGCTCTATGTCGAAGCGACGGCCATGGCGCTGGGTAAGGTGTACTCGTTCGGCCCGACGTTTCGCGCGGAAAAATCGAAGACGCGCCGGCATCTGACCGAGTTCTGGATGGTCGAGCCGGAAGTTGCCTATGCGCAGCTCGACGACATCATGGAACTGGCGGAAGGCCTGATCACGTTCATCGTGAAGCGCTGTCTCGAACGTCGCCAGGCCGATCTGAAGACTATCGGCCGCGACATTTCGAAGCTCGAGAAAATCGAGCCGCCGTTTCCGCGCATCAGCTACGACGACGCGGTCAAGAATCTGCAGGAGGGCCACGCCAAGGGTGCGCTGGAAACGAAGTTCGAATGGGGCGGCGATCTCGGCTCGCCCGACGAAACCTATCTTTCGGCGCAGTTCGACAAGCCCGTGATGGTGCATCGCTATCCCGCCAAGGTGAAGGCGTTTTACATGGAACCCGATCCGCAGCGGCCCGAGCTGGCCTTGTGCGTCGACGTGCTCGCGCCCGAAGGCTACGGCGAAATCATCGGCGGATCGCAGCGCATGGCGTCGCATGAGTTGCTGCTGCAGCGTATCCACGAGCATGGGCTGCCGGAAGAGGCGTTCAAGTGGTACCTGGACCTGCGCAAGTTTGGCAGCGTGCCGCACGGCGGATTCGGCATGGGCATTGAGCGAGCTGTCGCGTGGATCTGTGGCCTCGAACACGTACGCGAGACGATTCCATTTCCCAGGATGCTGTACAGACTTTATCCGTAGCTCACCGCCGAGCACGCCGAGAGCGCCGAGATATGCAGGAAAGAGACAGACTCGACGCGATAACGCGTCGCATTATTGGCGCGGCCATCGAGGTACATCGGCGCCTTGGCCCTGGACTGTTGGAGTCGGCCTATGAGGCTTGTCTGGCCTATGAACTGCGACAACGCGGTTTTAAGGTTGAGCAGCAGAAGCCGCTCCCCGTCGTTTACAAAGAGGTCAGGCTTGATTGTGGTTACCGGATGGATCTAGTGGTTGAGGATTCAGTCGTTGTAGAGGTTAAGGCAGTCGAGGACCTGGCGCCCATTCATGATGCGCAGTTGCTTTCGTATTTGCGCATTGCCGAGAAAAGAGTCGGCCTGCTCGTTAACTTTCACGTGCGGGTCCTCAAGAACGGCTTGAAGCGCATCGTCAACGACTTCCCTGACTCGGCGCGCTCAGCGATCTCGGCGGTGGATAAAGAAGTGAAGAACTAGACCGATCCTATGACAACTTCGTCCTCTAACGTATCCACGAAGAAGATTCGCGTCATCGGCGTGCCGCTGGATCTGGGCCAGTCGCGTCGCGGCGTGGACATGGGGCCCTCGGCGGTTCGCGTGGCGGGACTGGAAGCGCGGCTCGAAGCGCTCGGCCACCAGGTGGAAGATGGCGGTAACGTGGCTGTCGCGATTCCCGAGCAGAAAAAAGAAGGCGCGGCCAATGCAAAATATCTGAAGGAAATCACGGCCACGTGCACCAAGCACGCCGAACTGGTTCTGAAGACGCTCGAGGCGGGCAAAGTTCCGCTGGCGCTCGGCGGAGATCACTCCATGGCCGCGGGCACGGTCTCAGGTGTGGCAGAGTTCTACCGCCGGCAAAACCAGCGCGTCGGCCTGATCTGGATCGACGCGCACACCGACATCAACACGCCCGACTCATCCCCCAGCGGCAATGTGCATGGCATGCCCCTGGCAGCATTGATGGGCTTGTGGCCGGGCGAACTGGCGAACATTTACGACTTTACGCCGAAGGTTAAGCCGGAGAACTGCGTGCTCGTCGGCGTGCGCGACATCGATGCGGTTGAAAAGGAAAATGTGCGGCGCGCGGGTATCGGGGTCTTCACCATGCGCGACATTGACGAACGCGGCATGCGCACGGTGATGGAAGAGGCCCTGCGCATGGCCGGTCGCGGCACCGCCGGCTACCACATTTCGCTCGACATGGACTGGATCGACCCGGAGGACGCGCCCGGCGTCGGCACGCCTGTGCGTGGGGGCGCGACCTATCGCGAGGCGCATCTTGCCATGGAGATTATTGCGGATCACGGCCGCATGTTGAGCTTTGAGATCGTCGAGGTGAATCCCGTGATTGACGAGCACAACCAGACGGCCGACCTGGCGGTGGAGTTGGCGCTGTCGGCGTTCGGGAAGAAGATCCTTTAAACCGGACTTCGGGCGTCGGACCTCAGACTCCAGTGCGAAGCGCGTTGCTCCTTTGAGGTCAGAGGTCTAAGGTCCGAGGTCCAAGTCGGCAGCTGCGAACCATGCCTGCGATTGACGCACACCTTCTGCCGCGTCCACACTAAAAAGTTATGAAAAAGCTCCGCGTCGGCATTCTATTCGGCGGGCGCAGCGGAGAGCATGAAGTTTCGCTGCTCTCTGCCGCGTCGGTTCTCAAGGCGATTGATAAGGATAAGTACGAGGTCGTTCCCATCGGCATTACCAAAGACGGCCGCTGGCTCACGTCTGAGCACGCCGAGAATCTGCTCGAAGGTAAGCCAATACACGAACCACGCCACTTGCGTGCCGGCGATCCCGAAACCACGCCTGCGGCAGCTGTGCTGGCGCAAGGCGAATCGGTCGTCGTGCCACCTGAGCCCATACATCGCGAAAGCGGTCTCATGCCGTTTCAACCCGATCCCGCGTTGCTGCGCCGTGCCAGCGACCGCGCCATCAACGTCGACGTGATCTTTCCCGTGCTGCACGGCACGTTCGGCGAAGACGGCACTATTCAGGGACTGCTTGAACTCGCCGACATTCCCTATGTCGGCGCGGGCGTGCTGGGGTCGGCCGCAGGCATGGATAAAGACATCATGAAGTCGTTGTTCATTGCCGCCGGACTCCCGATCGTGAAGCACGTGACCATCCTGCGTAGCGCATGGGAGGATGATCCGAAGGCTACGCAGAAGGTGATCGAGAAAAAACTCAAGTATCCCGTGTTCGTGAAGCCGGCGAACCTGGGCTCGTCGGTCGGCATCAGCAAGGCACACGACCGCAAAGAACTCGGCCCCGCCATCGAGGAAGCTGCGAAGTTCGACCGCAAGATTGTCATCGAACAAGGCGTTGGCGGGAAGAGAGGGAAGGCGCGGGAAATCGAGTGCTCGGTGCTCGGCAACGACGAGCCAGTGGCGTCAGTTCCAGGAGAAATTGTTCCCGGCAAGGAATTCTACGACTACACCGCGAAGTACCTCGACGAAGGCTCGCAGCTGATTATTCCCGCCAAACTTACGAAGGCGGAAACGAAAAAAGTTCAGGACCTAGCCGTGAAGGCCTTTCAGGCGGTCGACTGCTCCGGACTGGCGCGCGTGGATTTTCTCATGGATCCGAAAACCAGGAAGATCTATTTGAACGAGATCAATACGATGCCGGGATTCACGTCCATCAGCATGTATCCCAAACTGTGGGCGGCGACCGGCCTGGCTTATCCCGACCTGATCGACCGCCTCATTCAGCTGGGCATGGAGCGCCACGAGGACAAGAAGAAAAATCAGTACTCCCGCTAAACCCGTCCTTTACTTACTGCGCTCCGTTCTTCTCGATGAACGCGGCCTCGTCGGCTTTCATCTTCTTCAGGCCGTCCATCGGCAGATACACCATGTGGCCCGCGTCGTACGTCGCGAACGAAATGTTGTCGCGATATTTCGGCGGCAGGTTCAGGTGATCCATGGTGTAATTCGCGGCATAGTAGGGCGTGGCGAGATCGTAATAGCCTTCCATGACCAGAATTTTCAGGTACGGATTCTTCACGATCGCCTGCCGCATTGCCGTGGCTGTGTCAGGGAATCCCTGCGAGGCCGATCCCCAGTCCCATGTATCGTTCGGTCCGCGCGAGGCGCGCACGTTGTAAGGCATGTCGACTTTGTAGCCAAGTTCCGTGCGCAAGTAGTTGTTGAACACGGAGGTAAACGGCGGCTGCGTCGCCGAGCCCGTGGGATCGTAGAACGGCGTGTCGAGCAGGCCGTTGGGATCGGGACCGGTGTAGCGTCCGTCGAGCCGGCCGACGCGTACTTTCTGATCGATCAGCAAGTAGTGTGTGAATTTCTGCACGTTGATGCGGAGGTTGGCCTCGTCGATCACCTCTTTGCTCAGACCGGTGAAACGCGCGAGCTGGTCAATCACGTTCTGCCGCTCCTGCGGTGTGAGCGCGTCGCCTTTGTCGAGCGCACGACGGTAATCGGTGGAAGCCCACTGCTCGGCCTCCTTGCGGGCGCGATTCATGTCTTGCGCCAGATCGGGCGCAAGTTTGTGGTGATAGCCAGCGATTGAAGTGAATGACGGAATCAGAAAAACGTACGGCTCGTCGTTGGTGAAATTGTCTTCGAGGGTCTCAAAGCTCAGGACGGTGGAGAGCAGCGTGATGCCATTGAACGAGATGCCGCGGTCGGCGAGATATCCGGCGATTCCTGCGGCGCGCGTGGTGCCGTAGCTTTCGCCGAGAATAAACAGCGGCGACGACCAGCGCTCATTGCGGCTGATGTAGAGCCGAATGAATTCGCTGAAGGCCTCGATGTCGCCTTTCACGCCCCAGAATTTCTTGTGCAGCTCTGCGTTTTCTGCGCGGCTGAATCCTGTGCCGATGGCGTCAATGCAGACCAGGTCGCTGCGGTCGAGCAGCGTGTATGGATTGTCCTCCAGGCGATACGGTGACGGAGGCATGAAGCCGTCGGCCTGCAAAACCACCCGGCGCGGACCGAGTGCGCCCATATGCAGCCAGATCGTGGCCGATCCCGGGCCGCCGTTGAAGGCAAATGTGACCGGACGCTTCGCGGGATCCTGGCCGTCGAGCGTGTAAGCGACGTAAAACATTTCGGCTTCGATTTTGCCGTCGCCGCGCTTGATGGGCAGCCGCCCGACGGTCGCTGTGTACTTGAGTTGCTTGTCCTCGACCGTGATCTGGTGATGGGTCACGACCGGCGACTGCTCGGTCATGTCGTAGTGTTCCTCTTTGTCGTCTTTTTTGTCGGAAGGTTCGTGGGCCAGAGGCTTGGGCTCGGCAGTTGCTTCGGGCTTGGCGGTCTCGGCCGGTTTCTCTGCAGGCGGTGCGGCCTGCTGTCTTCTGGAGGTTGGTTGGGAGCTGGTTTGTTGCGATAGACAAATAATGCTGACGGAAACAAAAATTAGCAGGACAGCACAAAACAGCGGGAAAGCTGGTTTCCTCATTGTGGTTCGTCCCCGGGAAGGATTTTCGCGAAGCAGATTTCGTGATTCCGCGAGTGGAAGGGATTGTACACCTCAAGCGGTGATCCCCGGTGGGGCCTAAGGCAATGTCTAGCTGACCGCTTTCTTCCGGAATTGCCGCAGGCCGACGATGAGGAACAGGCAATCAAACACCGCCAGAGCCACGAGAATCAGCGGCAGAGAAAGATGCGGGAACTGCGGCACGAGCGTGGCCCGCAGACCTTCGCTCGCGTAGGCGAGGGGATTAATCAGAACGATTTTCTGCAGGATCGGGAACTTGCTCAGTGCGCTCCACGGATAATACGTGCACCCGAAAAAGATCATCGGCGTCATGACCATGCTGAACATCAGGCCGATGTGCTGCTGATCGACGCTGCAGCCGAGGGCAAGTCCTCCGCAGGCGGAGAAGCCGGCAACCAGCAGTGTGAGGCAGACGAACAGGACCGGATTCGCCACGTGCAGTTCCAGGCCGGGCCGCAGAATGAGCCAGGCCAGTGGAATTACGGTCAGCCCGCTGACCGTGGCCTGAATCAGGCCGGATACAACTTTTTCCACGGCGACCCACGCGATGTCGATGGGCGGCAGCAGCCGGTCTTCAATCTCGCGCGTGAACTGGAACTCTCCGATCAACGGCATGGCAACCGCCCACACTCCGGTGAAGACCATGGAAATGGCCATGATGCCGGGAAGCAGAAGACTCTTGTAGGGGGGCGGCATGTAGCCACTGCCCACCATCACGCGCCCGAAAACAAAAACGAACAAGAGCGGCTGCAGGAAAGTCTGCAGCATCAGCGGAACCATATTCCGCCTCGCTACGCGCGCGTCGCGTGCCAGAAGCGCCAGAAAAGTGGTGTTCATTCGCGCAAACTCCTGCCGGTGTGATGAAGAATAAAGATTCTCCAGGCTTGGTTCGGAGATGTGGACATCCGAGAGTTCCGCGCCCGCCGCGGCCGCGGCACTCACGATCTCTGGGATTAGCGATCCTCCGCGGCCCGCATAGAGATCGACCGCGCCGTCGCCTGACGGACGCACCTCGGTCACGCCCGAAAGCATGGCCAGGCGTTC
>JASHPH010000311.1 GCA_030038255.1 Candidatus Sulfotelmatobacter sp. | reverse complement strand
CCGCAACGAGGGCTGTAACCTTTCATGCCGAATCCAACCATTCCTAGCCCCAACGTCCCTAACCCAGAGACTCAGCCCGCCGAGAATATAGAGTCGTTCGGCGAGATTCTCAACCAGTTCCAGAAGAGCCATTCGCACAAGACGGAGGACGGCCGTCAACTGCAGGCGACGGTCATTTCGGTGACTCCTGAGGCCGTGTTCTTCGACATCGGCTACAAGTCGGAAGGCATTCTGCCCGTGACCGCGCTGCAGCGAGAAACTTTGAAGCCCGGCGACAAGGTCTCGGTCACGATCAAAGGGCGCGATGCGGATGGCTACTACGAGCTGTCGCGTTTCAAAATCGCTCGGCCCATGGACTGGGACGCGCTCGAAAAAGCTTTCGCCGACAAAACGCCTGTGCTGGGCACGGTGACGGCGGTGGTGAAGGGCGGATTCAGCGTGGATGTGGGCGTGCGCGCATTTATGCCAGCCTCGCGCAGCGGCGTGCGCGAGGCGACGGAGATGGAGAATCTGGTCGGGCAGGAGATTCGCTGTCGCATCATCAAGCTCGACGTCGCGGATGAAGATGTAGTGGTGGACCGGCGAGCGGTTGCCGAAGAAGAAGAACGCGCGGCCAAAGACCGGCTGTACTCGCAAATCAAGGAAGGCGACACCGTAACCGGCACAGTACGCAGCCTGACCGATTACGGCGCGTTTGTCGATGTGGGCGGCGTGGATGCCCTGCTGCACGTCGGCGACATTGCGTGGGGACGCGTGAACAAGCCCGCGGACGTGCTCTCCGTGGGCCAGCAGATCGAAGTGAAAGTGCTCAAGCTCGCGACCGAAGGCGACAAACGCCGCGTGTCTGTGGGACTGAAGCAGCTGCAGCCGCACCCGTGGGATGCAGCCGCGGGAAAGTACAAGGCCGGGGACCGCGTGCGCGGCACGGTCACGCGGCTGATGGAATTTGGCGCATTCGTGGAACTCGAGCCGGGCATCGAGGGATTGATTCATATTTCGGAAATGTCGTGGGAGAAGGGGAAAGTCCGGAAGGCCAGCGACGTGGTCAAACCGGGCGAGACAGTTGAGGTCGTGATTCTCGGTGTGAACACCGCCGAGCACCGCATCGCGCTGGGCCTGAAGCAGGCGCTGGGAGATCCCTGGGCCGACGCGCCGCAGCGCTTCCCGGTGGGATCGGCGATTGAAGGGCCCGTGACCAGCCTGACAAAATTCGGCGCCTTCGTGCAGCTGGCCGAAGGAGTCGAGGGGATGGTGCACGTCAGCGAGATCAGCGCCGAAAAGCGCATCAACCAGCCGGCGGATGTGCTGCGGGTGGGGCAGGTGGTGCAGGCGCAGGTGATCGCTATCGATCCGGAGAAGCGGCAGATGCGGCTCAGCATGAAACAGCTGGTGCCGACGGGGATCGACGAATATCTGGAGGAGCATAAAGAAGGAGACGTGGTCACCGGGCGGTTGATGGACGAGTCGCGCGTGGAGTTAGGTGACGGGATCCATGCATTGTGCCGGGCGGCATCGCCTGCGGCTGTGACTTCAGCAAAAAGTGAGGTGCCGAAAGAGGCGAAGGCGGATCTGTCGTCTCTCAGCTCAATGCTGCAGGCGCGATGGAAAAGCGGCGGGGGCGCAGCGCCGAAGACAGAGCCGGCACGTGCGGGGCAGGTGAGGAGTTTTCGTATCGTGAAGCTGGATCGGGCGACGAAGAAGATTGAAGTGGAATTTGCGTAGGGCCTTTTCCGGGGCGTCATCACGAGCGCAGCCGTTTTTCAGGCGGAGCGAGGGATGGGCACTGCGGTGTGCGAGCGGGAGATCCCTCGGCCCGCTGGTGAAAGCGCGGCACTGTGCTTAGCCTCGGCAAGGCGGCAAACGAAGTAGTGCAAATCGTTCATGAGGTAGTCGGGGTTTTGACCTTCATTTCTACGTCTGGGGTCATTTACCTTCTGACGCGTGGCAGGTGCCGGTAGGAAGAGCAAATGTCATTCACCAGAGCAACGGAACGAGCCGGAAGCGTGTGTGGAGACAGTATTCCGAATAGCCCGGCAGTTCTTGGCGCAGAACCTTTTCCTCGTTGAGGAGCCGGAAAACGATTAGCGGGATGAGCAGGGCAAAAACGGGTAAGGCAAAGTACGATCCCAGCGCCAGGGGCGTGAACAAGAACCATAGGGCCGCGCCCAAATACATGGGATGGCGGACGATGGTATACGGCCCAGTGGAAATCACTCTCTGGCCAGACTCGAATCGTACCGGCGGCGAAACTGTTGCTCTTCAATGCCCAAAAGATCGTCACATAGCCTCCAACAACGAATGCCTGCGAAAGAATCGTCAACCACAAGGGCAAGTGAGACCAGCCAAACCGGTAATCGAAACCGGGGAGCAGGAAGGCGATCAGCATGATTGGGGTGATGAACTTCATGATGAGCTTCTGTTCGCGGACAGTTTCCTGCTTCCACCCCCGCCTCAGCCTGCGCTCGATTAATTGTGGATCGTGCCTATAGAAGTAACCAAAAGCGGAGGAAATGTAGGCAAGCGTAATTATGAAATAGACCCAGCCCTGCCAAAACCTGAAGGAGCCAGCGGGAAGGAATAGAAAAGACCCGCTCACAAGTGGCATAAATACGAAGCGGAGGATCAATCTCGATTTGAGAGTCATCGGAAGAACCTCCCGTGGTTCGACTAACCTCCGACTCTGAATAATTGTCGCCGCCGAAGGAACCGACCATCTGTGACGGTAGTCACCAGACTCGGGGCGGTAGCCTCAGAAGGTATACCCCTTGGCTAGTTGCGGGCATACG
>JASHPH010000310.1 GCA_030038255.1 Candidatus Sulfotelmatobacter sp. | reverse complement strand
CGAACGAACTGAACGCTCCGCCACAACCCATGGGCACCAGTCTGGCCATGCGAGCCGCAAACTAGCACAACTTTAGGGACGGTTCCGAACGCCATGGCTGGAATATTCGCAACTCCATGGCGTTTCGGGACCTGTGTCGCTTGTTCGAGCACTCTTCTTTCCGACTTCGGGTCCCGAAGATCCCTAACGAATCGACTCCATGACGCGTTCCAGCAGGGTATGGTAATGCTGCTCGGATTCCTCGTACAGTTTCTTCGCGGCCGGGCTTACGCCCGGTCTGTGCACCGAGTTTGCCGCAATAATGATGGCTCGGCCGTTCTTCGGGTTGAGAACGAACAACGCCATGAAGCCTGCCTGATGCCCCGAATGACTCACGAAAGTCAGTTTGCCGTCGCCGGTGCCGCGGGGATACAGGAAAAATGACAAGCCTACAGAAACCGGCTGCGCCCAGCCCTCTTCCGTAATCGGCATCACTGGACGCCACATCTCTTCGATCGACTTGCGATCGAGCACAGCGTTCGCCCCAGGCATCGAGTTCGTTCCCGCAAGAAAACTGATCCATTTCGCAATATCTTCCAATGGCGCATTCAGTCCGCCGTTGGGCGTCGTGATTCCGGTATCGAACTCGCGCGCAAAAGGCCGCACAGTCTCCTTGCCTTTTTCATCCGACACAATTTCGTAGCTGTCGGCACGATCCGCCGCCAGGTGATACGGGCTCACGTTATAAAACGTGCGGGTCATACCTAGCGGCGTGAGAATGTTCTTTTGTACATACACCTGGTAGGGATCTCCCGTGACCGCCTCAATGACTCGCGCTAGGTAGATGAAGCCGGGATTCGAATATTGAAACTTTGTCCCCGGCGCAAACGCGAGCTCCTGGTAGGGCATCATGGCCACGAGTTGCGACCATTCCGTTGGTTCGAACGGCTCCCACGGCCTGCCCTCTTTGTAAGGCCATGTTGGGCCCTGAAAGCCTGCGGTGTGCGAAAGAAGATGGCGGATGGTCACGCGCGAGATACCGTTGTCCTCGCTATGAACGCGGGCCAGTTCGGGCACATACTTCAGAATGGGATCGTCGAGCGAGAGCTTGCCGCGATCGCGTAGCTGCATGATGGCGACCGCCGTCAGAGTCTTCGTGATCGAACCCCAATGGAAAACGGTGTTCTTGTCGAGGGGCTGCTTCATGGCCGTGTCGGCCATGCCGTAGGTTTGCGACTCGGTGATTCGCCCCTGGTCGACTACAACATAGGACGCTCCGACGGTTCGATCGGCCTGCACAAACTCGCGGAAAGCAGCGGAAAATGAAGATTGCTGCGCGGAAACGGGAATTCCCCCGGCCACTATGATCCCGAACAGACCAAGCGCAAATCGAATGACTCCGAGAAGTGACACGTTTTGTGGCACCTTAAACTCCCGCCAGATTAGCTTTTCTTAGTAGCTGGCGTCCCTTGCTCTGCCAGGTTCTGCATCAGGGCCTTGTAAGTCGGAGGCATCGTCACAGTTTCACGCATGGCAACGGTAATCGGATAGCGCGTGCCACCCTTGTGTGTGCCTTCCAGTCCTTCGACGATTTCACGCGCATACGCCCAAGGAAAAGCGAAGGCCATTTCGTTATCCTGCGCCATGCCGAACACGCGGTCGCCGTTGCACGGAAGAATCACCTTAGGTTCGTTGGTAGTGAGGGTTTGTATCACGATCTCGGCACAATCGAGACGGCCACCGCTGGTCGAGGCGACGCGTCCACCACGCTTATAGAGCGAGGCGTGAACCAGCCGTAGCACCTGCGCGCTGTTAGCATACACGGCTATGACATGCGGCTCGAACGAGGTACGATTCAGCGGCGCAACGCAGACGTAGTCATACGTGCCGGGCTCAAATCTCCAAACGCCAGCCTCGAGGTTCGTCGCAGCGGGCTCATCTTTGCAGTACATCCCAACGGAGACGCATCCCTTCAAATACTCTTCGGTCGGCTTGTAGAATCCAAACGCGATGGCCGCCAGCGGGCAAATCACGTCTTCCCTGCCCACGGCAATGGCCCAGCCATAGCGCCGAGCCACGCCGATCGACTGGCACACGATCCATTGCTCGCCCATGGTCTTGCTGGGGACTTTCACGCCTTCAGGAATCGCTTCCGCGGGCCTGAGCATGCGGATCGCGAGCGGAAAAGTGTCGGGGCGCACGTAGCGCGCCAGCGCTTCATCGAGCAACCGCAGAGTTGACGCGACCTCTTCATTCATAACAAGGGCCCTCATTCATAAGAGCTAGCCGTTCCTAGTTGGGTGCAGCCACCAGAGGAGCAATATTGCTCTCCGTGAGTGCGCGATTGAAAGCCGGGAAGTCTTCCTTCATGAATTTCTGATAGTCCGCGTCGACTCCGGCGATTTCCGTTTCAAACGTTTTCAGCGACTCGAGCTCAGCATCAGTGGGAGCGAAATCCGCGCCTCCAGCCATGTCACCTCCGCCGGTGCCGACCTCAGCATTCAGCCAGATCAAATTGAGGTAAACCTTGTACGGCTCAACGAAATATTTGTCATCGCTGTTCAGCAAAGCCGGGGAGACAAAGGCATGCTCGATCGTTTGCAGTTTCTTGTCCAGATCCTCGGCGGCTTTCAGCAAATTGGCTTTGCGTTTTGCTTCGGCCTCGCTTAAGGCTTGCGGCGGTGCGTTTGCGGGTTCTGGGCCCTCGTCCCAATCTTCGCTGAAGCGTTGCTGCGGCCTTTCTTTCTTCTTCGGCGGCCGCAGCATGGTTTCGATAACCTCGAGTTGCTTGCGCAGCCACTCGATCTGGTTGACGGTGTCGGACACGTGGCTGATGTTGTCGCAAATGCGGCGAAGCGTCTTAACCGACATCTCGATATCGGCGTCGGAACCGGGAGAGTGTGGATCGCGCACAACCGTGAGCGTCTGCGTCACGGATTGATCGTCGACTTTCAGCCGCACAGTGTACTTTCCGGGGGCGACGATCGGACCGACCTCAGCCGGCCGCGATCCCCAGTGCGTAATTGGGCGCTCGTCGGCGTCGCGGAAGCGCGGCTCGTTCCAGATGTGCGGGTTATCCGGCGCGACGGTACGCAACGCGACCAGCCGCGGAGATTCATAGCGCAGATCCCATGTGACCCGATTCATGCCAGCTTGCCCCTTGGCTTCGAGCTTTCGGATGATTTTGCCATCGGAGTCGAGAATCTCAATCTCAACCTGTTTTTTCGGTGCGGCTTTGAGCGAGAAGTTCAACACGGCCTCGGCGCTGCGGGTAAAGCGGTAGGCAGGACGCGGTTCAAACAGAACGACTGCAGCGTCCGAGCGATTCTTGGCCATCTGCTCGAGCGGCGTAATGTCGTCAAGAATGTAAAGGCCGCGGCCGTAGGTGGAAATCACGAGATCATGAAATTCTTTTTGCACGACCGCCCAACTCACCGGCGCGTGCGGCAGTCCGGTTTGAAGCGCGGTCCAGTGGCCGCCGTCATCGAGCGAGTAATAAAGACCGTTTCCCGTGCCGGCGAAAAGCAGGCCCGCGCAGTTGGGAT
Source organism: Candidatus Sulfotelmatobacter sp. (assembly GCA_030038255.1). Taxonomy (GTDB): domain Bacteria; phylum Acidobacteriota; class Terriglobia; order Terriglobales; family Acidobacteriaceae; genus Sulfotelmatobacter. Next base: position 11,043 of record JASHPH010000310.1, on the reverse strand, counting down.
CTTCGGCGATGATGCGCACATACGACAGCGGGTGCTTCGGCAGATTTCCCGTGATCAGCTTCCAGTTCTTGCCGTAGTCGGTGGTCTTGTAGATAAACGGATCGCGATTATCCATAAGATGGAGATCGACGCTGATGTAGGCTGTGCCGGCGTCGAAACTTGAAGGCGCGATGCTCGTGATCGTGCCCCATGCGGGCAGACCGGAAATATTCTTCGTCACGTTGACCCACTGTCCGTTGTCGTCGGTGTGCCAAACCTGGCCGTCATTCGTACCCGCCCAGATCAAACCCTTCTTGATCTTCGACGGAGCAATCGCGAATACGACTTCGCCGTAGAACTGCCCGAGATTGTCTCCGACGATTCCTCCGGATGGAACAATGCGCGAAGGGTCGTTGGTCGAAAGATCAGGACTGATGACTGACCAACTCTGACCGCCATTCGTGGTTTTGAAAATCACCTGGCAGCCGTAGTACACGGTGTTGTGGTCGAATGGATCGATGGCCAGCGGAGCTGTCCAGTGGCAACGATACTTGATGGCGTTGGGCGGAGAGTCGAGCGTGTGCATCCACGGGCTGACCGAGCGAGCGTGCTTGGTGCGGGCATCCCAGCGCGTGACTTTATTGCCGTAGCAGGTGGCCCAAACAATGTTTGGATCGACCAGGTCAGGCACCGTAAAACCGGATTCGCAACCGCCCATTCCGCGGTCCCAACCCACTTCGCCAAAGCCCATAGGCACACTGGGGCCGCGCATATTCCCGTCGTCCTGCATGTTGCTGTAGAAGTAGTACGGGATCTGGTTATCGACGTCGACGTGATACATCTGCCCGATGGGCAACTGCACGCGGTGGAAACCGCGGCCATGGACGGTCGTGATGCTCATGCCCGCGTCGTCGGTGATCACGAAGCGATCGGGATTCGCAGGATCGATCCAGATGTCGTGCGTGTCGCCGCCCCACGGAACTTCCTTGAAGTTCTCCCCGCCATCGAGCGACTGATGGAAGGAACTGTTGGCGACATAAATTTCGTTGTCGCTGCCGGAGGAAACCGCGATGCGAATGTAATACCCAGCGCGCCCAATCAACGCGCGCTGATAGTTGATCGCCTTCCAGTGTTCTCCACCGTCATCGGAGCGCCAGACCGAGCCCTGATCTTTGGTTTGAATGAGCGCAAAGACGCGGTTGGAATTCGTCGGCGCCACTGCAACGTCGATCTTTCCCAGCGGAGCGTGGGGCAAGCCATGTTCTTCGATATGAGTCCACTTCGTTCCGCCGTCGTGGGACACGTAGACCCCGCTGCCGGGTCCGCCACTGAACTCGCCGTAAGTGTGCATTTCCACTTGCCACATTCCGGCGAATAGCGTGCGCGGATTATGCGCATCCATCGTCAGGCCAGAGCAGCCCACGTTTTCCCCGGCGAAGAGCACGCGGTCCCAGTGCTGGCCGCCATCGGTCGTGCGATAGACGCCGCGCTCTTGCTGCGGCCCGGTGGTGCGCCCCAGGGCGCAAACGAACACGGTGTCAGGATTCGACGGATGCACGATAATGCGGCCGATTCTGCCAGTCTCTGCGAGTCCCATGTTCGTCCAGGTTTTGCTGGCGTCGGTCGACTTGTAAACGCCGTTGCCCATCACGTCAACGTCGCGGATGGCCCATGCCTCGCCGGTCCCGGCCCAAACCGTGCTCGGATCGGAGGGCGCCACTGCGAGCGCGCCGATAGCCGCAACCGGTTCCTTGTCAGATACCGGCTTCCAGTGATTTCCGCCGTCGGTCGACTTCCAGACTCCTCCTGAAGCCGCTCCGGCGTAGTACGTGCTCGGATCACCGGGGATGCCTGCTACTGCGGCGATGCGATTGCCCACTCTCGGGCCCACGAAGCGAAATTTAAACGGGCCATGTTCATCGGCATCGGAATCTTGCGCGAAAGTTGAAATGCTGCTCACAAGGATGGCGAGAAAAGCACAATACAGTGTCAGTTTTTTCATGATGATGGCTGCGGGTCCTCCGCGGACCGTGCCGAATTCTACAATCGTGATCGCGTCATCGCAATCCCTGCTCTGTTTGCAGCGCGCTGATCCCGCTGATGGAGCTCGGTCGCTCGAAACCACGAGCAAGGCATCTCGAAATCTATCTGTGTGAACACGGCTCAAGCTTTGCTGTGGGCTGGATCGCGCAGTACGTTTCAGCTGTGTGTGAAAATACACTGATCGCTGATTCGCGGGCAAACTCAGGACAGGGTTGAGACCCGCGTCAGTCGTGGGAGCAGGATCAGAACCATTCCATAAAATATCAGCGAGACCACCAGCGACGCGGCGTTGCCGAATCGCAAGTCCTCGAACAGAAGCTTCAAAGTGCCGAAAGCGACAGCGGCATAAGCCACCCAGCCGAGCTCGACGCGCTTCCAGCGCGAACCTGCAAAGCCGAAAGCGAGAGCCAGGGCGCAGTTCACAATTGTTCTGACTACGGACAGACGCGAAGCAGCCAATTCCATGTGCGCGGTTGCCAGGGACGCGGTTGCGACTACAATGAGACCCGCAGCGGTGAAGCCCACTAATGCAGCGGGAACAACCCAAAGCAGCCGCCGTGTGCTGCGGTCTTCCGAAACTCGTGCCCCGATGAGGTAGCAAACCGCAGCGCAAACGGCCACAATCCAGAGGCCCCACCCGGGCGCGGCCGGCACGGTGCCCGCGAACGCATTCGCGACATAAACAGGAAGAGATGAAACCACCGCTGCTCCCGCCAGGTAAAACGACGTGTGCAATCCCAGACTGAATTTGCGTGTGCGCGAATACACAAAAACCGCTGCTAAAGCGGCCAGACACAAGAAGGGCACCTGAAGGCTGGCAGGAAGAAGAAGGAAGTTTCCGGCCAGCAGAAGGGCGGCGGCCCAGGTAGCGCTGACGCGCCGATTGCGAGCGTAAGATTCGTCTATAAACCGGGACAGCGCTCCCCAGTAATTCACAGCTGCCAGCACGAGGAACAGTACCCCGAGTAGAGGGGCAGCCGAGTCGCGGGTGGCACGCAGCGTGCCCCAGGTTGCGAGCAGGAAGGCCAATACGCCCTGGACAACTTCAAAGATCGAAATCCGGTGACGCAACGCAAAGCTGCGAATTCCGATGCTGCCGCCGTAAATAGCAAGCAGCGCCAAACACAGGAAGGTCAGGGTGATCGAGCCGACAGGGCGATAACCCTCCGGTACACCCTGGGAGGATGTCATCACATACACGATCAGCCACACGGCGAAATCCGCGGCCATGGCCGGGACCGCTCGCAGGCTGAGGCGGTGTCCCACGCATGCGGCGATTTCTGTCGCCAGAGCCACCGCCAATAAAGCGGCCGTGAGCGGAACCAGGTCGCGAGTTGCGATGATCAACGCCAGGGCGGTGATCACGGTTGCGAGCGTCGCAATCCACGGTATTACTTGTAAGTTGCGTTGCCATGCCAGCACCACTGTCAGCACAGCAAAAGCTACGAGCACTGCCGCCGCGAAGGCCGGCAAAATCACCTGGAAGCGAACGGTGGACTCCCACAGAAGTGGCGAGAGGATCAGCGCTGATGTGATGCCATAGGTGATGCTGGCAAAGTGGCTAGAGTCGTGACTTCTGACCGCCCACACCATCCAGAACGCCGCATAGACGACCGCGACCAAGAGAACGGGCAATTTCGGGATGGTGCCGGACTCTGCGACGGCGCGCAGCAGATAGGCACCGGCGATTCCCAGAACTGCCTTGCCAATTGTAGGCACGGCACCGCCCTGTATCTCTACGGGAGGAAATCCACGCCAGGTGGCGGGCGGCTTCGGCCTCTGCAGCGCGGCGAGAGGTCCCGCTACTCCACTCGCTTCGGAAGTTGATTGTTGCAGATGTCCTTCCAGTGCGTCTACGCGCCGTTCCAGGTCAAGCAGACGCGCGGTGAGTTGCTGTAAATCGGTTGCGATGTTCTCCACAGCTTGCGGCATACTTCTTCTCCGCATCTGGCCCGTTGGAAACTGAGCCTAGCCGGTTCCGTGCGCCGGAGTTGCACCGGAAGCGGACAAAGCGCCCGCGTCCGGCCACGGCGGCAGGAGTTTCACCAAAACCCACAGAATCACGAAGGGGAGAATCATAAGCACGATCGCGGTCAGCAAGCCTTCCCTCGTAGCAAAGCCCATCTTGTATGTCGTGTATCCCAGGAAACTCTTTGAGAAGAGCTGGCCGCCGATGACGACGTTCCAACGCATGGCGAAAATTCCGATCACGGTCAGACATCCAGCGAGCGCGTAGATTCGTTTGCGGGCTATCTCCGTCAGCTTTAAGACCTGAGTCAATGCAAGCAGAGCAATGGGCGTCACCGTACCCAGCAGAATTTGAACAATGACCTGTGACTTCCACAGACGCGTGTGCACCATGAAATCCAGGCTGCGGAACGATTCATCGGCTTCGTAAATGCGCTGGAGCAGGTCCAGCATCTCTAGGCTGAAATCGATGACGAATGTGTACAGCAGGTATTGCGCGATCGTATCCAGGCAACGGATATCGATCTGGCGCCCTCGAAGACGCGTGGAAACCATATAAAGCAACATGACGGCCGCTATCCCCGACACCATGGCTGAAAAAATGAAAACGATCGGCATCAGTGGTGAGGACCACCACGGGTTGGCTTTCACCGATCCAAAGATGAACCCTACGTATCCATGCAGCAAGAAAGCCGAAGGAATTCCGATCAGGGTAATGAAATAGCCGAGCCTTTCGTCGATTTGCAGCGATCGCTCGCTGATATTGCTGGAACCCAACGTGAGCACGCGATAGAACAGGCGCGCGAGACCAGTGGAACTCTGGGCTTTGAGCACGATGTCTCGCCGATAGTCGAGCCAGATCTCAAGCAGCAATACCGCCATCAGGTACCAGAGATAGACGAACCCGAACATGGCCATCGCGGAAGAGCGATGTGGCGTGAGGTACATCTCCAACGAGCGCTCGGGATGCCCCAGGTGTAACTGCAGCGGGAGAGGGGCAACTAACAGGAACGATAGCGCGGTGAGCAATGCCAGGCGGTATGTTGGCTTCACGGCCTGAACTCGAAAGACACGCTCTAAAGAGGCCAGAATGAAGGCACCGGCTACGAGTCCCGTGATGAAGGGATAAAGAACGATCAGAACGCTCCATTGGAGCTCCACTTCGTTCGGGTACATGAAACCTTCGACGGGAATTTGCACCGAACCTCCTTATCCGACCGATCGAACCGAACTCATCTCACCGAACTTACCGGACCGAACCATCCATGCCGTTGTAGAAAACCTTCGCGCCGGTAGCCATGTGCGGCTTCAAAATCTGGACCGTATGAGTCCGCAGGAACTCGTGGATCGGGTCCTTGGGATTCTTCAGGTCGGCGAGCTGCCGAGCCCCCGTGGGACAAACTTCGCAGCACGCAGTCGTCAGGCCCTTGGTGATGCGGTGATAGCAGAGCGAGCACTTCTCCGCAGTGTTCGTCTTCGGATTGATGAACCGGCATCCGTAGGGGCATGCCTGCACGCAATAACGGCAGCCAAGGCAATAATTCTTGTCGACCAGCACGACGCCATCCGGCGTAATGAAGGTCGCACCGACCGGACAGACCTGGGTGCAGGGCGAATCCGCACAGTGGTTGCACAGCTTCGGAACGAAGAAATTCTTGCCGTCGCTTATCTCATTCGGCGGGAAACCCTGCTTTCCGCCATTCGGCGATTCCACGTCGGGCCTTTCAATCTTCCAGTCGGCAACGTGATACCGCTCAATCCAGGTTCGGAAATAACCATCAGGAACGTCGTTCTCCTGAGCACACGCCCGCACACAACTGCCGCACCCGATGCACTTCGGAATGTCAATCAGCATGCTCCACCAGTGCTCGCTGAGTTTGTAATTGGGTGAGGCCTCCGGCGTACCCGCAAGGACGAATTTCCACGCGACAGCGGCAGCCGGCAAAAGCACGAGCAGATGGCGGCGGGTGATGTCCATTATTTCTTGCCTCCAGCGGGTTTTTCGTCCTCGATCTTTGGCTTGTGCGGCTGATGGCAGGTGTCGCAGGCGATTCCGCCCGAATGATCCGCTGTCACTACCTGGGGAAAAGACTTCGGCTTGGCGCTATTGGCTTCGTGGCAGCGGGAGCATACGACTGCCGTGTCGAGCTTGACGGGGGTGAGGGCTGAGGGATCGTCGGCGTGGCGGGCCAGGGCCCCGTGGCAGGCCTCGCAGGCGACGACGACATGTTTGCCCTGTTTCTTCTGCGCTGCTTCTTCGGTATGACAGCCCTCGCAAACCTCGCTCCCAGCAAAGGCAATGGGCCGTGCCGCGATCTCCGCGATCGCCGCGCCGCGGTAGTGACCGTATTGCCCAAAACTGGCAGGAATAACGGCGGCGCGCAAAACCACGAATGCTGCTACCGAAATCACGATAAAGGCGGCCAGTCGGATGAGATGTTCTATGTCCTTAAACACGTTCGTCTTCCCGCGTCTGAATCCCGGAGCGATCCTCGCCGGAAAAATGCGCGTTGTTCTTGCTTACGTTGTATTGCGACTTGGAACGATGATCGAAATCACAGGAACCTGTGACATTAATCACTAAACAGTCCGGCGCGCGGCGATGCAAGCCGAGGTCGAGCACGCAAAGTTGCAATAGCCATGAGGAATTTAGAAGTCCGCAGCTAGCGTTGGACGATCTGGCCGTCGTTAGCGACGGCGCAACTTGAACCTTTTTGCACGCCCCGACGTACCATGAGGCTGGACTCCGACTTTTGAAAAGCGATGGAAGGCGTAGCACCGGATGACAGTTTGCTACCAGGGGCGGATCGAATGCGATTGGAAATCGAAAACGCTGAAGCGTACAAACCGCAACGAACATACGCGAAGCTTGCGGGAATTTTGTTCCTGGGGGTAATCATCACAGCTCTCGGCGGTAGCTTCATCGCCTCCTACATTGCAGGGAGTGGAACCTTCAGAGAAACGGCAATGAGAATCGTGGCGTCGGAACGCTTATACCGCATGGCGCTCTCCACAGTGGTGATGGCTACATTGAGCAGCGCCCTGTTGGCTTTCGCACTGTATGCAATGCTGAAGCCGGTCAACAGTTTGCTGGCTCAACTCGCAATGATTTTCAGCTTGGGAGATTCATTCCGGCCCTAGTGGTGCGGATGTGCGGATTCGTGAGGCCGCACCTTTGCATCTCCGCACAAACCGCTGGTTTCGGCACGATCGCCCCGCAGGCATTGGCGGACCTGATGCGCAATATTGCAGGTGCCACTGAAAACATCGGTGGCATTTGCTTTGGCATAGGCTCGCTAATTTTCTTTTATCTCTTTTTGAAATCGAGGTTTATGCCGATGGCCATATCAGGACTTGGCCTCTTCGCTTCGGTAATCTGGATCGTTCTGTATTTCGCAAATTTGGTCGTTCCGGAGGAGCACGCGTTATTCCAGTACATATGTTTTCCGCCGATGGCCCTGGCTGACGTTATAAGCGGCTTCTACCTGATGCTGTTTGGGGTAAGTGGCCGCTGAGTTACGAAAGCTCTGAGAGTTGCTTTTCAGCCACTCGGAGCGAAGGAACGAGCGCTCGCTACGCCGCCAAATGCTTGGTTGGCCAATGCCAGACGGGACCCACTTCGCTCGTGAAGATACGGGCGGTGACGGGCCCGATGTGTTTGAATTCCTGTAGCCGAGTCGCGAGTTCTCCAGCGGTTCCCGCCTTTGCTATCAGATTTCGCATAGTGCCGTAACGCTGCTTCAATTCCCGGCACACATCAAGCAACTTGGTGGCGGTAGAAAAGTCGTAGCGCACGTAATGCGCTTCGTCGAGCAACTGAACCAGCTTGTCCCAACCGGCCTCGAGCACTGCATCGGGGGTCTCAAGGCCCGCAGACACGAGTTGGGTGTAGGCGCGCTCAGCAATCTCCTGCTGGATCGGCTTGCCATAGAGCAGGCAGGCCAAAAACCACTTGAACAGCTCTTTCTCTTTTCGCGAAGACAAGTGAATCCCCAACTTCTTTGCCAGAGTGGGCGGTTTCGGGTTTGCTGGCATTGCACACCGCCGACGTCCAACGCTGTCGTTAAGAAAGGCGTTGATGCTCAGTATGATCTCGGGCTATTGCTTTCCGATCACGGAACGGATGCGATCGAAAGCCCAGTCAATTTCTTCCCGCGTAATGGTGAGCGGAGGAGCAACGCGTAGAACCTTGTCGTGCGTTTCCTTGCACAGCACACCCTCTTCTTTCAGTGCTTCACAATAAGGACGCGCCAGGCTGTGCAACTCGATCCCGATCCAAAGTCCTTTGCCGCGAACTTCTTTCAGGTTTGGGCCGCTTAGGGTTCGCAACCGGTTCAGAAAATAGTTCCCCAAATCTGCGGAGCGCTCGACCAGTCTCTCTTCTACCAAAACGTGCAGCGCCGTTCTCGCCACCGCACATGCCAAGGGATTACCGCCAAACGTGCTGCCATGGTCGCCCGGTCCGAAAACGCTGAGAACGTCCTTCCCTGCGAGGACAGCCGACACTGGATAGAACCCTCCCGACAGCGCCTTGCCTACGATGAGAACATCTGGCCTCATGGTCTCGTGCATGTACGCGAAGAGCTTGCCGGTTCTGCCCAGGCCAGACTGGATCTCGTCGCACATCAACAAAACGCCGTGTTCCCGGCAGATGGCTGCTGCTTCGCTGAGAAATCCGGCCGGCGGAATGATGATCCCAGCTTCGCCTTGGATCGGCTCGACCAGGAATGCGCAAATATTCGGCGTGATCGCGTTGCGCAGCGCGGCAGCGTCGCCAAAGGGAATGATCGTGAAGCCGGGTGTGAATGGTCCGAAACCATCGCGATACTGCTCATCGCTCGAGAAACTGACGATCGTGACCGTACGCCCGTGAAAATTGTTCGCGCAGACGATGATTTCCGCTTTGCCCTCCGGAATCCCCTTAACCTTATATCCCCACTTGCGCGCGGCCTTTACAGCGGTCTCAACGGCTTCCGCCCCGGAGTTCATGGGCAGCACCATGTCGAATCCAGTCAGCTCATGCAATTCCCGGCAGAGCAACGGCAACTGATCATTGCGGAAGGCCCGCGAGGTAAGTGTCACCTTGAAGGCCTGATCCATCATTGCGTGCAGAATCCGCGGATGGCAGTGTCCCTGGTTAACCGCCGAGTAGGCAGCCAGGCAGTCGAGATACCGCTTGCCCTCGACGTCGTACACCCATACGCCCTCGGCGCGTTCAATCACCACATCGAGCGGATGGTAGTTGTGGGCACCATATTGATCTTCCAACGCTATGAGTTCAGCAGAGCGGGTCGTCTCCAGCACGGACATTGTTTTCTCCTCGGTCTTAAAAGTTATTCGTGATCTCTTTCCAGCAGCATGGTCAGAAGAGCCATGCGTACGTAAAGGCCATTCGCTGCCTGTTTGAAATAAAGCGCACGTGGATCATCATCCACTGTTTTGTCCAGTTCCACAGTTCGCGGCAGCGGATGCAGAATCAGTGCATCCGACTTCATCTTCTCAAGGATTCCGGAATTGATGGCGTAACGTTGCAGTTCTCTCCGATCCCGAACCCGTTCCGGCCGGATGCGCGTTTGATAGACAACATCCACTTCCCGGATCACGCGCTCGATGTCCGCTTCCATTTCGTGGCGGACTCCGTGCGCGTCGAGATACTCGCGAATGTCAGGCTTCATCTGTAATTCAGGCGGGCTGACAAAAAAGATTTTCACCCTTTCGAACTTCGCCAGCAGATAAGCCAGGGACCGGGCCGTGCGGCCCTTGTCCAACTCGCCCACGATCGCGACGCTTAGCCCGACCAGCGGACGTTCGCGATAGATCGTGTACAGATCCAGCAGGGCCTGTGTGGGATGCTGTCCGCCTTCGCCGTCTCCGGCATTAATAACCGGGACCGGCGATACCTGGGCTGCACGCTTCGCGCCACCGGCCTCGGGATGACGCACAACAATGACGTCGGCATAGCTGCCAATGATCCGGATCGAGTCCTCCACCTGCTCCGCTTCAACCTCCGACGAAAACGCGCCTGCATGCTCGGTGGAGAGCACTTTGCCGCCCAGGCGCTGCATCGCAGCCTCAAAGCAGAAGCGGGTGCGAGTGGATGGCCGGTAGAAAAGCGAGGCCAGAATTTTGTTCTGGTAGTCGAGGGTGCCTCCGCGCGCCACAACGCGCTCCATCCCCCTCGAGCGGTTAAACAACTCCATCAGCAAGGGCAAAGTGAGTTGCTGCGACTCGATCAGATGGTGCAGCTTGGTTGCATCGTGCTTCGAGTCAGTGTTCGAAGAGCCCGCGGCTCCTGGCTTTTCAGATGTGAGCGTTATGCCTGACATTCGTTAGCGTCCTCCTGCCGACACACCAAGATCCACCCGCAGTTTCTGTGTGACCACCTCGGCGTCGAGAACAATATGCGTGCCGGCTCGTCCGGCAACCGCCTCGCACAAGTGCTCGTACGAAGTGATGACCACTTCCTTGCCGCCAGCTTTCAGGAAGTACAGTGCCGATTCAATCTTGGGCCCCATGTTTCCCGGCGGGAATTGGCCTTCGTCGAGATGTCGTTCGAGTTCGGAAGCGGTTACGCGAGTCAATGGGCGCTGAGTCGGCTTTTTGTAGTCGAGATACACGAAATCGGTGTCCGTCGAGATCGCGAAGATTTCAACGCCAAGTTGCGAAGCAAGTAGAGCGGAAGCGCGGTCTTTATCAATGACTGCCTCGACGCCATGAAGATCGCCCTTTTCTCGCACTACGGGGATTCCGCCTCCGCCGCACGCTACTACTAGCACTCCCTCCGCCATCAGCGAACGAATCACCTCGAACTCAACGATCTCCACCGGCTCCGGAGAAGGAACGACGCGGCGGTAACCGCGGGCCGCATCTTCCACGATCTGCCATCCCAGTTGCCTCTGACGATCCTCCGCCTGGGCTCGCGAATAAAAAGGTCCGATTGGCTTAGTCGGATGCTTCATCGCCTCATCATTGGCTGACACGATGCTCTGGGTCACCAGGCTGACAACGGGAATGTGCAGGCTAGCCGCCGCCAGCTCATCATGCAGGGCTTGC
>JASHPH010000309.1 GCA_030038255.1 Candidatus Sulfotelmatobacter sp. | reverse complement strand
GAATACCATGCGCGGCAACATCACGATGAACGCCATGGCGGTCGTACTCGGGCTCCATTGCCGTGTTGGCATCGAGGATAACATCTGGCGGGTCAAGGGCGAGCGGTTCACGACGGTCCAGCAGATCGAGCAGATGGTCCGCCTTTCGGAGGGCTACGGCCGCAAGATCGCGACCGCCGAGGAAGCGCGGCAGATCTTCACTTGCCGTCCGGTGAACCGCACCGCTCACTGGCAAGGGTGCTGCCGGCAGGGTAGTTGTGAAGGATTGGGAAAGTGGCGCCGATGCGCGATTCGTTGGTTCGGTCAGGTCGTCTTGGGAAGAGCGTCGCTGGGGATAGCGCTGGGTGACATGACCATGGTGGCCGACCGGTTCGCTTGCCAGCGGTGCGGCAGCAGGTCCTGCAGCCGCTCGGCCGGTTGTGTCGGCAGACGCTCCAGCACGTCACGCAGGTACGCGAACGTGTCGATGCCCAGGTGCTTGCAGGTCGCCGTGAAGCTGAAGAGGATCGCCGCCGTCTGACCGCCCTGGTCGCTGCCCAAAAACAGCCAGTTGATCCGGCCCATGCCGATCAGCTTGAGCGTCCGTTCGCTGACGTTGTTGTCGATGTGCAGGTCGCCATCGCTGGTATAGCGTGTCAGGGCTTCCCACTGGTTGAACACGTAATTGATGGCCGCGGCGATCGGGCTCTTGGGCAGCACCTGCTCGCGCTGGTCCAGCAGCCATTGACGCATGGATGTCACTCGTGGCACCGACTTCTCCTGCCGCAGCCGTAGACGCATCGCGGCCGCAGCGGCGCCGGTCAGTTTCTCTGCGGCAATGATGGCCTTGGCCTCGTCCTCCACGTCGTAGAGTTGGCGGACCCACGCCTTGGCCGCCATCACCCGTTCCGGATCGCTGCTGTAGGCTTCCTTGAACTTGTTGCGCGCGTGCGCCCAGCAGCCGACTTCAAGGATCATCCCCTTCGAGCCGGTGTAAATGCCGTCGTAACCGCCATAGGCATCGGCCTGCAGAAAACCCCGGAAATCCTTGAGGAACGTCGCCGGTCCATCCCGGGCATGCGTGGTGGTGTAATCGAAGACGATGCCCGGATGATTCTCGTCGCCGATGTAGTCCCACAGCCGGCCGTAGCGATGCGTGGTCTTCGACTCATCGCGGACCGCCACGGTAGTGTCGTCGGTGTGCAGCACCTTCGATTGCAGCACCAACGCCTTGAGCGCGTGCCACAGGGGCGTCAGCAGCACGGCACAGGCGGCCATCCAGTCGCACATGGTCGAGCGCGACAGCGGCGCGCCGAGGCGGACAAGGCGCTGCTCGCTGCGGTGCAGCGGGATGTGGTACAAATACTTGTCCGTGATGATCTGCGCCAGCAGACCGGGCCCCGGCAGCCCCTTGTCGATCGGTTGCGGCGGCTTCGGGGCGATGGCGACGTGGCCCTGACAACCCTTGCAGGCGTATTTGACGCGCTGGTGGTCGATGACGTAGACCTCGGCCGGCTTGTATTCGTATTGCGGCGCCGACTCGACGCCGATCTCCTGCCGCTCCTGGCCGCAGTCGGGGCACAAACGTTCCGCCGGCGTCAGCTCATAACGACGCTGCTCGCGTCGGAGGTTGGCCGCCGGCCGTCGGCGACCGTGCGGCCTCGATTGGCCGCGTCGACTCGGCGATTCTTCCTCGACTGGCGGCGGCGCAGGTGCGGCCGGCACGGCCTCGGCCAGCTCCGGGAACAACAATGGCTGGTTCGGATCGAACACATCCGCACGGCGGCCGTAGAGCCGCTGCAACAACGCGTCGAGCCGCTGCTGCACGTCTTCGCGGCCATGCCGTTCTTGCCGTAACGCCACCATCAGCTCGATGATCATCTGCTTGAGAACCGCCACGTCATCGGGAAGTTTGGCGGGGTCGATGGTCGCGGCAGCTTGCTTGGGTTGCTCAGGGGAACGAACCGGAAGTGGAACATCCGTGCTCATACATATAAGACGCAGCTGAGCCGTAAATATTTCAACAAAATGGCGAATTATTTCAGAAAAACTAAAAAAGTGTCAGACCATTGTCACTGTAGCCGTCGTGCCGAGTTGGGCCGCAGGCCGCTCATAGCGTTTTTGCCGTTTGACGCTGCTCAGATCGACGCCGTCCAGGAGCATGGCCAGATCGGTGGCCCGGATTTCCAGCCCCTGCTTGCCGACGGCCCGCGACCACGACAGCCCCGACTTCTCGGCCAGCCGGGGAAAGACGAACGTGCCTTCTTCCAACCGCCGATACCAGATGGCCAGGCCATCGCCCAGCCAGTAAAGCAGCTTGACACGATCACCACGCCGGGAGCGAAACACGAACAGGTCGCCCGACAGCGGATCGGCCCCAACGAAGTCACGCACCATGCGGCACAGTCCGTCGAAGCTGCGCCGCATGTCGGTCGGTTCGAGGCACAGGTACACGCGCACCGGCAGAGGCAAGCTCAGCATGGCCGGTCCTCCACAATGGCGAGCAGCTGCCTGAGCGTGGCTGCATCAAAACCCGGCGGCACGCGGACGATGCGGCCCGAACTGAGCACGACTTCCAACACTGCCGTGCTGCCGACCGGCGCGGGCACAATCTGCAGCGGCACAAACCGGGCCGTGTGTTGCTGGCCCACGCGCTGGCGACACTTGCTCGGCTTGCATGCAGTCTTGAGTTGTGCCCCACGATCCCGCTGAGTCAGGGTGCGGCGCCACCCATAAAACGACGGCTCCGACAGACCGTGCTCGGCACAAAAGTCGCGGACCGTCATCGGCCGGCTTCGCCGCCACAGTCTGACCATCCTCCGCCAGAATTGTTCCCTGCCCGTGTCGCGCTCACGATGTTGTGCCATGTCCAAGCCCTCCCGGTTGAAATATCCCGGAACAGCTTAACATGGGCTACAAGATGCGGTCGGCCGGACGGGAAGTTCATGTCTTCACGGTAAATGTGGTCCCGCCGCTTGATGCCGCGCTGGGGAAGTCCGTATTTTCGAGTCACCCCCAGAATCTCGCACCGATCAGGGGGGCCGGGATTGCCGTCAAGAGTGCGGCGCCTGCCTATCTGCTGCTGGCGCTGTGTGCGAAAGGCGTTTTGCAGCAG
>JASHPH010000308.1 GCA_030038255.1 Candidatus Sulfotelmatobacter sp. | reverse complement strand
GGCGACAAAGTCAGACTTGCGATCGAGTACGACGCTCCACTCCGTTCCCACCGAGTTGAAGGCGGTTACGACGCACCGTACACCGGTACGGATGCGCCATGAATCAGCTTGGCCTCGTCACTCGAGAGAAACAGGATCACGCTGGCAATGTCCTCAGGCTTGGGCCATTTCGAGAAGTCCGCAGTTGGCATGGCTCGCCGGTTTGCCGGAGTATCAATGATGCTCGGCAGCACGGAATTGACCCGTACGCCCGTTCCCTTGAGATCGGCCGCGAGCGAATCGAACATGGCGACGGAGGCTGCCTTCGAGGCTGCGTAGGCCGCCGCCCCTGCAGCATGATCGAATGCGGATCGGGACGAGATGCTCACAATCGCGCCGCTCGCTTGTTTCAGCATGACGGGCACAACCGCACGCGACAGTGCAAACCCGGAGCGAAGATTGAGCGCCAGCATTTGGTCAAAGACTTTCCATTCCATCTGCCATAATGGCGTGCCACCGGCGTAAGCCCCGACGGCATTCACCATCACGTCGAGACGTCCGCCGCGGTCGAGGATCTCCTTCACAAGCTGATCTACGGCGTTGCCATCGGTCACGTCAACCTGGTGTCCGATGAGCGATGATGCGCGGCCGCCAGTCAGAGTCTTTAGCGCAGTGAACTCGTCCTGATCGCGATAGGTCACGATCACCTTGGCGGACTCGTTCAGGAAGGCGAGGCTCACAGCTCGCCCCAATCCGCCGGTGCCGCCAGCGACCAGCACCGCTTTTCCCTCAAATCGATTCGACATGGTTTAGGTCCTCAACTTGCGTTGCGAAATTTGGCTCATTGGGAAGATCGTGGTCATGCCCGGGCCTTGTCGATCATCTCTTCCCAGATGCCTTTTGAGCGCAGAATGAGCTCCACTGCTTCCCGAATCGCGCCGTGCCCGGCGTGTGCCCTCGTGGTGTAGTGGGCGATACGTTTGACTTCAGGCACGGCATCGCCGACAGCCACCGCCAGTCCTGCGCGACGCATCACGGGAATATCTGGCAGATCGTCGCCGATGAATGCGACCTCATGGTCCGAGGCCTCGGCCTTTTTGAGGACATCTTCGTAGGCCAGCAGCTTCACGGGCTGCTTCATGTAGATGAATTCCATCTTCATTTCGTAGGCGCGGCGAAGGAGGGCTGGACTCTCGCGTCCGGTAATGCAGCCGGTGCGCAGTCCGGCGGTTTGTGCCAGAGTGAGCCCCTGACCGTCGTGCGAAATCCCTCGCTCCGCCTCGCTGGGCTCGCCCCCGGCTAAAGCCGGAGTTCTACCAAGAAGCGGCTGCGCTCGGGATGACAGCATCGAGGAGACACCAAACAGCCGCTACTCGTCCTTCTTCTCCTCCCGCGGGAGCGGCTTCTCGATCGGCTTGCGGGGCAGCATCTGCTCGCGCATGGCGGTTTCGTAAACGAAGCTCGTGACGATCACCGAGATCTGTTTCAGATCCTCGGGCAACAGACGGTCGTAGACATCCATGTTGGAGTGGTGTGTGCGGGTTTCGTATTCAATGGGATCCTGAATGAACTGAAATGCGGGGATGCCGACGGCGTCGAATGATTGATGATCGGTGCCGCCGGTGTTGCGCATGGTGAGCGTGGTCATGCCGAGATCCTTGAATGGTTTCATCCACGCCTCGAAGATGGGTGCCACGGACTCGTTTTCCTGCAGGTAGACGCCGCGAATCTTGCCCGTGCCGTTATCCACGTTGAAGTAAGCCGACACTTTTGCCTGTTCCGGTTTTACGGTGACGGGCCCGGCCTGGCGGCGCAGCAGAGTTGGCTGGCCTTTCATGTCAGGATCGTCGTCCATGTGCGGCCGCGAGCCGAAGTGTTGCTCGACGTAGTACTGCGAGCCGAGCAGGCCCTGCTCTTCGCCGCTCCACAGGCCGATGCGGATCGTACGCCGCGGTTTGATGTCGAGCGCCTTCAGGATCCGCATGGCCTCCATCATGACGATGGTCCCGGCCCCGTTGTCAGTTGCGCCGGTGCCGGCGTGCCACGAGTCGAGGTGCGCACCGAGCATGACGACTTCGTCTTTCTTGTCGGTGCCGGGAATTTCGGCGATGGTGTCGTACTGCATGGGATCGTCGTCGTAGAAATTGTTGACCACGTTCAGTTCGAGTGTGACGTCTTTTTTCTGTTGCAGCAGGCGGGCGATGCGCGCCCACTGCTCCAGCGCCATGGTGAGCTGGGGAACAGTGGTGGTTTCACCAATTTTGTACGATCCACCGGACTGAACGAACACGGTACCCCCGCCGGAGTTCTGGCGGGAGTGGTCAATCACGGCCAGAACTTTCTCCTCGGCAAAGAACTGATTCGCGTCTTTCATGAGCTGACGCCGCTTGCGGATTTCGGCAGGAGGTACCCCATGCTCAATGCCAGGCTCGTATTCGCCAATCTTGGCGAGGTCATCGTCGCTCTCGCGCTTGAAAGGAGCTTCGGTGATCGGCTTCACATCGCCATCGGGGCCGAAGATCACGATCATGCCCGCCAGCTTGCGGCGATACTTTTCGAAGTCCTTCTTGTCTTCAACGTTGACGCGCACGCACTTGCCGGTGACGACTCCATTCGTGCCCGGCGTCCACGCTTTCGCATAAACGATGAGCGGAGTAATGTCCGGCGAGGTCATGCGTGCGTTGACGTATTGATTCGCCCATCCCCGGCCGAACGGGCCCCAGGCCTCCAGATGCGCATTACTCAGGCCCATTGCGGTTAGCTGATCGCGCGTCCACTCGTTAGCGCGCTTCATGTTAGGAGAGCCGGTCAGCCGTTCGCCGATCGAATCCATCAGGCCGGTGGCGAAATCCATAACCTTGGAATTGTGAAAGCCCTCGTAACGAATGCGCGTGATGGTTTCAAGATCGACTTTTTCTTGCGACCACGACGGTACTGCAAATAAGACGATGACGACAGAGCAGACGTATGCCGCGAACCGCTTCTTCATGGATGCTCCTGGGATTTGAGTAAATGGATTGGAAGAATCAATCGGGGGATTATACCGCCGGGGCGCGGGTTTTCGGCGGGGCGCGATTGTAAAGTTATTTTAAGTGAGTTCGTGCGTTCTAGCGTTTCGGTGTGGGTTTCTCTTCCGCCGCTGGTTTTGCAGGTGCTGCGGGTTGGGCTTCCTTTCCGGCCGACGGTCTTCCGCCATCAAATTGCGTCTCTTTTCCGGCTGATGGTTTTTCTTCATCGGAGTCGCCAGTCAGCAGATATTGCACGATAAGCGAAATGCGCCGGTTGGCGGGATCGAGCGGTGCGTCGGGCTTGCGCAGGCGCTGGTCGGCGAAGCCGCGCACCTGCGTCACCTGGTCGGAGCGAATGCCATTGGCCTGCATTACGCGTCGCGCCGCGTTGGCGCGATCAGCAGACAGTTCCCAGTTGCCGTAGGCGGCGGAGGGCGCGTAAGGCTGCGAGTCGGTGTGCCCTTCGATGGAGAGTTTGTTGGGCAACTTGCCCAGTTCGTCGGCCAGCATGACCAGCGTCTCCTGCCCGTCGGCGTTGAGTTTCGCGCTGCCGCTGTTGAAGAACGTGCCGCTGGCCGATTCGGAAAGTTCAATGCGCAGGCCTTCGGCCGTCACGGTCATTTCGATATGGCTTTTTAATTTTTCAAAATCGCTCATCTGCTTCATGGCCTGCTGCAATTGTTCTTTGAGCTTGGGCATGTTGTCGCGGGTGAGGACGAAATTTTCTCCTGCTCCCAGCATGTTGGAGCCGACTTTTCTCGACGTGCCGGTAGGGTCCTTGAAATATCCGCCGACAGCTTCCTGAATCTGCTTGCTGGTGTTGAGCAGCCACAGCAGGATGAACAGCGCCATCATCGCGGTCACGAAGTCGGCGTAAGCAACTTTCCACGCGCCGCCGTGATGGCCGCCGTGCCCGCCTTTCTTTTTCAGAATGATGATGGGGCGTTTCGTTTCCATTTCGTTTCAGCGAAATTAGGCGGAAGCCGCCGCCGCGGCGCCTGCGCGGCGGCAGGCCGTTTCCAGTTCTTTGAATGAAGGCCGCACGTGGCTGGGAACCGCGCGCCGCGCGACTTCCACGGCCATGATTGGCGCCGTGCTTTTCAGAAACGAAACCATCAGCACTCGCATGACGTAGAGAAACGCATGCTCTTCCTCCGCCGACTTGGTCATGTTGGCGGCGATGGGGCCGATCAGCCCGTAGCAGAGCAGGATGCCGAGAAAAGTTCCCACCAGCGCGGCGGCAACTTTGTGCCCGATTTCTTCGGGCGGTCCTCCCAGTGCGCCCATCGTGATTACGACCCCGAGCACGGCGGCCACAATTCCGAGGCCGGGCAGGGAATCGGCCATGGTGGAAAGCGCAGCGGTTGGCTGGGTCGAGTCGTGATGGTGCACCTCCATGTCGAGATCGAGCATCTGGTCAAGATCGAAGACGTCCACGCCGGTGATGGCCATGCGCAGCGAATCGCAGACGAACAGGCACACGTGGTGGTTGTTCACGAACTTGGGGTACATGGAGAAAATCGTGCTCTTTTCCGGTTCTTCCACGTCGGCTTCGAGCGCCATCAGGCCATCTTTGCGGGCCTTGTTGAGCAGGTCGTACATCATTTTCAGGGCGTCGATATACGTTTGCTTTCCGAACTTCGAGCCGCCAAAGACGCCTCCAATGCCGCCAGCGATTTTCTTGATAATGTGCAGCGGGTTCGCGATGAGCACCGTGCCCACCGCGGCGCCGCCAATGATGACGAGCTCGGCTGGCTGGATCAGCACGCGCAGATTGCCGTGCTCCATCAGATAGCCGGCGACCACGCAACCGAAAACAACGACGATGCCGATAATGGCGAACATGCTAGCTCCCGGAAGATCCTGATGTGCCGCCTGCAGGCCCGTTGGAAGAATCTCCGGAAGGAGAGGACGAGCCTCCGCTCGCCGCGCCCGCGGCCTGCGCCCGCCATGCCGAGACTGCATCGAGCGACTCCTGTGCCCGCGCTATCAGCGACTCGATCGTGTCGCCCGGTTCGGCCGTAGCCTGGCCAATCGAAACGGGCAAGGACCGCCGCTCTCCCCACCACTCGATTCCGTCGTTGGCCAGCATGCGCCGTATGCGCTCGCGCACGGAGTGCAGCGCTTCTTCGCGACAACCGTTCAGGATGACAAGAAACTGGTCGTCCGCCCAGCGGCCCACAAAATCGGTCTTCCACAGCGCGCCTTCGAGCGTGTGCGCGACCACGCGCAACAACGATGCAGCCGCCGGCGTACCAAAGCGCGCGCGAAAATTCTCGAACCCCTCGAGCCGGAAGAAGAGGATGCCGAAGGGAACTTGGACTTCGGAGAACGTTCCCAGCGTTTCCCGCAGATGAGATCGCATCATCACATGGCTGGCCACGCCCGTGACTTCGTCGACACATCCGGGGAGGTTCAGGCTGTCTTCACGGTGATCGGGACTAGCGATCGGTTGTTGTTCCTCGAACACCTCGACCGCGCCCACCACCGAACCATGAGCGTTGTGCACCGGTACTGAGCGCACCCGGACGGGAATTTCATGTCCGGCCTTGTGATGAAGGAATCCGATCGCCTCGCACGGCTGCGAGGTCTTCATTGCACGCGCCAGCGGGCATTCTTCGTTGCAGAATTCGCACCCCGGCTGATCGCAGTGCAGCAGAGCTTCCGCCACGCACGAATGCCCAATCACTTCGTAGCGCAAATGCCCCGTGATGCGCTCGGCTCCATCGCTCCAGAGCACGATTTTTTTCTGCAAGTCCACCACACAAAGGCCCGCGGGCAAGCTCTCCAGGATGCCGCGGCAAATCTCGGAATCAAGCAGGGCAGACATTGCAGGGAATTGCACCCACAGGGGCTCATCGGCAGAATTCGCCGGGACTTCAAATGCCCCGTCCTGCCTGCCTTTCCGAGTGGCCATTCCAAGCCTCGCTTTTTCAGTTAGATACGCGAGTGGCACAAAAGCGACATGCCATGGCACCGAAGTGCCATAGGCAAAAAACCTGCACACGTTTAATTTCGCAATTGAGCAGTTCTGGGGGAGGGCTGCCCGGGCGTCCTGGATCCGAAAGGGTCTCAGGACGCTCGTTATTTATTTTTGGCGAACTTTTTTGCCCTATTCGCCCGCCCCTTCAACCATCTCCTGCGCGGCACGTTCGCGCCATTTCCGTCTGGCTCAACGTTTCGGGCGGTATACTGCCGCAATGGCGATCGAGCTCTCCTTCGATGTTCATCACACGGCCATCCTTGCCATGGATTGCCAAACCGGCCTCGTGTCCATTTATGCCGCGCCACCGAGTGAGTTTCTGACGCGAGCTTCGAGTGTGCTGAAGGCCGCGCGCACTGCCGGGATGACCGTCATTCACGTGCAGGTGGGATTTCGCCCCGGGTTGCCCGAGGTCAGCAACCGCAACAAGCTGTTTGCCGCGATCAAGTCGTCGCCGCAGCACCAGGGCCTATTTCAGGGCTCTTCCGGCGCGATCCATCCGGAACTCGGCCCTGAGCCGGATGACATCGTGGTGACCAAACACCGCATCAGCGCATTTACAGGGACGGATCTTGGGATGATCCTGCGCGCGAAGGAAATTGAGACGGTCGTTCTGTTTGGCATCGCGACCAGCGGAGTCGTGCTGTCAACCTTGCTCGAAGCCGTTGATGCGGACTACCGGGCCTTCGTGATCGCGGATTGCTGTCTCGATCAGGACGCAGAATTGCACAATGCACTAATCCAGAGGCTGTTTCCGAAACGAGGCGATGTCGTGACAGCGCAGGAATTTGTGAAGGCCGTTACCGGTCGTTGACCACGCCTGCCCTGCTGTTTGCGCTCAGCGCCCGTAGCGGCCCATCCACTCGGCTTGCGCGAGGATGTGTCCCTTCATCGCCGCCTCCAGTTCTTTTTTGCCCGCTCCGGGCTTCAGATCAAGCTTCGTATCCAGCGCGAACAACTTGAAGTAGTAACGATGCGGCTTGCCCGGTGGCGGGCAAGGCCCGTTGTAGCCATTCCTGCGAAAATCGTTGCGGCCCTGCTCCGTCCCGTCAGGCAGCCGTGCCTCTTTGCCCAATCCTTCAGGAAGGCTGCGCAGGTTCGACGGCAGATTCCACGCTGTCCAGTGATTCCAGTTGCCCACGGGCGCGTCAGGATCGTCAGAGAGCAGCGCGAAGGCTTTCGTTCCGTCGGGAGGGTCGGTCCAGGAAAGCTGAGGCGAAACATCGGCTCCATCACAGGTGAATTTCCTCGCGATGTCGCCGCCGTTGGTGAAACTCCGACTTGAAATGGTGAAAGACATAGCAGCCTCCGCATTGCGGGCGGGATGCATCGGCGCTTTCGCCATGGCGCATGTCACGAGCGCGATCGTGATCCCTGCCGCAATTCGTGCGATGCGTGGGGGAAGGTTTTCCCTCATTAGTCTAGATTGACCGGGTCTCCGCTAAACGACTAATTAGTGGAGATGGTGAAGTGGACGGTGATCTTGGCCTGAGTTTCCACCGCTTCCGCGCCCTGGTAGTGCGGCTTGAAATGCCATTGTCTCACGGCTTCCTCCGCCGCAGTGGCCAGAATCGGTGGACCGCTTACCACCCGCAGATCCTGAATCAAACCGTCCCGCCCGATAAACGCGCGCAGGATGACCGACCCCTGCACCTTCATCTGTCGCGCCAATGTGGGATATCCCGGCTTCACCGGAAGACTGACAATGTCCGCAGTATCAGCTGACATCTGCACGCGCTCGGCGGCATTGTCGGTGACGGAGGCTGCAGCCTCGGCGCCCGATGACGATCCTGCCGTCGCATCAGGGGCAGAATCGGGCTGGACGTTCACCTGTACGGCATTGGTGCCAGGATGAATGTTGCGATGATTATCGCCGGCTATGACTTCCACCTCCAGCGGCGGCAACGCGGTCCGGTTTGTCACCGTCATGCCGGTAGGCGCGTCGGACGGATCGACGGCATTGCGATCGACGACGCTGCGGTTCACAACAGTACGATCAACGGCGGCCCGCTCAATAGGTGCTGCGGCGGAAGACGTCCGCGGCGAATTCTTTGCTGGGGTTCTGCTCGCTTTAGCATTCGAGTTGGACTTGTGCGATTTCTTGCCCGTCTTTTCCGGTTCACTCACGGCCTTGGCCACCGCCACGGGTTGAGTCGATCTCGCCGTTACGGGAGGCACGGCCTGCGCGACCTGATTTGTATCCTGCGTGTCCTGCGCCTCGTCGGTGTCGGGAAACCAAAAATCGCGATCGCGGAAAATGACGAATCCCAGCGTAACCAGTAGCAATGCCAGCGCCATCACCATCATGCGGCGTTGTTTCGGTTCGACCGGCGCCCCCGCGCGCGCTGCCCTGAGCAAAGGACGACTGGACTTCGGAAGCGGCGTCTTCGGGTCGAATCCAATAGGGTCGAACATGCAGGAACCTTGAGGCCGAGTCTTCCTTTGGAACTGGGGGTGTTCCCTCGGCCAATTCTCCATAGTATGCCTCGAATAGTGCCGAAAGGCCAGCAAAAGTGTGGAGTTTTGCGCCTCCAGACAGCCGGGTGAGGCCCTTTCTCCTCCTATGCTAAATTGGCCGTAACTTTGTGGGGCCTTCTGAATCCCATGCTTGTCGGACCCCAGGGGGATGCTGGGACCTATGGACGCAGAGAACCACGAACCGAAGCCGCCGGCTCCGCCGGATGCGGCCGCTAATGGGCCTGAACAAGAGCAGGTCGAGCCCGCACCCATCGAACCCGCGACTACCGAGGCTGGTTCTGCCAAGGCCACATCTGCCGAGACCGCGCAGGCTGAGGCTATCGCTGAGCCGACGGCGGCTAATGAGGCGCGAGCCGACGAAGCCTCGCGCGCAGCCAGAGTTCTCTCTCCCCGCTTCGGTGAGCGCAAGTTCGGCCACGTCTCGCGCCGCGAATTGCTTAAAGTGGCGCCGGTTCTTGCCCTTGGAGCCTTCGCCATCCCCGGAGCGCAGGAGTGGCTGCTGAAGAAGGGTTTGGGTTTCAGCGATTGGGCGTCAGGAATGATGTTCCGCAAGTCGCATCTGGCCATGACTTTCGCGGACTCCGAAGTTACGCCGTTCGAAAAATTTCCTGTCAATGACTACGACGTCGACGATCCCGGGGTAATCTTCGAAAAGTGGACGCTTACCGTCACCGGCGCTGTACAGAAGCCTGGAGACTACACGCTAGCCCAGATTCAGACGCTGCCACGCATCCGCCAGAATACGCGCCACGTGTGCGTCGAGGGCTGGGACGTGATTGGCCGATTCGGTGGCGCGAGGCTGTCGGATTTTCTGAAGATGATCGGCGCCGACACGACGGCGCGATTCGTGACAGTCGAGTGCGCCGACGATTACTACGAATCACTCGACATGGCGACGGCGCTGCATCCGCAGACCCTGCTGTGCTGGGAGATGTATGACCGCCCGCTCACGCGCGAGCATGGCGCACCACTACGGCTGAACATTCCCACCAAGGTTGGCTACAAGCAGGCGAAATATCTGACCGACTTGAAGGTGACGAACATTCTGGAGCGCATAGGTTACTGGGAAGATCAGGGATATTCGGAGTTCTACGGACTGTAGAAGCAAGTTTCAAGGTTTCAGAGTTTCAAAGTTTCAAAGTCAAAACCGTAAAGATTTCGAGGCTTGTCGCTTTGCAACCTTGAGACTTTGAAACCTTGAAGCCTTGAAACTTGGGGTTGGACCCATGAGTGGCGCCGTCGTCGAAATCGTTCACACCAAGGGAGAAGAAACTGAAACCGTCGCGCGCGCGGTGTATGAGCATCCGCTGCCGGTGCGCATCTGCCACTGGGTGAACGCCATCGCCCTGTTTGTGATGATCGGCAGCGGCTTGCAGATTTTCCGCGCTTTCCCCAGTTTCGGCGCGAAGATTCCGCAGAAAGACCTGCTGAACTGGCCGAAGGCCTTCGCCATCGGGGGTTGGCTGGGCGGTGCGCTGCAATGGCACCTCACGTTCATGTGGATTTACATCGCGACGGGACTGGTCTATCTCGGCTACCAGATTTTCAGCGGCAACTACCGGCAGGTGTTGTTCACGCGCCGGGACCTGCCCGGGGTGTGGCCCATGGTGCGGCACTACTTTTTCTTCGGGCCGAAGCCGGAGCAGCGCGAAGCCTACAATCCGCTGCAGAAGCACGCTTACACCACGGTGATCGGACTGGGCATGATTTCCGTCGTGACCGGTTTCGCCGTTTGGAAGCCGGTGCAGTTCTCGCGGCTGGCGTGGCTGATGGGCGGCTTCCACTGGGCGCGGTTGTGGCATTTCCTGACGATGTGGGCGATTTTGGCTTTCGTGTTCGGACATCTGGTGATGGTGATTCTGCATGGCTGGAACAATTTCTTCTCCATGCTGACGGGCTGGAAGAAAGATCCCGAGTACTGACGGCTGACGACAGGCAAACGAGATGGCCGAACCGAACATGATCCTGAAGAATCCGGTCCTGAACAATGCGCCGACCGACAAGCCGAGTCAGGCAGTTTCTTCCTCCATGCGCGAGCAGGACCTAATTGCGCGCGTGCAGCGTGGCGAACACGAGTTGTTCTACGAACTGGTTCGGCCCTACGAGCGGCGAGTGTACGCCGCAGCGCTGGCCATCTTGCGCAACGAGACCGATGCCGAGGATGCAGCCCAGGAGGCGATGTTGAAAGCGCTCGCCAACATCCGCCAGTTTCGCGCCGAGGCGCGCTTCAGCACCTGGCTGATTCAAATCACGGTCAACGAAGCGCTGATGCGGCGCAGAAGGGAGCGAACCGTGGCCATGGAAGGCATCGACGACCGCCGCGACGAAGAAACTGATTACACTCCCCGCGATTTTGCCGACTGGCGCGAAATTCCCTCCGAAGCGCTGGAGCGAAAAGAAATCCGCCAGAAACTAGCCGAAGCGCTGGCGTCGCTGGACCGCAAGTATCGCGAGGTTTTCGTCCTGCGCGACGTGGAGCAACTCAATATTCAGGAGACAGCCGAGGCGCTGGGCATCTCGGTGGCCTCGGTAAAGACCCGGTTGCTGCGGGCAAGGCTTATGCTGCGCGATTTGCTGGCCGCGGGCTGGGGGCAGGGCTGGTTCAGCCGCCTGCCGTTCGAGAAGGGGACCAAGCCATGGTGAACGAAGCGGTGAACTGCGAGTTGGTGTGGCGCGAGATTTCCAACTATATCGAGGGCGATGTCGATGCCGCGCTGCGCGCGGCGATGGACGAACATTTTGGCAAGTGCTCGCGCTGCAAATCGGTGCTGGAAGGCACGCGCAACGTGATCCGGCTGTACAGCGACGAGCGCATGATCGAGTTGCCTGCCGGATTTGATCGTCGTTTGGAAAAACGGCTGGCCCAGCGCGCGCTCCCGCGCTGGAACCGCTGGCTGACGTGGGAGGCATGGCTTGTTCCCGTGGCCGCCATGGCGCTAATCGCCGGCGGTGTGTGGCTGATGAATTCGCGCACGGCAGTTCAGCAGGTCAAGTCAGAACATGCCAATGCTGGACAGAATATTCCGCCGGATCTGGCGGTGGTAGTGGCGCCGGGCACCAAGATTTTTCACCTCCCCGGCTGTAGTTTCATTCATGACAAGGACAACCTGCGGAAATTAACTGCGAAAGAGGCTCTGAAAGAGGGATTCACGCCGTGCCCGCGCTGCCTGAAGAAATATCTGGAGCCCACCACTGCCGCTTATCTTCCGGGCACGCAACTGGACGATGACGCGGATGATGATGATCAGGCCGTCCGCAGCGACGCCACGCACACCGGCGATGTCCGCGGCCAGGACTGAGCGAGGGGCGCGAGATCCGTGTTTTGGTTGGAAATCGGGAACAGGAATTCGTTCCAAGATCCGCACCGAAACAATTTGGCGCGGACCTGCGGCCCGCGCCATGAATTCCCGGTAGGACAACAGCCTACTGAGGTTTCTTCATGCTGTCGTCGCTCTTCTTCATGCTGTCGTCTTTCTTCGTGCTGGTTTTCTTCGACGCAGTCTTGCTCTTGGCGGTGCTGGTTTTCGACGCCGAGGAAGTCTTCTTGATCGAATCGCTCTTCATCGTGTCTTGCTTCATGCTGTCGTCTTTCTTCATGGTGTCTTGCGCGAAGGCTGTCATCGAAGCCAGAACACACGCCAGCGTCAGAAAGCTGAAAATCTTCTTCATGGTTTCTCGTTTCTCCTTGGGGTGAGGTATCGGCATTGCATCGGCAGGCGGGCTTATGCGCCCGCGGCCGTACATAAGAGGGCCAAGGGTAGAGGAAAGTTACAGCGAAATTCAAGAGCTAAGTTTTGCGCGGCTTGAGTTAGTCAGGAAAAGTGCGCCCCCCTGCTTACATCAACGTCTTTTCTGCCAACATCTTACAGATGCGAGTATTTTTCAGCAGCCAGTGCGTGGTTCAGCAGGCCAGTTGATCGCGCGTAATCTTGAGGCCGGGCAGATTTCCAAGCACAGTTACGGCCACCGATTCCGTGTGGAAGAATTCATTCGCAAGGCTAATCAGATCTTCCGCTGTCACGGCCTCGATTTTTTCGATCAACTCGTCGAGATCGTAATAGCGGTCGAAATACATCTCCTGGCGGGCAAGGTTGGACATACGCGCGGTGCTCGACTCAAGCGACAGCATCAGGCTGCCCTTCAGCTGAGCCTTGGAGCGGCGCAGTTCTTCTTCCAGCACCGCTTCGGTTTTCAATTTGTGGAATTCTCCCACCACCGACTGCACCACTTTCGCCGCAGAGGCTAGTGAAGTTCCCGCGTAGACGGCTAGGCATCCCGTGTCGCGGTAAGGATTCAGGTCGCTGTAGATGGAATACGCCAGTCCCTGGCGCTCGCGGATGTTCTGAAACAGGCGCGAGCTCATGCCTCCGCCGAGCAGCGTGTTCAGAACGTAGCCGGCGTGGCGCTTCTCATGCGCAATGGGATGCGCGGGCACGCCGATACATAACTGCACTTGCTCGAGAGCTTTCTTGTTCCGCAGAATGATGCGCGAAACGATCTTGGGCGCCGATGAATGGAAGCCGTTCGACGTCGGCTTCATGTGCTCGAAATGCCGCGTCACCAACTCGACAAAGCGGTCGTGATCGAGATTGCCGGCCGCCGATACGATGATGTTCCCGGGAGCGAAACGGTGCTTGTAAGCCTCGAGCACGGCGTTGCGCTCGAAGCGCTTCACCGTTTCCTTCGTGCCCAGGATCGGCTTGCCCAGCGGATGATCCTTCCAGAAATTCTGCGTGAAGATTTCGTGGACGAGATAATCCGGATTGTCCTCGTCCATCTTGATTTCTTCCATGATGACGCCGCGCTCACGCACGATGTCGTTGGCGTCGAACACCGGGTTCAGCACGAGGTCGCTGAGGATGTCGAGCGCAGTGGGGACATGCTCGTCGAGCACCTTCACGTTGAAGCAGATGCATTCCTTGGCGGTGAAGGCGTCCATGTTGCCGCCGATGGAGTCGACCTGGCGCGCGATCTCCTCCGCCGTGCGGTGCTTCGTGCCTTTGAAAACCATGTGCTCAATGAAGTGCGAAATGCCGTTCGATTCGGGAGTTTCATCGCGCGAACCGGTCTCGAGCCACACGCCGATCGAGGCGGAGCGGATGTGCGACATCTGCTCGGTGATGATGGTCAGGCCGTTGGGGAGCGATTGACGGCGAATGTTGCGAACTTCCTGCACCATGAATAAGTCCTGCTATGAAAGATGACTTCTGTAGAACCCCAATTAACTTGCCGTGGAAGATTCTTTACTATTCTGACATAGGCGCGGAGTCTGTGCGAGAATAGTTTAGTGGCTTAGAATCAGCAGGTTAAGGTAAGTTCCGGCACGCGTGGCGCAGCCTGCGGAATCCGTCAGAACAAGCGACTGTCGCGAATGAAGAATCCCTCACAAATCTGCTTGATGGGCATGGATCGGGCCGAAGTGGCCTCGCTCGTGGAAAACGAGGGCGAGCCTTCCTACCGCGCACAGCAGCTGCTCGAAGCAGTCTACCGGCAGCGGGTTGACGCGATCGAGCGAATTTCTACTCTGCCGCAGCAGTTTCGCACGCGCCTTGCGAAAAAAGGTGTTTCGATTGGCTTGCCGACCGTTGAGAAGCGCTTCGTGTCCGAAGATGGAACGGTGCGCTACCTGATGGCATTGGCCGACGGGCAAACCGTCGAAACAGTGTGGATGCCCGAGGGCGACGGCGGCGAAGCCGGCGACGGCAGTGAAGCGGGGGATTCGTCCGGTGAAGGCCGAGGTTGGGATCGGGCCACCATTTGTGTTTCAAGCCAGGTCGGCTGCGCCGTCGATTGCCAATTCTGTCTGACTGCGCTGCTGGGAGTGAAGCGAAATCTGACCGCCGGAGAAATCGTCGGCCAGGTCTGCGCCGTGCTGAACGACCAGAAAGTCTCGCCCCCGGAGGACCGCACGAATCTCGTGTTCATGGGAATGGGCGAACCGTTCCTGAACTACGACAATTTCATGAAGGCTGTGCGATTGCTAGCGGAAGAAGTCGGCGTGGCGGAATCACGCATGACGCTTTCCACCGCCGGCATTGTGCCGCGCATTCACGATTTCGGAGAGGAACCCGTGCGGCCCAAGCTGGCGATTTCGCTGAATGCTTCAAACGACGCGATGCGGACCGAATTGATGCCGCTGAACAAGAAATGGAATCTGGAGAAGCTGATGGCGGCTGCGCGCGAGTTTCCGCTGCGCAATCGCGAACGGATCACGTTCGAATATGTGCTGCTGCGCGACGTCAACGACGCGCCCGCGAATGCGCGAGAAGTGGCCGAACTCGTCCGTGGGATGCGGGCCAAGGTGAATCTGATTGCGCTGAATCCGGGGCCGGGAATTCATTTCGCCACGCCTGCGGAAGATCGTGTGGCGGCCTTCCAGAAAATATTGATGGATGCGGGAATTCCGGCGTTTGTGCGCCGCCCGCGCGGGCGGGATATCTACGCCGCCTGCGGGCAGCTTAAGCGAACGGTTGAGATTGCCACAGCACCGGCAACGTAGCCGCCTGCGACCGCGGCGGCGTGTCCTCGAGAGCCGGCAGTTCAACGCGCAGACAGAAGGCACCATCCTCGCGCCGCTGCCGCGAGACCTGGCCGCGATGTTCCTGCAGTATTCCTTGGCAGGCACTGAAGCCGTCGTCCACATCGGTCACGGCCTCCGCCTGGCGACCCGCCGCCGCGCCATTTTCAGCTGGACCTGAGCTGGCGGCAATTTCGATTACCGCGATACCCTCTTCCCGGCGCGTGCTCACGCTGAGGATCTTCCTGCCGCTCTCATCCATCAGGTGCAGGCAGTTTCCCAGTAACTGCACGCAGACCTGCAGCAGCTGGTTGGAGTCGCCCAGGACCTTGGGTAAGTCGGCATCAAAGTCGGTGTGCAACCCGATCTGAAGTGCCTCCCACTGCGGCTGCGCCAGCTTGACGGCGGTGCGGGCCAGCGTATTCAGATCCACCGGAGTTTTGGCCGCTGGAGTCTGGCGGGCAAAGCTGATGAGGCTGGCCACTAGCGACTTGGTGCGGCGCACGTGCTGGCCGATCTTTGCCGCCAGCGGCCGCTGCTCCACGCTCAGCGGCGTGCTCAGCAGCAAGTCGGAGTAGCCGAGCATGGCGGTGATGGGATTGTTCAGTTCGTGGGCAGCGCCGCCCACCAACTGCCCCACGGAAGCCACTTTCTCCGACTGCAGGATCTGCGCCTGTAAGCGCTTGAGATGGTCAAACGATTCCCGCGACTGGTTGAGCAGGTGAATCAATTCGCGATCAAGCAGTTGCTGGCGGACGAAAACCATCATGCCCATCACAATTGCGGCCCCCAGCGTCAGCACGATCCGGTAGAGCCGTATGCGGGGCGGGATCGCAGGATCGGAAATGGCCCACACCGCGAAAAGCGGCAAAGTGAAAACCGCAATCATGCCGCAGCGGGCAATCCACACGCTGTAGACGGTTGAGGTTTCAGCAGCGTCGGCATTGGGCTGATCCACCTTTGTGCTCAGGCCAATCCACGTGATCCAAGCCATCGCGCAGGCTATGGGAAGGTCGTAAACACTGCCTGTGTAGTAGGCGTTCCGCGAGATGGCCCAGTTCGCGATGGTAGAACTGGCGACATAGGTGAAGCTCATGCCAAACAGGCTGGCATAGAGTTTTCTCCAGTGACCTTTGCTGCTTACCCAGCAGGCCGCCAGGCCTGCCAGGTAGGCGAGCTTCTCGATGAGATAGAGCGTATCCAGATCGTCGTTATACGCCGAAATATTGGCTTGCACATACTGCCAGGGAATGACGATCAGAACATAGAGATACAGCCACCACACCAACAACAAGGCGAAATCGAGCCTGCCCAGCCGGCCGGCATATTCATCCTCGGACGCATGGGGGCGCAGCGCCAGGGCAGCCATCAGCGGGACAATGTCGAGAAATAGAACAATGTCTCCTGCATAAAGCTCAGGCACTTCCCGGCGGAGTACGACCTCGTTGTAAGTCCAGGCGAGCTGATAACACAGCCACATGGTGAGGCCAAGAATGATGAGCGACCAGAAAAGGCGCATGCGTCCGCGAGAGCCTAGCGCCAGAGGAACGAAGGAGGCAGCGCCGGAAGCAAGCAGGAGAGTGTCGGTGAAATCGCAGATCGCAGCCAGGCCATACGACTGATGCAGAGACACAGAGGCCACAGTGAAAGCGGCCAGAATGCCGCCCACTGCTGCCAGCCAGATTTTGGCCCGTGCGCTCACGACACACACCCTCAGCGTCATTCTAGTTGCGATAGAAGACGGGCGACGGTTACTGTAGTAATCTGGTCCGTCAGGTCAGGTGGCCCTTCCACACCCCGACCGCGTAAGGGACTTGAAGGTAAGGTTTTCTTATTCAATAATATGGCAGCACGGCAATAGGCAGCGCGACAGATATCGCTGCAAGCAGCGCCATCCCCGCCACTTTCACCGTGGAGACTGACTCGATTGCGCTCGGTTGACCGCTACCGAAATTCCTGGAGACTGCGAATTCCGCCCGACCCGGGCGAGACCCGCCGGATTGAACGCTGGCTGGCGACGGCGCGCGTGTTTCTGGCCATCTCGACCCTGGTCGCCATTCGCATGGATCCGACGGAACTGGGCCATTCCTGGGCGGCCTACGGCCTGTTCGTCTTTTATTTGGCGAACGGCATTCTCATCCTGATGCTGCTGCGGCGGCGGCAGCAGTCGACGTCCGCTTTTCGCCTGCTGGTGCACGCCGGCGACATCGTCTGGCCGGCAGTGATCTCGATTTTTGCGGAAGGCCCGCGCACTCCGTTTTTTCTCTTCTTCTTCTTCGTCCTGGCAGCCGCGGCCTACCGATGGGGGCTGTGGGAGACACTGGGCACCGCTGCGGCCGAAGTTGCGTTGCTGTGGCTGGAACGTCTGGTAGTGATTCAGTTGTGGCTGCAACCCGGAGGCCCAGCACGCCTGAGCGCCTTTATCGGTCTGCGCGTGAATGTCAACGAGTTTGACCCCAACCGCCTGTTCATGCTCTCGATTTATCTGATCGTCATGGGGCTGCTGCTGGGTTACTTAGCCGAGCAGCAGAAGCATTTGCGTGCCGAAAAAGCCGTGGTGACAGGCATTTTGTCGCGGGTGCGGGTTGAAGCCGGCCTGACCGGAACGATGCAGCAGATCTTTTCCGAGACGATGGCGATGTACGAGGCTTCGCGACTGGTGGTAGCCGCGCAGGAAGCCCGCAGCCACCGGGTTTTTCTGGGCGAGCTCGATCGGTCCAGTTCCGGTGCACCTCCCGAGTTTCAGTGGCTGGATGGTCATCGCAACGCCAGGACTTATCTCGACGATTTTCCGGGTGAAGTCTGTTATTCCACGACGAGCGACGGGAAGTGGACGACGCTGGCGCTCGATCACTACGGCAATCAGATTCCGGTCACCGACCAGGCGCCTGTTGCCAAGCTTCGCGAGACGCAGGAATTCAATTCGCTGATCACCGTGGCGTTTCTCTTTGGCGGAGAGTGGCGCGGGCGAATCTTCCTGTTCAATCCGTCATGGCGAGGCGAGAAGCAGGAGGAACTGCGCTTCATGCTAAATCTGGTGCGGCAGGTGGGCCCGGCGATCTACAACGTTTATCTTCTGCACCGGCTGCGCCGCCGGGCAAGCGCCGCCGAGCGCGCCCGCTTTGCCCGCGAACTCCACGATGGCGCGGTGCAATCGCTCATCGCCGTCGAGCTGCAGGTGGACGTGATACGCCGCCAGGCGGAGGCCAACCGCCCGATCGGCGCAGAGTTGGGCCGGATTCAGGGACTGCTGCGCGAGGAAGTGCTCAAGTTGCGCGAACTCATGCAGCAGATGAAAGTCATCGACGTGGACGCGGACCGGTTGCTGGGCGTGTTGAACGATACCGTCGAGCGCTTTCAGCGCGAGACCGGCATCAGCGCGCGCTTCGTGACTGATCTCGACGAACTCGACATGCCGCAGAAAGTCTGCAGGGAGTTGCTCCGCATTGTGCAGGAGAGCCTGGTGAACGTCCGCAAGCACAGCGGCGCGCGCCATGCGCTGGTACGCCTGGGATCAAGCAATGGCAAATGGACTCTGACCGTGGAGGACGATGGCAAAGGCTTTCCCTTCACGGGGCGGCTCAATCAGCAGCAAATGGAGGATGAAGGCAAGGGTCCGATGATCATTAAGGAACGTGTTCGTTTGCTGGACGGGGAACTCACGGTAGAATCAACTCCGGGGCAGGGAACGCGTTTGGAGATTTCGGTTCCGCGCGGGGAAGTGCCGAATGAATTTTAGAAAGTCACAACCGGTTCGCCTGGTCATCGCCGATGACCACCCCATTTTCCGCGACGGCCTGCGCCGGCTGCTGGAGGCGGAGCCAGACCTGAAGGTTCTGGGCGAGGCGTCCGACGGGGCGGAGGCGGTGCGGCTCGCGAAGCAGTTGAAGCCCGACATCCTGCTCCTTGATCTGGCCATGCCCAAGCATCCTGGCCTGGAAGCGTTGCGGGAACTGAGCATCCCGGCGAATGCAACTCCGGTGAGAGTGATTTTGCTGACGGCGGCTGCGGAGAAGAGTCAGATCGTCGAAGCGCTGCAACTGGGCGCCCGGGGAGTCGTGCTCAAAGACTCGGCTACGCAACTCCTATTGAAAGCCATTCACACCGTGATGGCGGGCGAATATTGGGTGGGACGCGAGAGTGTTTCCAATCTGGTGCAGTACCTGCGCACGCTGATGCAATCCTCGCACGACGAGGCGCGGCAGAAAAAATTCGGTTTGACGCCGCGCGAACTGGAGATTGTTTCGGCGGTCGTAGCCGGATACTCCAACAAGGAAATCGCGGAATATTTCAAGATCAGCGAAGACACGGTAAAGCACCACCTCAGCAATATCTTCGACAAGCTCGGCGTTTCGACGCGACTGGAACTGGCTTTGTTTGCAGTGAATCAGGCGCTGCCACTCAAAAGCATCGCATAGCAGTAACCGCTGGTAATGTGACGTGGCACGAGCGGCAGTGCGGTGGCACTATTGTGCCATTGGCCCCAGTGCGTCGAACGGCTACAATTTTTGCAACGGGTCAAGTCCAGCTTTAGGTGTGTGCGGGGCGATTTTCGTCGATCGTTTAGCTGCCGCCGGGGTCGGCAGGCAGAGGTAGGAGAAAGAGGGAGCCCGTGGTTAACACTCTTAAACGGTTGTGGAAAGATGAGCGCGGTCAGGACATTGCAGAATATGCAGTCATGCTGGCGGTAATTCTGGTCATTGTCGTGGGGACGATCCGTCTCATCGGTTCCAACGCTAACACTGTATTCTCGCAAGTAGGCAGCAGCATTCAGTAGGCGGTAGATCCGCGAATCCTTGAGGCCGCCGCCCGAACGGATGGCGGTGATCCGTCTGCCAGCATCGTGGCTGGTCCCAGCAAAGCCTAGCCCGCTATCACGCTAGTCCTGCCGAAGAAACTCCTTCGGGCTTTTTCAGCAACCTAGATTCCTCAGCCAGAAATTTTGTCCGTTTACTTGGGCTGCGTTGCCGACGAACTGGACGTGGTGAGCGCGACTTTGTCGGTCGCGCCAGTGGAAAGCCGCGTCAGATAAGGGAAGAACGGGGTAATCTCGAATTCCATTTTTTCGCGTGCCGAAGCTAGCGGCACGGTCTTGGCCTTGGACAGTTCGACCTGATCGCTCCAGGGATCAACTTTCACGCGGCCGCCAAGCGGCAAAGCGGCAATCTGGTCAAGGCGCTTTTCGTCCAGCGGCGGAGCGGCGGCCAGCACGGCCGCCATGCGGACGCTCTTGGCCGACGCCAGACCGTTTCCAAGGTGCGGGCGAATCAAATTCGGCAGATCCGGGGCTTTCTCCTGCAGTGCCTTCAGAAACAATCCTGCCTCTCCCAGCTTGTCCTTGTAAGGAGAGTTCTTCAGCAGTTCCATCGCCTTGGCGTCGGCCGCTTCTTCGTCAGCGGCGCTGCGCTTGAAGTCGAGGCGCTGGAATGAATCTTCGTCCGGGAAGAACATGCGATCGTTGAAGGCCAGCTTAGTGTCGAGGCGATGTCCCAGCACGATGTGGGCGAGTTCATGCGAAAGAACCATCGCGAGCGAAGCTTCGTCAGGAAGAACGTCGAGCATTCCCCGGCTGACCACGATCGTGTGGCCGATGGTGAACGACTCCAGGGGCGATGTCAGCAGCACGCGGCAGCGCACATCGCCCTGCAGATCGATGTTGTTGGTAATCAGCAAATTGTTGACGACGGTGCACAGAATCTTGTCGAGTTCGCCGGAAGGCGCGAGCAGTCCGATCTTCTGCAGGCGTTCCACGGCGTTGTCTTCCGCCTGTTTTTCCCACATGCGCTCGGCCACAACCGGGGTGGCGTCAGCGGCCGCGTCGCTCTGATCACGCACCGACTGCGGCGAATCCACCAGAATCTGCGTGAATTCCTCGTTCTTGTTCAGACCCTTCAAGTCGTATCCCCAGAGACGGGTCTGCGCTTTGAAGTGCAGGCTCTTGCTGAGCCCGGTCTTCATAT
>JASHPH010000026.1 GCA_030038255.1 Candidatus Sulfotelmatobacter sp. | reverse complement strand
TAGCTGTTCGCGCCGCCGCCGATTCCGTAGACGCCGGAACCGTTCGGGCTTCCGTACCCACCTCCGGTCGGACCTCCGGTGAAGCTTCCGCCCGAACCGGTGCCGCTCCCCGTACCCGTGATGCCGGCCCCATCGACGACGTTCGTGCCGATGACACCGCCCGTTCCTACGAACGCGGGCGGGATGTGAGCGCTGTCCGCGAGACCGTCGGCGCGGCCGAGCTGAACGGTGTTGTTGTACGTGTTGAAGATGACAGGATCGGGGGGCTGCGGCAGACCAGCACCCGGCATGCGGATGACGGGCAGGTTCACACGCGCGGCTCGCATGCCGCCATACTCGTTCAGCGTGCCCAGTGTCTCCAGGTATGCCTGGAAGGCAGCCACGCGTAGGATGTTCCCCGCACCGGTGTAGGTCAGCCCCGCTCCGATGATCTCGATTCGCGTGATGACGAGAGCGTTCGCCGGAACCACGAACTCCTGGTCGATCGTCACGTACGACGAGTTCACCGACGACGAGCTGCTGATGAGCACCAACGAGGAACCCGTCACGGGGTTGTTGTTGATGTCCGCGAAGGTGACCTGCAGCGAAATCGTTCCGCCTGTCGGAACCTGGAGGCACTTGATGTCCGTTCGGATCCGAATCACTTCCCCCGTCTGCAGCCCAGTAGGCGCAACGACCGGATGGAACATGAAGCTGAAACCGCTGCCCGACGCCGGGAGAGAAAGAGTCAGCTGGTTGAACTGAGCCGGGTCACCCGTGGTCCAGCTTCCGTCGACGCCCGTTCCTGAGTCCGTGAAGTACCAGGCATTGCTCCGCAGGTTGTTGATCACCTGCGATGCCAGGAGTCCCGTCTGGCTGAAGTCTGGGTCGTCCACGAGACGAGTGAACGGCACCGCGTCCTGTCCGATCTCGTTTCCCGCCCAGATGCGGCCGTAGTGCGTGATGTTCGCCGCGGGAATGACGCCAGTCGCCGGGGTCACGACGGTGCCGAGGACGATCAGCTCCTGCTGCTGCGCAGCCGGCAGACTGTTGAACTCGGCTTGCGTGTAGGCGTTGATGACCGCAGTGGTCGGACCCGAAGTAGTGTACACCGCATAGATCGCGATGATCAGCGTATCGGACGCCGGAAGAGTCGTCGACACGAAGTTCCCAGCGATTCGTCGGATCGTCAACGTGTGCCCGTAGCCGAGCGGGTCGTTGGCGTCGTTCGTGAGGTACTGCGCGACGTGGTCGTTGTAGATGGGGTCGGCGATGAACGTGATGGTCAGCGCGCTCGCGTTTGTGGAAAGACGGAACCCTCGGTGAGTTCCCCGGGGCACGACGACCGCCTTCGCTGCATTCAAACCCTCGGTGACGTAGGGCTCCTGATAGCGAAGCTTGATCTCACCGATTTGCGCGTTGAAGGTGGTGAGGAGAGTGGGCATCTTCCAGTCTTTCTCAGAAAGTGATCTGGACGTCGTTTTCGAGCTGGATGGCCGACGTTTTCGTCTCTAAGTTAAATGTGCCGTACATGACCATTAGCAGGTTTTCGCTCCCATAAGCAACGGTCGGAGACGTGTATCCCGGCGGCGGCGGAGAGAATACTCCGAGTTCCCAGAGCTGCGGATTGATTCCGAGGGGACTGTTAGTCGGGCCGCCCGGCGGGTTGCTCGGAACACCCTGGATGTCGTTGAAATCGGTGAAGTCTAGGATGCACCGGATCTGCAAAGTCGTCGGAGCGATGAACGAAAAGTTCGCGGAGACCAAAGACTTCTGCAAAAAGTAGATGTTCCCATTCGGACCCCCGCCCGACGAGACCGTCGGTGTGTACCGCGTCGCAGTTCCGGAGGGACCGTTCTGAATGATGTCCAAATCGGAAAGTGTGGGATCGGGAACCCGTGGAACCGGGCCGCTGCCCGGGTTAATCCATCCACCGCGCCCGATCTTGAAGTACAGGAACTCCGGACTCCAGGGGGCGAAGAAGGTGTTCAGACCGTTGCCGAAGAACTGCGCCCAGTACGCGCGGGCTTGATTCGTGACGGTCGCGATGACGGTGGCCATGTGCAGCTCTCCTACGGGGTAATGATCGTGGCAATCGGTCCCGACGTCTCAAGCCCCCACTCGATGGTCGGGGCCAAGGCTGTTCCGGCATTGCCATAGTCCGGTGCAACCGCGTCCGGGTTGTAAATAGTGACCGAAGTTGCCGAAATATAAGAGTTGATGACAAATCTTCCATTGTTTGCGGAATTAGCCGCGTTCACGAAGAAGAGGGTACACCCGACGACGCCGGCCACCATGTTGTTCAGGCCGTCAATCGTTGCGTACGGGGTCGAGAACGAAGCGACGTAGGCAGACCCTCCGCCGGCCACGACCGGAGCCACGTCCGGCGAGAACATGTCGCCGGGCAGGAAGTCGAAGTAGGCCTGCTCGGGCGTCAGCATCACCGAGTAGATCTCGATGTTCGCGATGATGACCGCCGTGATGTTGAGAGCCCCGACAATGATCACGTTGTCGAAGACCGGGACGAGGCGGACGTGGACGGGCGTGACTTCCTGCTGCAGTCGGAGAATGACCCGGTCGAAGACCTGCTCGATGGCGAGGCCGCTCTCACCGGCAATCGTCCCCTCCGTGATGAGGAGAAGCACCGCGCTCGCCGCACAGTAGTCGCAGCCTGTGACGATCTGGCAGTTGTACGTGAGCGTCGCCGTTCCGAGCGCGGGTACCTGCGAGGAGTAGACTCGGAAAGTGTAGACCGAGGGAGGGCCGGCGCTGACGAGCTGGACCGG
>JASHPH010000307.1 GCA_030038255.1 Candidatus Sulfotelmatobacter sp. | reverse complement strand
CCACCTGGGACAACGCTGGAGGCGATGAAGTTACCGCGCTGGTGCAGCGCGTGTTCTTTGTGGCCGGCAATGAAAATCTTCAGACCGTGGTTTTCGCCGGCACGGAGCCGGGCAATGGATGTACTTGGTTGTGCGCCCGCGTGGCGGAAGCTTTAGCCAGCCGGGTATCGACATCGGTCTGCCTAGTGGACGCAAACCTGCGCACGCCGGGACTACACGCAGAAACCAACATTCCCAATCACCACGGGCTCTCGGATGCATTATTGCAATCCGGCCCGATGAGCAATTTTGTGACTCCACTGTCGGCCAATCTTTCCGTCGTCAGTTGCGGTTCTGAGCCGGAAAAGGCTCTCGGGCTGTTGACCTCGGACCGCATGCGTGCCCGCTTGAATGAACTGCGTGCGCTGTTCAGCTACGTGCTGATCGATGCGTCCGCCATGAACGCTTCGGGCGAGGCAGTGGCACTGGGCGGATCCGCCGACGGGGTGGTTCTGGTCTTGAAGGCGAACTCGTCGCGCAAGGAAACGGCGCGCGGCGCCGTACGCGAGCTGCAAGCCGCCAAGGTTCGGGTTCTGGGCGCGGTGCTGAACCAGCGCACGTTCCCGATTCCGCAGGCGATTTACGACAAGCTGTAAGAACAGATCTTCGGTTCGAGCAACGCAAGACAACTCTCCCGCTCCCAAAGTTCAACATGGCCTATCTTCTGCAACAATTCCTGCGCGGCAGTGCTTCCCGGTATCCAGACAAGGTCGCGGTTTCCGCACGCGGCCGTAACCTTACGTATCGCGAACTGGAAGAGCGATCCAATCAGCTGGCCCATCTGCTGGTCGGGCGCGGAGTAAGAAAGGGAGATCGAGTCGGTCTGTTCTTTCCCAAGTGCGTCGAATCGCTGGTGTGCATGCACGGAGCATTGAAGGCGGGCGCGGTCTACGTGCCGCTCGATCCGCAGGCACCGGCGGAACGCATTGCCTACATTCTGCAGGACTGCGGCGTTCGGGTTCTTTTGACCACCGCGGAAAAGCGCAAGGTGCTGGATGCGAGGACGCTGCATGCGCTTGATACCTGCGCGCTGATCGACAGTTCTTCCAATGGCCAGGCGCACGGCGAACTCAACGGCGGTGGTGTGCTTCCGTGGTCGATGTTGGCGAAATTTCCGGCTCAAACTGCGCCGGCGGTTACGCTGACGGAGACTGACCTGGCCTACATCCTGTACACCTCCGGTTCAACCGGGCGTCCGAAGGGCGTCATGATTTCACATCAGAATGCCCTGACCTTTGTGGAATGGTGCAAAGAGAAGTTTCAGGTGCGCGCGGACGATCAGCTTTCCAACCACGCGCCACTGCATTTCGATCTGTCGGTGTTCGATGTCTACAACGCGCTGGAAGCCGGCGCCACCGTGCACCTGATCACCGAGGACATCGCAGTGTTTCCGTCGGCGCTGGCGAGCTTTATCGAAACTCGTGGCATCACCATCTGGTATTCAGTGCCGTCGGCGCTGACGCTACTCTTGCTGCACGGGAACTTGACCGCAGAAAAGCTGCACAAACTACGCATAGTCCTCTTCGCGGGCGAAGTATTCCCCATGAAGTACTTGCGAGACCTTGCCAATCTGCTGCCGCACGTCGATCTTTACAACCTGTATGGTCCGACCGAAACCAATGTTTGCACGTATTACAAGGTGGACCGGGCGCAGTTGCCGACGCAGGAGAAGCTGCCGATCGGAATCGCTTGCGAGAACTTCGAAGTCTTTGCCGTGAATGAAAAGGGCGAGATCGTGACCCGCCCGGGCGAAAGCGGCGAGTTGTACGTGCGCGGCCCCGGCGTCACATACGGATATTGGGGCGACGTGGAGAAAACGAAGAAGATGGTCGTGCCCAACGTCTTCCAGCGCAACTTTGAAGAGAAGATGTACCGCACAGGAGACCTGGTGCAGCTGGCCGAAGACGGCAACTACAACTTTCTTGGACGCCGCGACAGCATGATCAAGAGCCGGGGATACCGAATCGAGCTGGGCGAGATTGAGACCGCGCTGCTCAGTCACCCGGCGGTGCGGGAAGCGGCTGCGGTTGCGGTTCCTGACGACATCATCGGCAACCGCATCAAGGCGATCGTTTCACCCCATGCGGGAAGCTCGCTGCAATCGGTGGAGTTGCAGCAGCACTGCGCCACCCGCATTCCTAAGTACATGATTCCCGACGCCATCGAGTTCCGCGAAAGTTTGCCCAAGACGTCCACCGGAAAAATTGACCGGGTGAGCCTGGTGCAGAACGATCGCAACGCAACCATCGTAGCGGCACAAGTCTGATTCGCAGGATTGTGCGCTACTCAGTTTTCTTGAGCAAGAGGGAGACGAGCCACAGTGAGCAGCATTCGGCGTCAACTCTTATTGAACGCACTCAAACTGGGTGATCTCGTTCTGATGATGCTGTCGTTCGGCCTGGCCACGTTCGTGGTCGCGAACAAGTACTACGCCGGCACCCTCGAGCAGTTCATGGCGATGCGGATCAAGATCGGGAATTTCCTGATCTTCGCCGGGTGCTTGCTGGCTTGGCACATCGTGTTCAGGGGGTACCACATCTACGCATCGCATCGCCTGTCGCGGCGTCGCGAGGAGTTGTTCGACATTTTGAAGGCGACATCGGTGGGCACACTGCTCATCGTGCTCGCGGCTTTCATCTTCCGCATTTCGATGGTGACTGGGTCGTTCGTCGTGGTTTTCTGGTTGAGCACCACAGTGCTGACTATGGCAAGCCGGATCGGGCTGCGATGGGTCCTGGAACAGATGCGCCTGCGCGGCCGGAATCTGCGCCACATGCTGATTGTGGGAACCAACCGGCGCGCGGTGCAATTCGCCCGCAAGATCGACGCCACGCCCGGTCTGGGCTATCGGATAGTGGGCTTTGCCGATCAGGACTGGGAGGGTCTCGGGGAGTTCAAGCACACCGGTTATGCATTGGCCTGCGATCTCTCCGAACTGCCCGCTTTCATCCGCAGCAGCGTCGTGGATGAATTGGTGCTGGCTCTTCCAGTGCGTTCGCTGCACGCCCACGCTTCCGAGATTGCAGAACTGTGTCAGGAACAGGGCATTGTCATGCGTGTGTTCAATGCATTTGATCTCCAGTCGGTGCAGAGCCGCGTGGAAGAGGTCGACGGGCATAAGTTCATCACGCATTATCGCGCGGACTTCGATGGCTGGCAGGGCATCGTCAAACGGGCCTTCGATATTGTGGTCTCGTTTGTGATGCTGGTGCTGTTGGCCCCGGCGTTGCTGATCACAGCGATCCTGATTAAGCTGACTTCGCCCGGTCCAATTTTATTTGTGCAGAAGCGGATCGGCTTTAATAAACGCCACTTCAATGTTTATAAATTCCGAACCATGCTAGTGGACGCGGAAAAGCGGATGACGGAAGTGGAACATCTGAACGAAGTCAGCGGACCGGTCTTCAAGATCAAGAACGACCCGCGGATTACTCCGTTGGGCAGATTTCTCCGCAAGACCAGCATTGACGAACTGCCGCAACTGTTCAACGTGCTCAAAGGCGATATGAGCCTGGTGGGTCCGCGGCCGCTGCCGCTGCGCGATTACCAGGGCTTCGACAAGGACTGGCAACGCCGCCGCTTCAGCGTTCGCCCCGGTATCACCTGCCTCTGGCAAATTGCGGGGCGCAGTTCGATTCCATTTGAGCAATGGATGGTGCTCGATCTGCAATACATCGATAAATGGTCGCTCTGGCTGGATCTGCAGATCCTGCTGCGCACCATTCCCGCGGTCCTGAAAGGCTCGGGCGCTGCCTAAGCCGGGCAGCAGCCGTGATCCCTGATCTCAACAACACATTTGAGTTATGCTTTCACCGAATGAACTTGCGACACAGGTGGCCCCAGGAAATTCTGCGGGCGCAGCCGCGTCACAATCCAACATCCCTCAATTGGTAAGTTCTCAAGCGACGACCACGCCGAACGCGATCGCGGTGGCGATCGGTTCGGAAGTACTTACCTATGCTGAGCTGGACCGCCGGGCGAATCAATTCGCGCACTATCTGAAAGCGCTGGGCGTGGGACGCGAAGGCCTGGTGGGATTGCATGTCAAGCGGTCTCCCGCGTTCATCGTCGCAGCGCTGGCCACTTTGAAAGGGGGAGCGGCATATCTGCCCCTGGATCCGGAGTCGCCGGTGGAGCGAACGGCATACATGCTGGGCGATGCGGGCGTGTCGGCGGTGGTAACGTGCGGCAGCGTGCCGCCAGAGATTGGCGGCGGCGCGTGGGCAGTGGTTGATCTGGATCGCGACGGCGCGAAGATCGCCAGCCAGAGTTCACAAGCACCGGATATAGAGATTCGGCGTGAGGATCTGGCGTATGTGATTTATACTTCCGGTTCCAGCGGGCGGCCCAAAGGCGTTGAGGTTACGCATGCCAATCTCAACAACCTGGCGCAATGGCACAACCGCACATTTCAAGTAAGTGCGGCGGATCGAGCCAGCTTTCTGGCTGCTTTGGGGTTTGATGCGGCGGTGTGGGAGCTGTGGCCATACTTGGCTGCAGGAGCCAGCGTGCACTTGCCGGTGACCGGGTTGCCCAAAGACGCGCGCAAAGATGTGCGCAGCGACGCGGAAGCACTCCGCGGCTGGCTGATTGAAAATCGAATCACCATCAGTTTTGTGGCTACACCGATGGCGGAGCAATTACTGTCGCTCCGGTGGGCGGCGAATACGCCGTTGCGGATTTTACTCACCGGTGCAGACACGCTTCGCCGCAGACCGTCGCCAACTCTGCCGTTCACGCTGGTCAATAACTACGGACCGACGGAGTGCACGGTGGTTGTGACTTCCGGAACCGTGACGCCTGCCGGAACCACGAAATGGCCCACGATCGGCCGCGCTATCGACAACACGACCGTCTATATCCTGGATGAAGCGATGCAGGTAAGGGCACAAGGCGAGGCCGGAGAACTCTACGTTGGCGGAGCGGGCGTGGCCCGCGGCTACCGCAATCATCCGGGGCTCACGGCACAGCGATTTGTCCGCCCACCGTTCGCTTCAGATCACACGATTTTGTATCGCACCGGCGATCTGGCTCGCGAACTTCCCGACGGCGAGATTGAGTTTCTGGGACGGGCGGATGAACAGGTCAAGATCCGCGGTTTTCGCATCGAGCCCAGCGAGATCATCACGGCTCTCAATGCTTGTTCGGGAGTTGTGACGAGCACGGTGGTACCGCAGGAAGAGCTGAACCAAGATGTGCAGAACCAGGAAAAGCGGCTGATTGCATACGTTGTACCCGCGCCGGCTGCGGCGCTGACGATTGGCGGTCTGCGCGAGCACCTTGCGGAGCTTCTTCCGGATTACATGATTCCCGCGGTGTTCGTCGAGCTGGCGTCCATGCCCATCACTGCCAACGGGAAAGTGGACCGGAATGCTTTGCCGCAGCCGACCAGCGCCAATATGCTGCGCGAAGAAGTTTACGTCGCACCGCAAACGGCGATTGAACAACGGCTGGCAGCCTTGATTGC
The DNA here is from genome assembly GCA_030038255.1 of Candidatus Sulfotelmatobacter sp. Taxonomy (GTDB): domain Bacteria; phylum Acidobacteriota; class Terriglobia; order Terriglobales; family Acidobacteriaceae; genus Sulfotelmatobacter. Next base: position 17,605 of record JASHPH010000307.1, on the reverse strand, counting down.
GCCGCTCTTGCGGATCGAGCGCGTAGGCGTAAACGACAACTTCTTCCTTCTTGGCGGACATTCGCTGCTGGGCACGCAACTGATTACCCGCATCCGCGAAGCCTTCGGCGTCGATTTGCCGCTGCTCAGTCTGTTTGATCATCCCACGCTGGCCGGCATGGCCTCCGAAATTGAACTTCTCATTCTGGAGAAGATCGAAACGGAGAAGATCGAAGCCGCAAATGGGGAAGCACTCCAACCCGCTGCCGGCCCGGCTCCGGAGAGCGCGGGACGATGACCTCGGGTTCTCCCACACGACCTGCACCACCCACCGGAGTCGATCGCTCGGGCGCCGCACTTAGTCTCTACCACCTGCTCGATCCAGAAGTCCTCGCCAATCCCTATCCGCTGTTTCACCGTTTGCGCCGCGAAGACCCTGTTCATTGGGATTCGTATCTGCATGCCTGGGTAGTGACCCGGTATCCGGACGTGCTGCAGGTGCTGCACGATTTTTCGGCGGCGCGCACGCCGACGCCGGAACAACTGGCGGAGATGGGCCTCGCACAGCTGAAACCCATCGCACAGCTGATGGTGAAGCAGATGCTGTTCATGGATGCTTCCGCGCATGTGCGCCTGCGCGGCCTGGCATCGAAGGCGTTCACTACGGCGCGAGTGGAGGCGCTGAGATCTCACATCGCGGACATCGTCAACAGATTGCTCGACGAAGTGCAGGCGAAGAGGCGAATGGATGTGATCGCGGACTTTGCCGATCCTTTGCCGGCAATCGTTACGGCCGAGCTGCTTGGTGTTCCCGTCAGCGACCACAAACAACTGAAAGCTTGGTCGGCCAATTTTGCCGAGATGCTCGGCAATTTCCAGCACAATCCAGACCACGCGCAGCTGATGCTGCGCACGGTGGAAGACATGACCTCGTATTTCCTGGAGGCGGTGCGGGAGATCAAGGCGCATCCGCGCGAGGGATTGATTCATTCGCTGTTGACGTCGGAAGTCGACGGCGACCGGCTCACCGAAGAGGAAGTGGTGGCCAACACGATCGTGACCATGGTTGGCGGGCAAGAGACGACGACCAATCTGATTGGCAACGGCGTGCTGACGCTGCTGCGCAATCCGGAAGAGATGGAGCGACTGCGCCGGGATATGTCGCTGATTCCGTCCGCGGTCGAGGAGATGTTGCGGTACGAGAGTCCGAGCCAGCACACGGCGCGATTGGCTCCGGCCGACATTGAGCTGGGCGGAAAGCTGATTCGCAAACGCCAGGCAGTAATCGCCGTGATGGCGGCGGCAAACCGCGATCCGGAGCGTTTTGCGGATCCGGACCGGTTTGACATCACTCGTACGGATAACCGGCATGTCGCTTTCGGCTATGCGGCACATTTCTGTTTCGGCGCACCTTTGGCCCGGGCGGAGGGTCAGATCGCGTTCCAGGCTATGTTGCAGCGGTTGACGAATCTTCGTCTCGAGCCGCAACGGTTGACCTGGCGCACGAACCTGGGTCTACGTGGGCTTACCGCGCTGCATGTCGGGTTCGGCGAGGCGGTGAAGGCGGGATCGGGAAGCGGAGGTAACGAGCGAGAGATGCGCCCGATTGAAACTCAACCGCATGCTGCCCTTGGGGCACAAGCATCGGAAGGCGTTCCGGTGTCGAATCGGTGCATGCACGAATTGTTTGAGGCCCAGGCGGAGCGTACTCCGGATGCACTCGCACTAGAACACGGAAACGAAAGGCTGAGTTATCGCGAACTGAACGAGCGGTCCAATCAGCTGGCTCACTATCTGCGCGGAGTGGGCGCGGGTCCGGATACACCCGTCGGCATTTGCCTGCCGCCCACGATTCCATTCGTGGTCACGCTGCTTGCGGTGCTCAAGTCAGGCGGCGCCTGCCTGCCGCTGGACCCCGCGTATCCGACAGATCGACTGCAATTCATGCTGGAGGATGCCAAGGTGCCGGTCCTCGTGACGAATGAAGCGCTGCGCACGCGGCTTGAGCGTCCCGGCACAAGGACTGTTTGCGTGGATTCGCAGCGCGAGGAGATTGCGAGCCAGATCCGCAGCAATCCTGATAGCAGAGTCAATGCGGAAAGTCTTGCATACGTGATTTATACCTCGGGGTCGACGGGCACGCCGCGCGGAGTTCTGCTGCCGCATGCCGGGCTGGTCAATCACGGCCTGGTGTCGGTGCAGCTGTATGGTCTTACTCCCAGCGACCGCGTTCTGCAGTTTTCTTCCATCAGCTTTGATATTGCGATCGAGGAAATTTGGCCGACGTTCATGGCGGGCGGTACGGTGGTGCTGCGGCCGACGGACTTCTCGCTGGCCGCCGCCGATTTTCTGCACTGTGCTCGCGAACATGGCGTGACCGTTTTCGACTTACCCACAGCTTATTGGCACGAACTAGTGCAGGCACTGGTCGAAGGCGCGGGCAAATTGCCAGAGGGGCTGCGACTGGTGATTGTGGGAGGAGAAAAGGCATCGGCGCCACTGCTGAAGACCTGGCGGGCCCACACCAACGCCAGCGTTCGCTGGATCAACACCTACGGCCCAACCGAGGCCAGCGTGATCGCGACCGCCTATGAGCCAGCTGCCGGGGAGGTTCCGGATCCTTTGCCCATCGGGAAACCGATTTCCAATGTCCGCACGTACATTCTTGACGGCAACCTGCAACCGGTTCCCGCAGGCGTGGAGGGAGAGTTGCACATCGGCGGTGTGGGCGTAGCGCGCGGATATCTGAATCGTCCGGAGCTGACGAAAGAAAAGTTTGTGCCCGACCCGTTTTCATCCGATCCCGGCGCCCGGATGTACAAGACGGGCGACCTGGCACGCTATCATGCGAATGGAGAGATCGAGTTCCTCGGGCGGCGCGACTTTCAGGTGAAGATTCGCGGCTTTCGCGTCGAACCGGGAGAGATTGAAGCCGCTCTGGCGCGCCACTCTGCGATCGGAAGCGTAACCGTCATTGCCAAAGAAAGCGGCACGAACAGCAAGCAACTTGTGGCTTGCTTCGTTCCGGCTCCGGGGCAAACACCTGCAATCGCCGAACTGCGCGAATTCCTGAAAAACCAGCTTCCCGACTACATGGTTCCGTCGGAATTTGTTCGACTCAAGGAGTCGCCGCTCACGCCCAACGGAAAAGTGGATCGCAAAGCGCTGGCGGCATTGGCGCCGGAAAAGGAATCCGCCAGCGACTGTGTTGCGCCGAGCGGTCCCGTCGAATCGCGGCTCACGGCGATCTGGGAAGAAATTCTGGGAAGGCACCCAGTTGGCGTCCGGGACAATTTTTTTGAGCTGGGCGGCCATTCGTTGTTCGCGTTGCGTCTGGTGCGCCGCATCGAGCGAGCATTTGAGCGCACCCTGCCGCTGGCGGCTTTATTCGAGGCGCCGACGATTGAGCAGTTGGCGGTGGTCCTCAACCAGCAGGACTCAACGGTGGGGACTTCGCTGCTGGTGCCGATCCAGCCGCAAGGGAATCGTCCCGTGTTTTTCTGTGTCCACGGACTGGGTGGGGCAGTGTTGCGCTTTCAGGAGTTGGCGCGGCACATGGCGCCCGATCGGCCTTTTTATGGGATCCAGCCGCAGGGAATCAACGGCGACGCGCCAGTTCTGGATGATGTCAAACAGATGGCGGCGCGCTACATTCGCGAGCTGCGGAAATTTCAGCCCGAGGGGCCGTACTACATCGGCGGGTATTCGTTCGGCGGGCTTGTCGCGTTCGAGATGGCGCGCCAGCTGCAAAAGGATGGCGCAGAGATCGGGCTGCTGGCGCTGCTCGACACCTATCCGGGCAAAGTGAAATCGAAGGCGGTTCTGCTGGGCACGCTGCTCGGCCTGCCGCTCGAACAGCAAGTTGCATACGTGAAGGGCAGGCTCAAGAGGTACCGGAGGGGACTGCGACGGAGATTCGACCGTCTGTTTTATCCCGAGTCGCTGAAGCAGGTTCATCGCAGTCTGGCTCGAGCCGAAGTCATGTACCAGCCCGAAGTGTATGACGGCAGGGTGACCTGGTTTCGCGCCAGCGAAAAAGCGCTGCGCGGATTGGATCGCCCGGAGAGCGACTGGTCAAACTGGGCAGCGGGCGGAGTGGAAATCCATGAGATCGACGGCGATCACGGCGCCATCCTGAAGGAGCCGATGGTGCGGGTACTGGCTCAGCAGTTGCGCGCCGCTTTAGACCAAGCGCGGCAGCAACCGACAAAAACGCGACTAACGCCGATCGAGACACAAACCGTATCCAGCCAACCCATCCAACCCATCTCCGATGAACCTGGCGCTGTGCCGGCCTTTACTTCGACGTAAGGATCCGCGCACACCTCCCGCTGTTCGTTCCGCGTAATAGTGAAACTCCTCCCTCGTAATTCGCAGCAGCGGTGGCTGCGTGGTACATAAGAAACTGGCAAATTCAGATAAGGGCCTACATAAATTGGGAATTCACGAAGTGTCTACATCCAGCCAACAAGAAAGCACGACAGCCGTTTCGGATGCGCCGACTCCAGCGCCGAAGGGCGGGTTCCGTCTGCAGCGAATCCTTCCCTGGATTGCTAAAGGTGGCCTCGCGGTGGTGGACTACGGGCTCATTTCCGGCTCGAATTTCCTGCTGGGAGTCCTGCTCGCACGCTGGCTCGCACCTGAGGATTACGGTGCGTATGCCTTGGCCTTCAGCATTTTCATTCTGATTGCATTTCTCTATCAGGCACTGCTGCTGGAGCCGCTGTCAGTTTTTTCCGGGACGACCTACCACAACAATATTCGCGGATACTTGAAGGCCACGATCTGGCTGCATTGGGGCCTGTGTTTTATCGTCTGCGCCTGTTTGGGCGGCACCGCGCTGGCGGCAAAGATCTGGTGGCATAGTCCCGCATCGGCTGGTGCTTTTCTCGGCGTGACGCTCGCGACGCCGTTCATCGTCATCCATGCCCTGGGACGCAGAGCTTTCTACCTGAAGACGTCTCCCGGGCCGGCGGCATTCGGATCGGTTTTTTACTGCATCCTGGTGACCTGCGGTGTTTTTACGCTGTTTCGGGCGGGATGGCTAAGCTCGTTCACGGCGTACCTGGTGATGGGGCTGGCGTCGCTGGTCAGCGGCATTGTTATGCTGTTTCAGTTGAATGCCAAGCTGGAGCCGGCCCAGGGCCAGCCGGGACTGCGCGAGACCTGGGGCAAACATTGGGAGTACGGCAAGTGGGCGCTGGCCACGTGCGTGGTCGGCTGGATTCCGAATTACGTCTACATTCCGCTGGTCAGCAGTTTTTCGGGGATGACGGCCGCCGGCGAATTGCGCGCCGTCATGAACTTTGCTGCTCCGCTGCTGCAGACCCTGGCCGCGCTTTCCATGCTCATTCTGCCGCATGCAGCTCGTATTCAGAGCGAGAAAGGCCGTCACGCTGCCAGAGTTCTGTGCGGCAAGTTGACCGCACTTTTCATTGCGGGAGGAGTCGCCTACTGGGCAATACTGATTCCTCTGCGGCCGATCGTCTTTCACCTGGTGTACGCCGGGAAGTACTCGGAGTCGGCCTATTTGGTGCCGTTTTTCGCGCTAGAAAGCGTTATATGGAGCGCGGCCCTGGGACCTGCAATTCTGTTGCGCGCCATGGAGTCGCCGCGCTCGTTGTTCTTCGCCAACGGCGCAGCCAGCGTGATCGCAATTATCTTTGGCGTCCCGGCGACGCGCTACTTCGGTCTGCGCGGCGTAGTTGCCAGTATCATCGCCGCCAATTTGCTGTATATGATCGTGGCCTTCGTGCTCGCCAGCCGCAGGCTGGCCACGCTGAAAACCCGGGAGGTGAAGTTTGAAACGCCTTTGCCGGCCGATTTGCCCGCGGATGATGGTGCCTATTGAAATCGAGGGATCGCATAAACGGCGGTTCAGGAGGGCACGGCGGAGCTGCCGCGAAAAAGACGGTGATCGTCACTACCAGCTGGGATGATGGCCACCGCGATGATCTGAAAGTCGCCGAGCTTTTGACCGCCAGAAAACTGCCGGGCACCTTCTACGTGACCAGCGGAGGACTGGGCGAGAGTTCCAGGCTGTCGGCCGGCGATTTGCGCAACCTTGCCGCCGCCGGTTTCGAGATCGGTGGCCACACGGTGAGCCACCCGGTGCTGACCGAAATCGGCACAGACCGTGTGCGACGGGAAGTCGTCGGTTGTAAGGCTGAGCTGGAAGCGATTCTTGCCAGGGAACTGGTTTCGTTCGCGTATCCGAAGGGCAAGTTTAATGCTGCCGTGGTCACCGAAGTGAAGCAAGCGGGTTTCCGCTGTGCGCGCGGAGTGCGGATGCTTTCTTTCGCGTGTTCTTTTCCGCCTTTTGAAATGCCGGTGACGATTCAGGCGCACCCGCATGGCTGGCCCGCGTACTGCAGAAATCTGATCAAGCGTGGGGAGATCTTGGCGCTGGCAAAGTCCTCCATCATGATCGGCAGGTCGGCGAACTGGGTCGAGCTGGGAAAGGCTCTGTTCGACTGCGCCCTCAGAGAGGGCGGTGCCTGGCACTTGGTGGGACACTCCTGGGAAACCGAGAAGCAAAATGGCTGGGCTGAGCTGCAAGAGATGCTGGACTACGTGAGCGGAAGACCGGGCGTCCGTTACCTGACCAATGGAGAGCTCGGGAAGCTTGTGGCCAGCACACGTCAAGCGAGACCGACTTAGAAGATCTCAAAGATGTCGCAGACCGCACTCAACGAACAAGAGCGCCAGCGATTGCTGGCAGAGTATCTGGCGGGGCGAAGATGTCCGGTGTTTCGTTCCCCGATTCCGCGCCGCAGCCCGGGGACGATCGCGCCGCTCACATTTACGCAGGAAGAGCTGTGGCGGCACGAAACGCAGAGTCCGGAGATTGCTCCCTTATACAACGAGTGCATCACGGTTCGAATGCGCGGGTTGCTCGACTGGGTTGCGCTGGAGAAAAGCCTGAATGAAATCGTCCGGCGCCATGAAGTCTGGCGGACCACTTTTGAAACACGGGCCGGACAGCCGGTACAGATCGTTCATCCAGCGGCGCCGTTGCGGATGCGCACCATCGATGTGAGCGATCTTCCCTCATCATGGAACGGTCGTTCTGGGGCAGACGGTATTGCGCAGTGGCACGCCGTCGTCGCCGAGGACGTGAGCCGCAAGTTCGCGTTGCAGAGTGAGCCTCCGATCCGGGCCACGCTCGTACGAGCCGGCGAGAACGAGCATTGGCTTTTTGTGGCAGCGCATCTGATGGTGCTCGACGGCGCATCTGCGTATCAAATTTTTCCTTTGGAGCTGGCAGCTCTTTACCGGGCGTATGCCGCAGGGAAGGCTTCGCCGCCCGTGGATTTGCCGCTCCAGTATGGGGACTTTGCCCTCTGGCAGCGGGAAACCGGAAGGGCAGAGTTGGCCAGCCAGGTGCGGTATTGGCGAAAGCAATTGGCCGAGCAGCCACAGGCCATCGACTGGCCCAACAGCAAACCACGCGTGCAGCAACGACACTATCGCGGAATGATTCGCCCGTTCGCGTTCTCTCCCCAGCTGAGCGGCAATTTGAGGGAGTTCGCGAGAAAAGAAAACAGCAGTCTGTTTCTGGTTTTGCTGGCGGCATTTGCCGTCCTGGTACAGCGCCACACGGGGCAGGAGAAAATCACGCTAGGTACGCCGGTTTCCTCTGGCCGAAACCAGAACGAAGTTCTGAACATAATCGGCTATTTTTTGAATGCACTGACTCTGTGCCTGAACTTCGATAGTGACCCCACGTTCCACGAACTCGTCGCACAGGCAAGAATCGTGCTCTCCGAGGCGATGCTGAACGCCGACGTGCCGATTGAACGGTTGGCGCGCGAGATACGTCAAGAGCAGAATCCCAGCCCCACTCCCTTCTTCCGGGCGGCGATCGGCATGCAACCGTCCATGCCAAGTCTCGACTTGGACTGGGATGTGACCACCATGGATGTCGAAAGCGGGGGATCGCCGTGGGAGTTTTATCTGGCGTTCATCGATCGCCCGCACACGATCCACCCGCGGCCGATCATGGGCCGCGTGCAATTTGACCCTGAGTCGATCAGCGTGCAGGAGGCAATGAGCGCCATTACCGACCTTCAAGTATTACTTGAAGAATTGATTGGAAATCCGCTGCGGCGAGTTTCCGAGATTCGTTTATGCTGATCCTTTTCCCCGCAATAGCCGGGTAGTTCCATGGCTGAGAGAGAAGACCGTCGCGCCGTTGTGCAGAAACCGCCAAAAGCCGGAGGCGTGTCTGAACTGGAAGGGGCAGCCATAGAGGGAGCAAAACTCGACCGAACAAAGCTCGACAGGACAAAGATCGAACAAGCCCTGCTGACAAAGTACCTCGGCGATTTTGACCGCAAAGCCGTCCCGGCGCAGATTACGCGGCGACCGCCGGAAGATCGCGCGGCCGTCTCCTTCAATCAGGAACAGATTTGGCTGCACGCGCAGATGGCCGGCGACATCCCCTTCTACAACCAGGCGATGACGATTTACCGGCACGGCCCGCTGGATGTGCAGGTACTGGAGCGCTGCCTGATTGAAATCATGCGTCGCCACGAGATCCTGCGCACCACATTCGATGTAGTCGGTGATGAGCTGGTGCAGATCGTTGGCGCGGTGCCCAGGGATTTTCCCTGGCAGGTCATCGACCTCGGCGCTCTGCCTGAGGCGAAACAAGAAGGTGAAGCTCTACGCCTCGCCACCGCAGATGTGCGACGTCCGTTCGATTTGAAGAGCGGGCCTTTGCTGCGCGCGCTTCTGATTTCTTTCAGCGATGAGCATCATCGGCTGTACATGACGTTGCATCATCTGATCTTCGACGGCGTGACGGCGTACCAGATTCTGATGCCCGAACTGGAAGAGCTCTACGACGCGTTTGCGGCGAACCGGCCGTCGCCGCTGCCGGAGCCGGAACTGCAGTATGCCGACTTCGCCTACTGGCAGCGCCATCAGCCCGATCCGCAAGTTTGGTCAAACGACCTGGCCTATTGGCGGAAGCAGCTGGGCGGCGAGCTTTTGGCCTGCGAGTGGCCGAACGACCGGCCGCGTCCCGTCGTCGAAACCCACCGCGGAGCTATTGAGCGATTTGTGCTGCCCCTCGAGTTGGCACAGAAGATCAGAGCAGCGAGCCAGCAAGCGGGCGTCACGTTGTACGTCACTCTTCTCGCCGGGCTGGTGGCGCTGCTGCATCGCTACACCAGCCAGACGGATCTGGTGGTGGGTTGCCTCACTTCCGGCCGGGAGCGGCCGGAGTTTGAGGGGCTGATGGGATATTTTGTGAATCCTCTCGCCTTGCGCGTCGACTTAAGCGGAGATCCGACTTTCCGCGAATTGCAGACCCGCGTGCGGAAAGTTTTGTTTGATGGCCTGACTCACCGTAGCGTGCCGTTTGTGCAAGTCGTGAAGGAAGTTCAGCCCCGGCACGATCCCGGCCGCAATCCGCTATTTCAGATCAGTCTGTCCCAGCAACCGCAGTTGCAGCATGACGGCCGGGGTTGGAACCTGGCGACCGACGAAGTCTCGACCGGGGGCTCGGAACTCGACCTGATCATTGTGGCGGACGATCGCGGCAGCGAGATTTTTGGGCCGATCATCTACAACACCGACCTTTTCGATGCGGCCGGCGTGCAGCAGATGGTGGGGCACTGGCGCACATTGCTCGAATCCGCCTGTGAGCGCCCCGACAAGGCGATCAGCGAATTGTCTCTGCTCACCGAAGCCGAACGCTGGCAAATTCTGATCGAGTGGAACGACACGGCGAAGCCACAGGCATCGCAGCCGATACACGAACTCATCGAAGAGCAGTCCCGAAAATGTGCGACGGCAACGGCAGTCGAGTGCGGGCCTGCGTCCCTCACTTATGAGCAACTCAACAGCGAGGCGAACTCGCTGGCCGAGGCTTTACGAAAGCTGGGGGTGGGGCCTGATGCTCCCGTGGCCATTTGCGTGGAGCGTTCGCTGGAGATGATCGTTGGGATTCTTGGGATCTTGAAGGCAGGCGGCGCGTATGTGCCTCTCGATCCCACGTACCCGCAGGAACGGATGAAGTTTGTTCTTTCCGACTGCAAGGCCAAAGCTCTGCTCACGCAGGCGAAGCGGGCCGGCCAGTGGTCGAGCAGCCTGCCAACGATTCTGTTGGACTCGGCGGACTGGAAAGCAACGAGCACGGCTCAAAATCAGCGCGGAGCGGCTTTGGAGAATCTCGCTTACGTTCTATACACCTCAGGTTCGACGGGCTTTCCCAAGGGAGTGCTGGTCACGCACGCGAATCTGGCGCATTCCACCCAGGCACGTTTTGATCATTATGGCCCGCTGACGGGCCGTTTCCTCTTGCTCTCTTCGTATGCCTTCGACAGTTCTGTAGCCGGTATTTTTCATTGTTTGGCGAGCGGAGGGACACTGGTCCTACCGACCGAGGAGTTTCAGTGGAAGGCGGAGCAGTTGGCCGATTTGATCTCAGGCGGGAAAATAACGCACACGTTGTGTTTCCCAAGTCTCTACCGGGAACTTCTGGATCACGCCTTGGCCGAGCAGTTGAGTTCGTTGCAAACTGTGATCGTAGCCGGGGAAGCTTGCCCGCGGCAGCTGGTCGATTCCCATTACGGCATGTTGCCGCAGACTTCGCTGTTCAATGAATACGGTCCGACTGAGGCCACGGTTTGGAGCACGGTGTACGAGTGCGAGCCGGGGGAATCGGACGACTCCGTGGCGATTGGCCGCCCCAAGGCCAATACGCAGGTGTACATACTGGATCGTAACGAAGCGCTGGTACCCGTGGGGATTCCCGGCGAACTGTATATCGGGGGCGACGGAGTGGCTGCGGGATACCTGAATCGACCCGATCTGACGCGATCGAGTTTCGTGCCGAATCCCTTCACCGATGATGCGGCTGCAAGGTTGTACCGCACGGGCGATCTGGTCCGCTATCGGCGCGATGGGAACCTCGAGTTCCTGGGGCGAACGGATCATCAGGTGAAAGTGCACGGACTGCGCATTGAGCTGGGAGAAATCGAAGCCATGTTGCTGCAGCATCCCGATGTGCGGGAGGCGGCAGTGGTTGCGCTTCCCAATCGTTCTGGCGAGATGCAACTGGCGGCTTTCGTCGCTTTGCGCGAAGGCTACATGAGTTCCGGCGACGAGCTGCGCAGGTTCTTGAAGAATCGGCTGCCGGCCTACATGATTGCGGCATCGTTCCACTTTGTAAGTTCGTTTCCGCTTACGCCCAACGGCAAGATCGACCGCCAGTGCCTGCGGGAATCGGAGCCGGCGAGTACCACGAAACGACGCGTCGCGGCGCCACGCAACGAAACCGAGCAGAGGCTGCTGGTGATCTGGCAACGCATTCTCAATACCGACACTGTCGACGTCTCGCACGATTTTTTCGAGCTGGGCGGACATTCGCTGATCGCGGCACGATTGCTGGCGAACATCGAGAGAGAATTTGGACGAATGCTCTCTCTGGCCTTCGTATTTCAGTGTCCGACCATTGAGCAGATGGCGGAGTCCTTGCAGACCGCGGGGCAGAGCTTACGCGAGCGTGCCATCGTGCCGATTCAGCCCAAGGGATCGCGGCCGCCTTTGTTCTGGATTCGAGGTGGTCCCCGTTTTCGTTTGCTGGCAAAGAAGCTGGGATCCGAACAGCCGTTCCTAGGTCTGGATCTGCCTTTTGCCGATGGAACGGGTCTGCCCGTCCCCTACCGGATGGAGGACATCGCCGGCTTGCTGATTCGAGCTCTGCGCGAGCAGCAGCCGCGGGGTCCGTATTATCTGGCGGGTTTGTGCGTGAATGCGGTGCTGGCGTACGAAGTGGCGCGGCAATTGCGCCAGGGCGGGGAGGAAATCGCTCTGCTGGCCATGTTCGACGGCCACAATCGCGCGTATTACAAGAATCCGTTTGCCGACGGAAGGTACTCGCAGCGGATCAAGTATCATTTCGCGAATCTGCTGCAGATGGATGCGCGGCAAACCCCGGCGTACCTGCTTGATCGCCTCGACGAGGCACGGCGCAAGATTGAGCGCATCACCTGGCAGCTGATGTCGGATCGCAGTGACAAATTGCGGAACACGGATTCGATCGTTCATCCCGCGTTTCATCGCTATGAGCCGCAACCCTATCCCGGGAAGATCGTTCTGCTGCAGTCGAGCGACTGGCCTGCGGGCGAATACTTTGATTTCAAGCTGGGATGGGTCGATCGCGTGGGCGAGATGGAATTTCACCGCATACCCGGAGATCACCCCTCCATGTTCACCGAGCCGAATGTGAACCTGGTGGCAGAGCATCTGCGCGGCTATCTCCGCTCGACAGTGCGCTAAGTTTTCGGGTCGTTGGGAGGAGTGATGTCGAGAGTCTGCATGGGAAACAGGATGATGAGAAGCAAAATCAAGCTAGCACTTGCACTGTTAACACTCGGGGCAAGCGCGACCATGGCTTGGGTCGTCCAGCCGTATCTGGTCGAGCCGATCAAGGTTTCCTCCGCCCACCTGCCGAAACCAATGGGAGATAGCCTTGACCCGACCGGGGTCCTGGTGTCGCACGACGTCAACGGCAAGAAAGAACCGATCTGCGAGATTTATTTGGTCAAAGAGATTTCTGAGGTGCCGGTGGTGGCACATCCCCGCACCCAGGACGGCTATGCGCGCATCCGCCAGGGAGCGCTGGTGGGGGTCATTCATTTGCTTCCCGAGGCGATCGAGGATTATTTCGAGGATTTTGAAAATCAAGAACTGAAGCCCGGGTATTACACCATGCGCTACGCCATGCTGCAGGCCGGCATTGGAGAACATGGCCCCCGTTCCGGTGATTTCGTCGTACTCAGTCCAATCGCGCTGGACGCGAACCCGACGAGACTTTTGAGCATGGATGAAATGGTTCGTCTGGGCAAGGCCGCATCTCATGGCGACCAACCGGCTCGAATCCAACTGGTGAAAGTGGATGATTTTGGTAGTTCCTTGCCTGAGATCGTGACCGATCAGGATGGCGGCGGCACGCTGCATTTTGAACTGAAGCTGGCACGGACCAATGCGGCACCGGGCGAGGATCTTAAGATGGCCCTGCTGGTGGTTCGGCCAAAACCAGACCTGGGTGGGTCGTAGATGCTGCTGCCACCCGCGGGTTAGAGCGCAAGGATTTGCGCGTCAAAAGTCAATAGAGACTTTTGACCCTAGAAAGGGGTCCCCTTGCGTGGAAATGGTCCGGGCGCATAATGTGTTCTCAACCGGTTTCGCTGCTTTTCTGAAATCCCCCCTTTAAGTTAAAAGAAGGCTTCCTTGAAAAGTTCCACTTAATGCTGTATGAACATCCCCCATTACAGACAGATTCGAGAATGTCGGCGCCAGGCGGCGTGTTGATTTTCGCCGGCGGATCGAGCCTGAGATACAGCGTCAGTTCCCTGGCCGGTGGCGCGAGCTGCCGCGGGCCATATTGAATTTGCGTTGGAAGGGCAATCTGGGCGACGGACTTACCGGATTTCACCTTTGGAGTCAGGATCTGTGACTCAGAAGGCGGAGCTGTATTCGGCCACGGCGATCATTGAATATTGGCCGGCATTCCACTTCGTAGAACCAGTTCACAACGTGCGTTGCTCCCAGCAGACAAAGACTTCAGACACTGAACTTCCATGCCCACCCTTCGCAAATTGCGGCACATGATGGCGACGACCTCGCTGCGAGCCCCGCTGGTGTGGTATCGCCACCAGAGCTTGAAAGCGAACGATATTTTTCTGGCCTCGTATCCGCGGTCGGGTAGCACCTGGCTGCGCTTCATGCTGTTCGAGTCGCTACTGGGTGAGGCCTCGGGATTTGGCAGCGTGAACCAGGCAATTCCCGATGTGAAGTTGCACCGCGCGGGCTTGCCGCTCATGCCCGGCGGCGCTCGCCTGATCAAGACCCACGAGGTCTATCAGCCGCAGTATCGGAAAGCAGTGTATCTGTTGCGCGACCCGCGCGATGTCGCTCTGTCCGAATATGCCTATCAAACCGCACTCGGCCTGGTCGATCAGAATCTCGACGGCTATCTGAACCGGTTCCTGCATGAGAGCGTGAATCCATTTTCATCCTGGAGAGCACACGTTGAAAGCTGGCTGAATGCACCGCTAGAGAAAGAACAACTCCTCGTGATCCGCTTTGAAGATCTGCGCGCCGATACGGTAAATACGATCATCGAAATTGCCAACTTCCTGGGATTGAAACCGGATGAGCAGCGCATTCGCCGGGCCATCGCCGACAACACCATCGAACGAATGCGCGCCAAAGAGAAAGAAAAGCCGCAACGCGCCTCAAAACGCGGCCAGTTCATTCGCAGCGGATCGGTGGGCGGATGGCGCGCCAATCTCAACCCGGCACAAGTGGCGCTCTTCCGCGCAACAGTTGGCGACGTGTTGACGCGGATTGGTTACCCCCTCGATGCCAAGCCAGTGGAAGCGGTTGTGAACGCGTAGTCGACGCGTAATGGTCGCGGCTGCAACACCCTGGATCATTTCATGGAACAAGCGATTCAGAGCTTACCCGCCACGCAAGCGGCCACGTTCAAGGTTTTGGGTGTAGGGATGCATGCGGTGCAGATTCCTGACGCCATCGCCATTCTGGAGAGTTGGATTCAGAATCGCGACAGCTGCCGCTATGTAGCTGTAACCGGGATGCATGGGATCTCCGAGGCGGTCGAGGACCCGAATTTCCGAAACATGTTGAATTCCGCGTCGCTGCTGGTGTGCGATGGAATGCCGCTGGTGTGGCTGGGGCGCTGGCATGGCCATAACATGCCGCGGCGGGTGTACGGCCCAGAGCTGATGGAGACCTTCTGCCAGCAAACGGGATCACGCTACCGGCATTTCTTCTACGGTGGTGCGCCCGGCGTGCCAGAGAGCCTGGCCGCGGAGATGCAACGCAGATTTGGCATTCAAGTGGCCGGCACGTACTCGCCGCCGTTTCGACCCTTGACTCCGCAAGAGGATCAGGAGGTCGTGGCGATGATTGAGGCAGCGCAGGCCGACGTCTTGTGGATTGGCCTGAGCACGCCGAAGCAGGAGAAGTGGATGTATCAGCACCGCGACAAGCTCACCGTTCCCGCTGTGATTGGCGTGGGCGCGGCATTCGATTTGAACAGCAGCCGGCTGGTGCAGGCCCCGCGGTGGATGCGGGAAAACGGATTGGAGTGGCTCTTCCGCCTCGCGGTTGAGCCCCGTCGATTGTGGAAGCGATACCTGGTGCGTGGACCGATTTTTGTGTGGAACGTTGGGCTGGAACTGCTGAACGTGCGGCGGTTCGATTGAATTTGTGGTAGGGATCGCGGGCCGTGGCTTTTTCTGTATTTTGGGCGGCCGCGGATTTTGCATTTTGAGTTCGACTGGTAGCGATCACAAAGGCCAAAGGGAAAAACAATATGAATGAGAAAAAGGGGGTACTGGTAACGGGTGCAGGCGGTTTCATCGGACATCACTTGGTTCGTCGGCTGAAAGAAGAAGGTTACTGGGTGCGCGGCGCTGACCTGAAATATCCGGAATATGAGTCTAGTGCAGCGGACGAATTCGAGATTCTGGACCTGCGTGAGATGGACAAGTGCCTGCTCGCGACCCGCGGCGGCATCCATCAGGTCTACAACCTGGCGGCCGACATGGGAGGCATCGGATACATCACCGCATATCACGCCGCGATCAGCCGCAACAACATCCTGATCAATGCCAATATGCTCGAAGCCAGCCGCCAGAACGGCGTGCAGCGCTTCCTGTTTTCGTCTTCGGCCTGTGTGTATGCCCAGAGCAAGCAAAAGGACGCCGACGTCGCGCCCTTGAAGGAAGAGGACGCGTACCCCGCCGATCCCGAACCGGGGTACGGCTGGGAGAAGCTGTTTGCCGAAGAACTTTGCCGGTACTATCGCAAGGATTACGGCTTCGAAACCCGCATCGTGCGGTTCCACAACGTGTATGGTCCGCTCGGTACCTACGATGGTGGCAAGGAGAAAGCTCCCGCAGCAATGTGTCGAAAGGTGGCTCTGGCCGCGAATCATGGTGAAGTCGAGATCTGGGGCGACGGCGAACAAACCCGCTCCTTCATGTATGTCGACGATTGCGTCGAAGGCTTAATGCGCATCATGGCCTCCGACTATCATGAGGCACTCAACCTCGGCACCGACGAATTGGTGACCATCAATCAGCTGGTGAACATGGTGGCCGAGATCGCCGGGAAAAAGCTCAAGGTCACGCACGATCTTTCCGGACCGCAGGGTGTGCGTGGACGTAACAGTGAAAACAGCCGCACTCGCCGCGTGTTAGGCTGGGAGCCTTCGATTCCGCTGCGCCAGGGTCTGGCCGTGACCTACAAGTGGATTGCCTCGGCATTGAGCAAATCCCATGCACGTCAGCCCGAAGTGATGGAGCCGGCGGCGGGCGACTAGAACGCCCCGCTGAAACTGGGCAGGGCGCAAGCATGATCTCAGCGCAGACAAAGGCGAACGGCAATGGTCGAGTCCGGCACGGGACACACCAAAGAGTGCAAGGGCCGCTCATTGTCGTGGGGATGTGGCGCTCGGGCACGTCGTTGTTGTACGCGCTGCTCAACCAGCATCCCCAGATCGCACTGATGTATGAGTGCGATCTGCCGCTGCTGTGGCCGCTTTTTCTGGGTGGGCGCGCGAAGAAAGACTGGCCGGAACGCTGGGAATTCTGGAACTCTGCGCCCAGTCGCCACCGGCTTGAACTGGATCAGCTGCCGAGAAGCGTCTCTGGGCTGGCCGAGGCGTGCCGGGTTGCCTGGAAGCAATACGCCGGTTCGGCCATCGGCGGATGCAAGTCTCCGAACTACTTCGACATGCTGCCCGAACTCGCGACGCAATTTCCGGATGCCCGGTTTATCGTAATCCGGCGGAGCCCTCTGGACGTCTGCCGCAGCGTAGTCCGCGCCGCTCGGGGAGATTCGTTCTTCGCCCGGCGTGGCATGATCTTGCGCGCCCTGTGCAGTTCCTACGATCTCAATGCCGGCGTCGAGAATCTGCGCGCGCGGAACGTGCCCGTGCACGAAGTCCAGTACGAAATCCTGGTGCACGATCCCGAGAAAACGATGGCCGGGATATGCGACTTTCTGAATCTGCAGGCTTACTCCGGAATGACCGACCTTCGGCATGCAGATCGCTCCGCGATTTACGAAGGCGCTCATCACGAAATGGTGAAGAGCGAAGAGATCAGGGCGGACAAGAAAGAGAACGAAGAAGTGCTCGCCGATCGCGCCCTGCGCAAGATCCAACGCTACATGGCGTTTTCCGGGGAGCAACGTGGGACGAGCGAAAGCTCAGCAGGGTTTGTGCTGGAGAAGTTTCTGGATCGCGTTCTGTACCGCGCGTTGCGCACCTACGATCAGGCTGTGGCTTGCTTCTATTGCTTCGCTCCGCTGTGGTTGCTGAGAAAATACCGTGCCACGAAAGCGCATCGACCGGATGCGGTGGCCACGAAAGAAACTCTGGTTGGTGTTTCGGTCAAGAGATGAGATGGGATTCCTGATTGGTGGGCGTAGGGGACTCGGATGCTGATCTTAGGTGTTTCATCATTCAAGAATGATTCCGCTGCGGCGCTTCTCCGCGACGGTGTGATCGAGGCTGCGATCGAGAATCAGAAGCTGGAACCTGCCCCGAGCCGGTCTGTGCCGGAAGCAGCGATCCAAT
>JASHPH010000306.1 GCA_030038255.1 Candidatus Sulfotelmatobacter sp. | reverse complement strand
CCGGGGTAGGTGAAGACGCCAATTTGGATGATGTATTCATCCACTATGCAGGAGGGCTAGTCGATGAATCAGGTGGCTACATCGAAAGTGCCAGACTCCGGCGGACGGTCAAGCGGCTCCGCTGATCTATCAATGTTCCTCGACTTTGCGTCGGATACATTGGCCCTTGCCGACGTCGAATTACGCAAACTGCGCCGCGATCCGGCGGAGTTGGTGACGCGCGCCATACAACCCGCTCTCTGGTTGTTGATCTTTGGACAGGTTTTCGCGCGCTTCAGGGCCATCCCCACGGGTGGCCTCGATTATCTGACGTTCATGACGCCCGGAATTCTGGCACAGAGCGTGTTGTTCATTGCCATCTTCTACGGAATCAGCATCATCTGGGAAAGAGATCTCGGAATTGTCCAGAAACTGCTTGTCAGTCCTGCGCCACGACCAGCCCTCGTTCTGGGCAAGGCACTCTCCGCAGGTGTGAGAGGACTGGCTCAGGGAGCAATCGTTTACGGTCTCGCGTTTCTGCTGCGCATCGACCTCGATCTCAGGATGGAGCGCGTCTTTGCGGTGGTCGTGTTCATTGTCTTGGGTTCGGGTCTGTTCTCGACTTTTTCCCTCGCTGTGGCCTGTCTGGTAAGAACTCGCGAACGGTTCATGGGTATTGGACAAGTGTTGACCATGCCGCTGTTCTTTGCAAGTAATGCCATCTATCCGATCGACAGCATGCCAGGATGGGTGCGCGTGGTGGCAAAGATGAATCCGCTCAGCTATGAAGTGGATGCCCTGCGATCACTGATGGTACAGGGAGGCCACACGGTTTTTGGGCTGGGTGTCGATCTGGTCGTTCTAATGGTGATTTTTGCCTTGCTGGTGCTCCTGACAGCGCGACTATACCCACAGGTTGTCGGGTAGTGGCAAGGCGTTCACGCGCATCGGGCGAGGGTTCCCCGGTGCTCAGGCGGGCTTTGCCTAACAAAGCATGCAAAAGGCGTACTTCTTGGGCACGAGCCAGAGTTCTTGGGCAAGCAATCCGTCGGAAGGGAAATTTCCGTTTTTTCTCTGATTTCGATCTTCCATCAATCGTACGGCTACTTTACGAGAGTTGTCGTGACTCTTTAGCGGATCGCAGGCTGAGCCGAATCAGCGGATCGTAGGGTGACCCGAGTCGCCATGTGCTTGCCCAATGCCGCCATTCTAAGCCTGCTTAATAGAGTCCCAACGCGCTATACGGTCAGGCAGCCAGTCCCGCAGGCGCGGGGTAATGTAGAAGCGGGGCATGAGCAGGTCGTCATCGGGTCTGATAAGGCCCGTCCGCTAACGCACTGCATGCCAATGGGGTCTGCGGATAAATTCTCAGGCCGACCGTGATCTTTAGTGTGTCCAGACGCAGGCTATCAGCAAATACCAAGCTTTCTTCGACTGTTTCCCTTGTTTCCCCCGGCCCTCCGAGCAACAAAAACCCGTAACGCTGTATTCCCACGCGAGCCAAAGTCTCCGAAATCTCCTTGACCTCTCTACAGGTGAACCGTTTATTAAGCTGCGGCAATATAGTCTCGGAACCGCTCTCAAAGCCAAGGCTCACTTGAGTGCAACCTGCCTTTGCCATCAATTCCACCAGTTCGGCATCCACCCACTTCGGGTAGATGATCCCCCACCAGTCCAGACCGAGTTCCGCGTCAATGAGCCTGCGGCACAAATCTTGTGGCCGAGAGACAGCAGCAGCCCAAAATGCTTGGGGACGCTTTATGCGATCCACCTGCTGGGCGGCTGCGTCGGTGCGCTGCTGCTGAGCGGCTACCTTATCCCGGTGTTCGGTTTCTGGAAGACCGCATGGCTCAGTGCGGCTGTGAACCTAGCCCCGGCGCTCCTGGCGGCACGCGTGAGCCTGGAGGCGAGGGCGTCTCCGGCATGAATGCCTGCGGCGGCGTCTCTCCGAACACGACCGCTGTAAACTTGAAGATGTCGGTATTGTCATCCTTCCAGCAGCCGGTCCGCATACCCGCTTTGAGGCAGGTTTCGTCGAGGAACGTTTGCCGACCCCATTTTTCCTCCACGGGGACCTGCGAGAGCAGAAGGCCCTGGTAACTCCCGTTCTTCACGATCAGACCGTGCTGGCCGACTTTGATTTCTCGAACGTCCAACACGCGGCGCAGCGGAGCCATTAAATAAAGAGCGGAGCGCATCTTGTTTTTCATAAGCCAACCTCCTCTCGCGCTCTCATGCCTGCCACACGCCCGGAATATGCTGTCCGCAAAATGGGCAATTGCCTTTGCGAATCAGGATTTGCTTCACGATAAACCCCACACGCTCGACCAAAATGTGGCGGCACTTGGGGCAATACGTGTTCTCAGCGGGATGACCGGGTATATTCCCGATGTACACGTAGTGCAGTCCCTCAGCATCGGCGAACGCCTTGGCGCGCTCCAGCGTTGGGACCGGCGTTATCGGCAGGTTCTTCAACAAATATTCGGGATGAAATTGCGTGAAGTGCAGAGGCACGTCCACGCCCAGATTCGCCTTGACCCAGCGTGCCAGCCCGCGGAACTCGTCGTCGCTGTCGTTGAGAGTCGGGACTACCAGGTAAACGATCTCGGTCCACTTCTCCATTTTTCGCAGGGTGACCAGCGTGTCCATGACAGGCTTCAACTGGCCGACGACCACGTCCTTGTAATACGACTCAGTAAAAGCTTTGAGGTCGATCTTGACCGCGTCCATTTTCCCGTACGCGGTCTTGAGCGCCTCCTCCTGCATGTAACCGTTCGAGACCACCACGCTGCGGACGCCGGCTTCGTGTCCGGCGTCGGCGGCATCCATCAGGTATTCGCTGAAGATGACCGGCTCGCTGTACGTGTAGGCAATGGTCGGGCAGCCGTGCTGCCTGGCGAGGTCAGCGATTAGTTTCGGAGGCGCGTAGTCGGCCGGGACCTGCTCGGGGCGCACCTGGGAGATATCCCAGTTCTGGCAGAACTTGCAATTGACGTTGCACCCCGCAGTGGCGAGCGAAAGTGCCAGAGTTCCGGGGAGGTAGTGGAAGAGGGGTTTTTTCTCGATTGGGTCGATATGCGCCGCGCACACGCGGGAATGCACGAGGGTGTAGTACGTTCCTCCACGATTTTCGCGTACGCCGCAATAGCCGCGCTCGCGGTCGCCCACCACGCATTCGCGCGGGCACAGCTTGCACTTGATCTTCTTATTGTTAGGAAGCTTTTGATAGAAACGGGCTTCGACGGTGAATTTGGAATCGTCTTGCTTCTGCGGAGCAGCCCAGGCGGGGAGCGCAACCAGAGGCCGGGCAAAATCGCAGACGCCTAAAGCTGCGCCCGACGCCAGAGCGCACTTCAAGAACGCGCGGCGATCGAGCGCGGATGAGAACGGGTTGCGCTCGAAATCGCGGAAGCAGATCTCACCTTGCGTCGAAGCAGCGGCTAGCGAGTTCGCACGCACATGGTCTTCGCGCGCCATATTGAACCTCCGTCAGGCCGAGACCTCGACCATTTCGATTCGCCGCGGATCGTTCGTGCCCAGCCGATGCTGCTCGTCGGCGGCCGTCGCGATGTAGTGGGGCGATCTCTGGTCGGCCTCAAGCGTTTTCACTTTCTTCTCGGCACGCTTGCGCTCAATGATTTGCCAGCCGGTGTAGTCGAGCGCCACCGCATCATGCGAAACCAGCAGGGCATTGTTCTGCCAGCAATATTGCGGCTTGTATCCCGGCCCGCCTTCGTAGCAAGCAGTTGTCGCGTCGCAGATGGTTAGGCGCATTTTGGTTCTGATTGCCGGCAGCATGTTGAGATCTGCGATGTAGGGATCGCAGCCGTTGGGGTGGTACTTGTTTGGGTTGTGAATGACGCCATACATATTTTTCAGGGCTATCGTCACCCCGGCGCCGTCATGATCTTTGAGCACGGGCACATTGATCAGCACATCGCAGCGCCGCGTGAGAATCTGTGACAACCGGCTTCCCACGCTGCCATACATTTCGAGTTCGTCTTCGTAATCCAAGCAATCGGTGCCGAAGCATTGCACGCGATTGCCGCCATTGGAGAAGCGAAAACCGACATGTTCCAGCTCCTCGGTGTCGCGATCCCAGACAACAATGTCAGGCGCTCGAATGCCGGCCTGCTGTAATCGTTCGCAAATCGCTTCGACAAGCTGAACACTGCTGGAGAGTCCACGTCCGCCGAGAGCGTTGACCTTGATTCCGACCTTCTCGCCGGGATGAACGAGTTTCTTCCAAGGTTCTGCCGGATGATCGAGATTGAAAAGGTTCTGTATGGCTCGATCCAGCAAACTTAGAACGCGACTGGAATCGACCGTCGTTCCCGCGCCGCGCAATGCCGGATCGCGCGCAATGACCACTCTTGATTTTGCCGACGCCGCTGCTTGTCCCGCCGCTGTGAGCCGTGGCGTGGCTCCGGCGCGCGCTTGCTCAGGCCAGGCTTTGCCGGCCAAGCCGAACGCGGCAACTCCCGTGGCGCAGTTCTTCAAAAAATCGCGCCGGCTGGAGTTGCCTTTGTTCATAGAATGCCGCCGAGACGCCGCGGTCCAACTATTGGAAAATCTCTTTTTCTCGTATAGCGCAATTCCTGTGAATCTTCGGTGACGCGGCGCACAAGTCTGAGCCCGGGCACTCATTCAGGAAGCCGGCGCTCGATACTCTGCCCGAGTTGCACCATTGCTTGCGAGTTCTCCCTCAAATCTTCGTAGGCGACAATGCGCACCAGGTTCGGGCCTTTCCTAAAAAAGAGGCTCTGGTCGTATAATCGCGCGCTGTCGCCCAGGTGGATAGTTTTCGCCTCGGCGGCTGGCTCCGATTCGAAAATCTTCGCCGCGCCTTGCGCATGTGCCATCGTGTAGATGTCGACGACCGTTTCGACCTTGTTCTGGAATTTGTAGTCGGCCGTGCTAACTCTCTGCGCTCCCGCTTTCAAATATCGTTCGGCTTCGCCGTCGATGTACTTCCACAGGTCCGCGGCTTCGAAGGTGCGGATGTCGCTGGTTCTTGACCAACCGGCAACTTCGCCGGAAGCAGGAAACAACGCGGTGGGACTCGCAGTCTGCCGATTGCAACTTACATTCGGGAAAAGCGCCAGGCACAATGCCATCAACGTTGCGCCATGTCGAAGTTTGCGTTTGCTCATGACAGTGCCCTCGTCTTGGCTCGATTCAACAATTGCCCCGCGCGAGACCAAGCCGAGCAGCGCTCCTAGCGGACAAAGGGCGCGGCACCAGAATCGCGTGATGCGAAAATTCAGCGCAACCAGATACACAAAGATGATGCCCTGCCAAATCCCTTGCCGGAAATACGGTTGCTTAAAACTGAGCAGCACCGCTCCGAGAATGAAGTGCAGCGCACCGCCCACACTCTGAACGAAGGAAAACGGGCTGCGCTCGAGAACACGCAAAACCGCCCGCAGGCTATAACCCGTCGCGGGCAGAATCGACAAGCCCAGGGAGCGCACCAGCAGCGAAAAAGGATCGAGCCAACCGAGTATTCCCGTGCCGAACATCGCGGCAACAAGACCCGCAGCCAGGAGGTAGTATTTCGTCGTCTGCCGACGCTTGTAGCGGTTGGACTTGAGCAGTTGTTTTCCGCGTTTGCGCTCGGATTTCAGGCTGCTGAAAAAATGATGAATCGATCCCAACGGGCAAATCGAGCCGCAGAAAAAGCGCCCGAGAAAGATCGTCGCAACCAGAATCAGCAGACTCCACAAAAGGCCGTGATACAAAGCGTGACTTGCAGGAGCATTCGCCAGCGCAACCAGAGGATCAAGGCGGAAGAACAGGTTCACTGGATAGGGCAAACGTATATCGCCTGTCGAGGCGCGCAATGATCCGCGAAATTCGGCACGCAGCAAAAGAAACAGAAACAGGAAAAAGAAAATAATTTGTGAAAGCCAGCGCAACCGGGTTGGTTTCGCAAAACGCACTCCCCAACTCCTTGTTAAACCTAGGGCCGCTCAGGGTGAAACGCCGGAAGCGGCTTTACAGCTCAATGTTCCGCCAATCGACATTGCATTGCTGTGAAGCAGATCACATCTGCTTCAGGACTTTCTTGCGGATTGCGGGTCGCGGCGGTTGGTTATGAACTTCAACTCGGATTGAACGGCATCCAGGAGCACGTGGTCGCCATCCGATTTCTGCCCGGGGAAACCACGAGCCAAAGTTAGCAACTTTGTTACAGGTGCGTTTACGCCAGTGCTTGCCAAGCACTCGAAGTCTTTCTCGTTGATTGATTGCATTTCGGTTGGAGTCGACCGGATGCAGCGGAATTTCGAGCCGATGCGCAGGCAAGTGGAGCTGCTGCCAGTCAAGGCAGATGCAGCAGTTGCAATCGAGTGTACACGTGCTCGCTAACGTCTTCTAGCGAGATAAGGGGTAGTCGGCCGACGACAGGCCGGCTCTTACGTGAGACTCTCGTCTCGGACTAACGTGTATCAAAAGTCTGCCCGTAATTGCCCGAAGAAGTTGCGTCCTGGTTCGGGGACATGGACACCGGAAGCGAACGGATCGCGGAAATAAGACAAGTGCTCGGTGTAGTAATGATTGAGCAGGTTGTCCGCTGCAAAACTGGCCGAAAGTTTCCAGTACCTCAGGCCGAACTTTATGTCCATCACTCCGTAGCCTGCCGTGGGAGATTCGTTCAGGTCCGTGTCCACAAGATTTTGCCGTGCCACACCGGTACCTCCGATTTCCGCGAAGGCGAACTTGTGCGTATAGCGCAATGCAGCCCAGGTGCGCATCGGCGGCATCTCGGGCAAGTTGCTGCTGAGCACGCCAGCTTGCGGTTTAAGGACATTTGTACCCTTAGCGTACGATGCGCCTCCGACAAAGGAAAAATCTGATGGCAGGCCAAACACATAGCTGATCTCGCCGCCGTAGATGTGGGCATCCACGTTAGTGTAGGACCGCGTGCTCGATGGCATCATTCCGTTCATGTTCAGCAGTGGCTGATCATTCACCAGGATGTAGTTGTTGATGTCTGAATAGAACAGCGTCGGCTTGATATAAGAGGACCCATGGCGGAATACCGCGCCCGCCGTGGATTCCGTGTTGCGCACAATCGGCAGATTGGGATCGCCGACATCGAGCATCATCATCCCGCCCGACATCATCGTGTAGTTGAGGTAGCGCTCTTGCGCGTCCGGGACTCGTCCGGTGGTGCCTGCTCCGGCGAACAGCTCAACCGAGTGCGGCAGACTGAATGAAAGACGCGCATTTCCTGAAGCGTAGTTGTCGCTGGCCTGGGTGTTGCGCGTGTTCTGGTAGTAGAAGTAGTTGTCTGTATCCAAGCCCGAGGCGGTGGCCGACATAGAATCATGATCAAAGCGCACGCCACCGCTTAACTTCAGCTGATCCGTAAAGGAGTGGTGATAATCGGCGAAGGCTCCAAAGGCATGGGTGTCCACACCCGGAATGGCCGGATTCGAAGAGATCATCCCGCTCATGTTCATGTAGGCCATCATGTTCCAGTTGCGGTAGTAGCCCTCGAAGCCCACGGTGAGGTCACGTCCCATATCGGCCTCGGTGTGCCCACCGATTACGCGCGAATGTGGGTCAGCAGCCATCGACCAGGTGTTGATCATGGCGGTAGTGCGGTAATCGTCGCTCATGAAGTGGATGACTTGTGTGAAGTAGGCTTGCACGCGCAGTGCTCGCACGATGTCTGTCAGTTTGGTGACTTCATATCGCAGCGAGGCGCGGTCCGCGTTGTCGTAGTTGGCATCCATCGTGTCGTAGGGATAGAGAACGAGTCCGCTCTGCTGCCGGGTGTAGCCGAGTGAGAGCCTCTGATTGTCCGCGAGAGAGAATTCTGTCTCGAACCAGCCAGTATTGATGTCGAAAGCGTGTTGACCGTAGGCAGCCAAGCTGAAATTCGTGTAGTCGAGGAAGGACTTGCCGGAGCCATCTTTGTAGGGATCAGAGACCCGATACGAATACCCGGCTAAGAAGCGGAACGCGTCGTTCCCATACGATGCCGTCGCACTCGGATTGTAGTACCCGAACGACCCGAAGCTCATGCTCGGGGTTACGCGCAGGCCGAGCGGCGGTTTCTTGGTCACGACTTCAACGGTGGCACCGAGGCTGCCAGCGCTGGCGACATCAAAAGCACCTTTGTCAATATCCACGCGTTCGACTTCAGCGAAGTCGACGTGGTACGCAGCCGGATCCATGTGACCCGTGCAAGCACCGTACAGACGCGTTCCGTCAATCAGCACATTCACGTTACCTTGCTGGAAGCCGCGCACGACAACATCGTTTGCAATGCCCCCCTGGCGAATACGATAGACACCGTCCACCGCTGTAAGCGCCTCCCCAACGTCCTTCGCCGGACTTTCTCGAACCTCACTCATATCCAATTGGTCGCGGAAAGGCTGGCTCTTGGCCTCCACGTTGAGGCGCTCAAAAGTTGGTTGAACTTGAAGTTCGACGGACACCGAAAGATGTTGTGCGCCCGCGAAGCCGACTTCACGAACAAAGGTCTTAAACCCAGCAGACGAAACGACGAGTTCCAGCTTGCCGGAAGCTTTTTCGCGCTCGACGAGGAATGAGTAGCTGCCTTGGCTGTCGGTTTTCGCTGTGGCGATCACCCGATCACCACTCTTAAGCTCTACCGACGCGCCGACAATGACAGCTCCGGATGGATCGGTCACGACTCCTCGGATATCTTCCGATTGTGCCTGCACCAACGCCGCAAAAAGGCACACGAATAGTATGAATACAAGTCTTCTCTGTGAATTCATAACTTGCTCCTGACGCGGGTTAATTGTCCGATAGAAAGGGCAGGGGGAGGACCAATCCCCGGCTGCAGAAAACTCTGGATCAGGAAAAGTTGGGAGGGCCGCGCTTGTAATGGCTGTGCGCTTTGGAAATGGACGCCTCTACTGCGGCCAGGAGGAATACAGCTGGGTTGGAAAGCAGTTGAATGGTGAGATTTTGAGGGTCAGGTAAAGTCGCTGCACGCCGTACTCGCGATGCCAGCAGCGCTGAGCGGTACGGACAATCGCTGTTCCGGTTCCGAACGGTCGGCTGTCCAGTCCAGTCCCATCCAACGAGACGGGTCATCGTCGCGCAACGATGTTTTCCATCCCTACGGCAGCAAGACGGCAAAGAAGAGTTGCTGTTTTGCAGAAGCAGCGGCAAGCAGTACGGCAGGAGCAAGAACACGATCAGCGTACTTGCTGTCTTCCGCGGCATGGTTTGCTGTGCTCCAGTTCTGTTGGATAAGCTCGAACGTCTCTGGCTTCCTGCAGACCTCGCCCTAATCAACTGGACGCGTCCAAGTTATTCACTGTGGAACTTTTCCGCTGTGATGAGGATCACCTCAGCCAGTGCGTGGATCTGCTTGATTCACGGGCTAGAATCGCACGTCTTGAAGTCTCATTTCGGAGGGACGGGCCATCCCCGTCCAGTTACGCGCCAAACGTACCAATCCAGCGAAACCTGAGGTAGTTTCCAACGGCAGTTTGCTAGTGGCAGTATCGCTGCCGTTTTGAGAACTGAAGGATCGGCCCGGCCATGAAAAGGCTTCGCAATCACCGATGTGCGACTCGAATCAGAGCTGGATCGAACCTCTCGAAACCCACCGCAGAAAGTATTCCAACTCTAACTGATTGGAAGGAAGCGAATAGGACAAGCAGCTAGGTCTCGTCCGCTGTCGCGACAAGGCTGAGGCCTGCAGTTCCATGCGGCCTTGACACCTTGTGCCAGGAAGCTCAACAGTTGGAAACATTGTTCCAGGCGTGTTCACGCCGGTGCTTGCCAAACACTCGACGTCGTTCTCGCTCATCGACTGGCGTTCTATCGCGATGTTCTCGGTGCCTTGGTGCTCAGGCAAGGCGAGCCGACGTTCCCTTCGGCTCGGCAACATTTGGCTCACAATCAACCCTGGTGGCGGTCCAACCGATGACAAGCCTGAAGTCGTCGCTTCGCCACTACACGATCCAAATGTTTTCAGTATCTTTGCTGAACCAGCGCGTGACCGACATCCGGCGATGCTATGAACTTTGGTCTTCGCGCGGGGCCAAGTTCATCACTGAGCCTAAAGTCCATGCGACAGAGCTCCGCTGCTACACGCGATCCCGCACGAAACCCGTCAAAATCCGGGGAGAGAACTGCATGGAGGCCAACGTGAGGGTCATCAGCAGCATCGCGAACACGATAGAGACGACTGTCATAATCGAAGCAACGATGCCGCCGAGAATGACTTGTGCCACCTGAGGGTCCGCGTGTGACGGAAAGAGCGCTTTTGGGACCCAGGCGCTGAATTCCGGAAAAGCTTCCTCTGCTTCCGAGAGCAGCGCTCCTGCGCAACCAAGCACCAACGTGATCGCCAGCGGGCGGACAAGAAATCCGCCACGCAGGTTGTACATGACGTGGTGGAAGAACAGGGGTAAGCGCTTAAGCACGGTGCTGGTTTACGTTCCGCAGGAAGAATAGGGTAACGTTCCGCATCGGGCAAGCGAAACCGGATTGAAGCAAACCGCACGGAGGTCTACTCCAACGGCACGTCGCCCGATTGTTGTTCGATGACGAGCAAACCCGAAGTTATGCAGAGAGACAGGTGGGCCAGAAGTCTTAGTGCTGTATCTGAAGCGCCCACGCGTGGAAAGGTGTGCGCTGAGGTGCTCTGGACGGGCGCTTCAGATACAGCGACTTGAAGGAAGCCTCATCGGGAGCTATGGGTTTTGAATGTGGGTTTGGTGGAATGACACACCTACCGCCGCGTCAGGAGAGCGATCAATGGTGACGTTGACGCTGGT
>JASHPH010000305.1 GCA_030038255.1 Candidatus Sulfotelmatobacter sp. | reverse complement strand
GCAGGAGCACTCACGGGCCCACCACCCTGGCGAAACGATCCAACAGAATTTCCATCACGGCGGCCATGCTGAACACCAGAAGTGCCAAGCTTCGCGAGTCTCGCCAGGCCCGCCTGGCCCAGGTTCCACTCTCAAGGATGGAACTACAGGTCGATAATCAGGTAGCAGCACCGGCTGAAACGAGAACGCCCAACATGGCACCGAGCGAAAAATCGCTCCTCGAGAGTGCGGATGGAAGCATAGCGACAGTGGCTACTCGGCTGGAGAAAACTCTTGTCGAACAAAAACATGAACAAATTCACTTGACTCCGACCGGCCTTCTCATGGAAGGCGGTAGCGCCGGCAATGGCTTTCTCCGGTTCGATACTTGTACTGGCAATGGCTGTGGTCGTGAAATCGGTTCTGTTTACCTTCTTCGAGCGCCGACTTCCGCGTCTGCGCGCCGCTTGGCGGATGTTCCTTGGCAATGTGTTGACGAGCTTTGTTGGCCTGCTCGTCGCTGGGATGATCGCGAGTTCAGCGGACATTTGGATTGCCGGAGTGCCGCTGGTCTTCTTCCTGTGCTGGCTGCCGTCACGGAGGCTGGTGAAGGCAGCCCCGCCGGCATGGTTAAGGCGAATAAGCCCTGTCTTCCTTGCTGTAATCCTGACAGTGGGGTTGCTGGCGAGCTGTATTCTTTTCGGACTGGGCCAGGTTGCGATCTACGCTGATCGACTCGCACTCTACTGGATTATCAAGCTGGTAGCGATCTTCCTGGCCCTGTTCGCGAGTGTGACGCTGACTACGGTCTGGGAAGAGTGGGTGATCTGGCGGCTGAGTTCGCGCCCTGAAAGGACATTTTTCACATCCGTTCTGCGCACGAATCTGTATGTTCTAGTGCTGGTCATGGCCGTTCCCGCAGCACTGATTCTCCCCAAGAGGCTAAAATCGCCGGACTTCCTGGCCAGTAGAGCCAACGCGGCCGTCGGTCACGCAACCGCGTCGTCTCAGTAGCGGCGGATGGCCGACGAAGCCCAGTTGCAAAGGCCTGGTTGTCGAAACATCGGGTAGTGGTGCAGTTTGATAGGGAAGCGAGCCGAACGCGCGTTTCTCGCGGCGCAAAGGACGCGCCGCAGCGCCCACCCCGTCACGCCAAAACCGGGCGTGGGACCCCGGAGCGCGCGGCTCGCCCAGATCCTTCGCCGCGCAAAAGCGGCTTGCTCAGGATGACAACCAAACTGCACCACTCCCATACATCGCCGTCGCTTGACGTACTGCATCGACATCCGCCATGATTTCAGCCTTGCGCACAAACCTGAAACCGACAATTCTGTTGGTGCTATCGTTGTTGCTCTCCGTTTTCGTTCCGTCGACATCAGCGGGCAGCGAGCCCGCTGGCACTACGGCTCGGGCGGAGTTTTCCGCCGACGACTTCGACTGGCGCGAGATGGTTCCGTATCTATTCGCGGCCGCCGCTCTGCCCGAGGAGCAAGGCATCAAGACAATGCTGGAGAACTCGCGCGTGCTTCGCGCCTATATCGCGAACGAGGGTCGGGCGCGGTGCAACGAGGATAAGAATCCGTGCGACCCAAAGGGCGACAGCTCACTGCTGGATGCGGAAGTGAACAAAAGGATTGACGAGATCGTCCACGAGGGGATTTCCAGTCAGCACAAGGCCGCAATCGTGGATTATCCACTGGCGCGCCAGCCTTTCCCATTTTCCGAAATTGCCGCTGTCAAAGACGAGAAGCGCTCAGACGCCTACTTCATGCTTCAGTTCACCGATCACAGCTACACCGCCTGGCAGCTGCAAGCCAAGTACGGTGCCCCGTATGACACCAATATTTTTGATCGGTATAGCGTGTTCACATACCGTCTGGACAACCCGGGTTATACCAGCAGGGCAACGTTCGAGATTAATCCGGTGGACGGAACAGTGATGAAGGTGACGGTGAGCCTGAAACGCAAGAAACCGAAGCTTCGCTAGCGTGATCCGGCACCGCCGTGCCGGGCTTTCACATTTCGCCCCGTTCGACTTGCCCTCGTCTTGCTCGGGCGCTCAGGGCAGGCTGCTGCGCGGCTACCGCAGGGGCTAAATCGCCGTTTCTTGCGCCGACCGATGGGCGCGGCTCGAAGCCGAGCCCTCTCAAAGCCGGCCCGAACACGGGGCTGGTGCAGCCACAAACGCCGCGTCCTTTCAAAACAGGCTGGACCCTCAACTCCTGCGCGATTCTGCCGATGTGGATTCCAGAGGCTTGCTTTCTGTTATGCCGACTGTGGAGCAGTACGCGGCGTCAGTGGTTGAGAAATACCACGTGATCGCCGAGACGGGTTCGGCGCCGCATCGCTCGGCGGACGAGATTTTGCCCGGGCTGAAGGCGTGGGGAAAGCAGTACCTGCTGGGGCTGACGCTTTCGGGCGCGTATGCAAAGAATACGGCGATTTCGCTGTCGTCGCAGGCGGACATTCTGATTGCGCTGAGCCCGGTGCCGAACATGGACATGAAGAAAATTTTCTGGAGCCTGTTCGAGTACCTAAGCGATCGCAATCTGCATCCGCGGACGCGGCATGTGTCGATTCAGGTGGAGAGCCGGGGGGTTAAGGTGGACCTG
>JASHPH010000304.1 GCA_030038255.1 Candidatus Sulfotelmatobacter sp. | reverse complement strand
CGTGCCGGCATTCTCAAGGAGTTCACTGGCATCTCTGATCCTTACGAGGCTCCGGCGGATGCCGAAGTCACAATCAACACCGCAGAACTGTCACCGGAAGAAGCCGCGCAGGAAATAATCCTGCATTTGGAGCGCGAGGGCTTCATCGGCGTGAACGGCGCGGCAGCCTGAAGACGACGAAGTAGAGGAGTCAGCATTCCGCTATGACACTGCTAACGGCCAAAATTCTGGTTGGCTTTGTCGTCGGCGTTCTCATCGGCCTGAGCGGTGTAGGGGGCGGCGTGCTGCTGCTCCCCGTGCTCATCTTCGGCCTGAGAGTGCCTGCGATTGTGGCGGTCGGCTCTGACGCTCTCTTCAACTTTTTCACCAAAGTCCCCGCCAGCCTTGTGCACATGAAGAAAGGGACCGTGCGGCGCAAGGCGGTTCTTGCCCTTGCCACCGGCAGCATTCCCGGCTCGATGATCGGCGTCCGGTTGCTCATGCACATTCGCCATCTCTACGGCGACGGGGTCAACAACTTCATCAAGACCGCAGTGGGCGTGCTGCTCATCGTGATTCCCACTCTGCTGCTGTTGCAGAAGCGCATCGAGGAGCGGGTTGCCAATCGTCCCCCAACCGTCAAGAATTTTGCCGGCATGGCTGTGATCGGGCTGGTCGCGGGCGTGCTCGTCGGCATGACGTCAGTCGGCTCCGGCAGCATCATCATGATGTTACTGTTGTTGTTTTACAGTTTTCCGCCCAAGGTAAACGTCGGGACCGATATCGTGCACGCCGTGGTTCTTACCGGAGTGACAGGTTTTCTTCACTTCAAGCTGGGGAACGTCGATCCCGGACTGGTGGTGTCGCTGCTGATTGGTTCCATCCCCGGTGGCCTGGTCGGATCGCACTTGGCGACGCGCGTTCCCATGCTTTGGCTCCGGCGCATTCTCTGCGCGCTATTGTTGATCACCGGATGCCGCATGTTGTGGGCTTGAGTCCGCATTCATGAATCAGGAAAACATGACTTCTTCTTCGTCCTACGCCGATATTCTCGAGCGAATCCACGTCGGGTTGGAAGCTGCCCGCACGATTTTGAACCGCTTCACTCCAGGCGAGATCGAGGCCGAATATAAGCACGGGCACGACCCTGTCACCGAGGCGGATCGAGCCGTTGACGCGACGCTGCGCCAGAACCTGCTGCGCGAAGGTGAAGGCTGGCTTTCGGAAGAGAGCGCGGACGATGTTTCCCGTCTCAGCAAGTGCCGCGTGTGGGTGGTCGATCCTCTGGACGGAACGCGCGAATTCGTGGCCGGTATTCCGGAATTCTGCGTCTCCATTGGATTTGTGGAGAATGGCCGTCCCGTCGCGGGCGGCATCTGCAATCCGGCGACAAACGAAACGATCATCGGTGCAATCGATTCCGGAGTTTTGTACAACGGAAAACCAGCGCGCCCGAGTCAACGAACGACGCTGCAGGGCGCGCTCATTTTGGCCAGCCGCAGCGAAGTCAAACGCGGAGAGTGGAAGCAGTTTGAGGGCGGGGATTTTCAGATTCGGCCCATGGGATCGGTCGCCTACAAGCTCGCCCTGGTCGCAGCCGGATTGGCCGACGCAACCTTCACCCTGACGCCCAAAAACGAATGGGACGTAGTCGCGGGAGCAGCCTTGGTGCAAAGTGCAGGCGGATTTGTCAGCACTCTTGAGAACACCGAACTAACTGCCAATCACCGGAATCCGCTTCTGTCGGGCCTTCTGGCGAGCGGACCTCTCCTGAAGGAGCCGTTACTCAGCTTCGTCGAGAAGCATACCGGGCGTCATGCCCTGCCCCACCAACCCACAGCGGAACCCGCGCCAAGCCGGGGTTGACGGCCGGATTCTGTGCCCACCGCTCTCCACGGTAACGTTCTCCGCGATCACCTTCTTCGCTAAGATGAAGCAAGCGTCCGCACTCGACTGCCTCAAATGAACGTTGACGCCATCCAACCTATCACCGTTACACTGGCCACGTTCATGGAGGTGCTCGACACTTCCATCGCCAACGTCGCGCTTCCGCATATTGCGGGCAGTCTCTCTGCCGGACAAGACGAGGCACTTGGGTCCTGACGTCATATCTGGTCTCAATCGCAATCGTGCTGCCGCTGAGCGGCTGGCTTTCGTCGATCGTCGGCCGCAAGAATTTCTACATCGGCTGCGTGGCGCTATTCACCATCAGTTCGTTCACCTGCGGCCACGCACGCGAGAAAAATAACGCAGCCTCGGGAGTGATGAACCTCGCGAGCAATCTGAGCCTGACGAATGGCGCAGCCCAGCGGGGAGTTCGACGATGGCGGGAGCCTGGGGATCGAAATCAAGATCGCTAGTCGTTATCTGGATCCGTCGGCGGAGTTCTGTCGTGAAGAAAATAGTCGATGCCGAGCGGCGTATTGATCGTTTGAAACGGCAGTGGCGTCTGGTTGAAATTGAAACAGTCGGAGAGATCGTCGGCCGGTACATCGGCGTAGCCGAGCGATGGGAGACCATAGACCTGCTCGACGAATTTCAGGATGCTGCCAAAGTCGTGATTGACGTGAGAGATGTATCCCGCCTTGGCATAGGGTGAGATCACGATAAGCGGCACACGGAAGCCATAGACGTAGCCGCAGCCCCACTGCGAACAGTTGGGCTGCGGCAACGTCTATGG
>JASHPH010000303.1 GCA_030038255.1 Candidatus Sulfotelmatobacter sp. | reverse complement strand
AAAAAAAGGGCATTTATTGACCCCGTAGGGCAAAGAACGTCCCCCAACCGCCCCCCAGCGGGAATGTCAGGCGTCCAAATCGTAGGCGGTCTTCAGCCAGCGCTTCACTTCGGCGTCAATTTGCGCGGGCGAGGTGATTTCGACGCGGTGAGTGATGCGGTCGCCCTTCTTCGCGCCGCCCGTGTCGATGAAGCGTTTGGGAGGCTTCTTGTCTAACTTGAGGAAGCAGAAGCCGAAATCGATGCGCGTCTGCGTCGTGGGCTTGATCTGCGCAAAGACGTGATTGCGGTAGAGGGGGACAATCGTCTTGCACGGGCAAGCCTTGGCTTCCGCCCCTATCTCCAGTCCGAGTCTCAGCAGGGCGTCGTAGATTGGCCGCAAGTGGGCTTTCCCTCCTGCGTACATCTCCTCCACGTACCTCCCGGCGGCGGCCAGGTAAGCCTCGGGCGAATCCTCTTCGCCGCCTTTGCCCACCGAGCGCTCGGCGAGCCACATCGCGCTGTACGTACCCAGGCCGTGCTTTTTCTTGAGCCAGTCGCGGCGCTCGGCTTCGGTGGCCGGGCCACCTTTTTTCACAAGCGCGAGCCATTCTTCGAGCGAGCGGCCCGTCTTAGCCTTCAGCTCACTCACCCGCTTTTGGACCATAGCGACTCCGGGATGCACGCTGTAGAGACTTTTTCTGTCGGCCTGCTTTGCGGACATAGGATGAGCTCCCGATTCTGCGGCTGAGCGCAATGACAAAGCCAGCCGGCGAAGCGCTCCCAGGAAAGGGCGACATGTTAGCGTGTGCCAGCGCGCCGGTAAAGGGCGAGCGGTAGTGCGCCCCCTGAAGCAAGGACCCACTGCAGTAGGATGGTCCACCGGTATTCCCGGAAGCGGGCGGAGTTCGGTTTTTCCCGCAGTTCGCGCTGGAATCTGGGCCAGTCGATGAAGTGGTCGTAAACCGGCCAGACAAAAGCAATCAAAGCAGCGAGCAGCAACTGGATACTGCTTACCTGCAGCCCGGAGAGCGCTCGCATCCCGGTGCATCCCCCTCAGGAGCGGAGAGAATCTTTAGGGCGGAGATGGTATCAGCGCCGGTCCCTGTAAGAAACCGGCCCGCAGGCCCCGATCCTCAACAATCCTCCGCGCGGAGATCCCTGGCCCGTCGGACAGCTTCGCAGGTATGGATACGAAGCGCGGGGCCATCCTTGACAGGGGGTTAGTCGTTTCATACGATGTTCGCAAAACTTGGGACGGCGTGCGTATGAAGCGTCCAAGCACGCTTTGCGAAGGCATCGAGAAGCGCGCGGGAACTAGGCGCGCATCTTAGGAGTCTGCGAATGTCTGCCCGTCTGGGCGAACTACTGGTCAAGGAAAAACTGATATCGCAGGACCAGCTCAAGCAGGCGCTGGAGTATCAGAAGCAGCATGGGGGCCGGCTGGGCACGGCGCTGGTCAAGATGGGACTGGTAACCGACGATGAAGTGACCGCGGTCCTCTCCCGGCAGTACGGCGTTCCTTCGATCAACTTGAAATACTACGAAGTGGATCCCACCGTGGTGAAGCTGATTCCGCAGGAAACCGCGGTTCGCTACCAAATCGTGCCGCTCTCGCGCGTGGGCTCCACGCTTACCATCGCCATGACGGACCCGACCAATGTTTTCGCCATGGACGACATCAAGTTCATGACCGGCTTCAACGTGGAGCCGGTGGTGGCTTCGGAATCCGCGATTTCGGAAGCGATATCCAAGTTTTACGGCGAAAACGCAAGCGTCCAGGAACTCGACAAGGTGATGAAGGACCTGGCCGGCGAGGAAACCGACCTCGAGCTGGCCGGCGAAGAGGAGCAGATGGACCTCGCGTCGCTGGAAAAGGCGGCCGAGGAAGCGCCCATCATCAAGCTGGCCAACCTGATCCTGACGGATTCGGTGCGCAAGGGCGCCAGCGACATCCACATCGAGCCATACGAAAAGGAATACCGGGTGCGGTTTCGCGTGGATGGAATCCTGCAACCCGTGATGACCCCGCCGATGAAACTGAAGGACGCGCTCACCAGCCGCCTGAAGATCATGGCCAAGCTGGACATCAGCGAAAAACGGCTGCCGCAAGACGGGCGCATCATGATCAAGTTCAGCAAGGACGGCAAGAAAAAGGAGCTCGACTTCCGCGTTTCGACCGTGCCCACGCTCTACGGCGAGAAGATCGTTCTGCGGCTGCTGGACAAGGAAAACCTGCG
This sequence comes from Candidatus Sulfotelmatobacter sp., assembly GCA_030038255.1. Classification (GTDB taxonomy): domain Bacteria; phylum Acidobacteriota; class Terriglobia; order Terriglobales; family Acidobacteriaceae; genus Sulfotelmatobacter. The sequence goes on along the minus strand of JASHPH010000303.1, from coordinate 818 downwards.
CCTGGACATGACCAAGCTGGGTTTTGAGCAGGAGTCGCTCTCCAAATTCGAGCGCAACATCCTGCGGCCCTACGGCATGGTGCTCGTGACGGGGCCGACCGGTTCGGGGAAAACAAACACGCTGTATTCCTCGGTGGCCCGGCTGAACTCGCCGGAGACCAACATCATGACCGCCGAGGACCCGGTCGAGTTCCAGCTCGCCGGCGTCAACCAGGTGCAGATGAAGGAGCAGATCGGGCTGAACTTTGCCGCCGCTCTGCGGGCCTTCCTGCGGCAAGACCCCAACATCATCCTGGTGGGCGAGATTCGCGACTTCGAGACGGCGGAAATCGCGGTGAAAGCCGCGCTGACGGGCCACCTGGTACTTTCGACGCTGCACACGAACGATGCGCCATCGACCATCAGCCGGTTGATGAACATGGGGATTGAACCCTTCCTGGTAGCTACTTCGGTGAACCTGATTTGCGCCCAGCGCCTGGTGCGCCGCATTTGCGCCAACTGCAAGGAGCAATTGCCCCTGCCCGAGCAGACGCTCTTGGACGCCGGCTACACACCAGAGGAAACCAAGGGCACCCAAATTTTCCACGGGAAGGGCTGCAGCATTTGCAATAACTCAGGCTATAAGGGACGCGTCGGGCTGTACGAGGTGATGGAGATTACGGACGAACTCAAGGAGCTGATCCTGGTGGGCGCGTCGGCGATGGAACTGAAGAAGAAAGCCCTGGATGGCGGGATGATCACGCTCCGCCGCAGCGGGCTGATCAAGGCAGCTGCAGGGCAGACGACGCTGGAAGAGGTGCTGCGGGAAACGGTATTGT
>JASHPH010000302.1 GCA_030038255.1 Candidatus Sulfotelmatobacter sp. | reverse complement strand
ATTCAGATTGAATTGCTTCGAGTAGTCTTCGCGCGAGATTGAAGGCTGAGGCAAGTCTGCCAGGGGATGGCCGACGAAGGTCGCGTCCACGCCGCGGACGCGGTAGAACTTTTCTTCGAACGGAAAGATGACGAGCGCTTTATCGATGTAGTCACGGATGAGGCGCACGCGTCCCTGCCGCCAGGCCCAGAACTGCGGGGCTACGTAGTAGACGGTGGGGACGCCGCGTTTCTTCATTTGGCGGGCGACGCGCCAGTTGAACGCTGGCGAATCAATGACAATGGCCATATCGGGCTTGCGCCGGTCGGCTTCGCGGATCAGATGCTTGTAGAGGCCGAGAATCTTCGGCAGGTGGCTGAGAATTTCCGTAATGCCGACGACGGCCAAATCTTTGGCGTCCACGACCGTGTCGCAGCCAGCGGCACGCATGCGGTCACCACCCACCCCGAAAAATTCCAGCCGACTCTTCGAGTCGGCCGGACGGACGAATGCGTCCGTCCCTACACGTTTCGTGATGGGATTGACAGCACGTCGCAGCGCCTCAATCAGCTGCGCGCCATACATTTCGCTGGAAGCTTCCCCGGCGGAGATGAGAATGAGCACGGAGCAATTGTAAGATAGGTATTGTGAGCCATTGAGGCGATAGGGGGAGTTCCAGACTGTTCTCGTCTTCCGTGCAATCGCGTCAGTTGGTACCGCAGGCGCCTTCAGTGACCAATAAGTGCGGCGGGGCCATCGTTTTGAGCATTCTGATCGTTTATTGCGCGGCATGTCGTCGTCCGGTTTCGAAGGCTCCAATAATCGACCACTACTCGGCGGCTGCGTGCGTTCCATTCTCAGCTCATCCGACTGTCAGTCCGCACACTCGGGAATGGGACGCCCCAATAACGCTTGCTGATGGAACGAAGGTTGAAGTCAGCGGAGCGTTCCCAGTCGGCAGAATCTATGTCCGCTATGTGGACACGGGGCAGACCTCGACAGCCGCGCAAGCAGGGGATTACGTCTACCCCACTGATGTTCGTCTCGATCGTCGAACCGATCTGCTCTATGTCAAGGCATCGGGCCTAGCAGGCGGCATTAGTCACGAAACGTGGCTTTTCGAGTACGAGCCTGCGAGGCCGGCGTCTTTTCGAGCGAGTGCAGGTTGCGGATAACGCCTTGCCCGCCGAGTGCCCTGAGCAGCAGGCAAAATGAGATGGACATCCAGATTCCTTTAGCGCTGGAAGCTTCAGTCGTCGGCGCTGACGGTTGACTCTCCGGCTTTGGCGGGCGAGGGCGCCCGCGCCACGTCAATCTCCTGATCCTTGTACTGCAACTGATACAGCTTGTAATAAATGCCGCGGTGGGCGAGCAGTTCCTGGTGCGTGCCCATTTCGCGCAGCTGGCCTTTGTGCATGACAATGATTTTATCGGCGCGCTGGATGGTCGAGAGGCGGTGGGCGATGATGAGCGAGGTGCGCCCTTCGACCATGCGGGCGAGCGCGTCGCGCACGCGGAATTCAGTCTCGGTGTCGACACTCGAGGTTGCTTCGTCGAGGATCAGAATGCTGGGATCGTGCGCCAGGGCGCGGGCGAACGAAATGAGCTGCTTCTGGCCGGTGGAGAGTGTCGAGCCACGCTCGCGCACAGCCTCGTTAAAGCCGCCCGCCTGCGAGCGGATGAAATCGCCCAGGTTTACATCCTCGGCGGCCTGCGCCACATCCTCGTCCTGAATGCGCTCGGTGCCGAGACGAATGTTGCCGCCGATCGTGCCGGTGAAGAGAAACGGGTCCTGCAGCACCACGCCAAAGCGGCTGCGGAGGTCGGCGAGGTCCATGTCTCTGACATCGACGCCGTCAATGCGAACCGCACCCCTCTGCACATCGTAAAAACGCAGCAGCAGAGAGATGAGCGTAGTCTTGCCCGCGCCGGTGTGGCCGACCACGGCCATGGTCTCACCGGGCTCGATCGTGAAGGTGACATCGCGTAAGACCCAGTCGGGAGTTGGAGGATTGCCGTTGCCGGAAGCAGCCGAGCTTCGCTCGGCCTGGACGGGTCGAAGACCCGTCCCCACACGGTCTGTGCCGGGGGCGGCCGTCCCTACATGCACGGAGGCGCTACCTGCAGCTTCACTTTCCGTTGGCGCACCCCGATACGCGAACCAGACGTGGTCGAACTCGATGCGGCCCGGGCCGTCGGGTTTGACGATCACCGCGGGCGCGAAGATCTCCGCCGGAGTGTCGAGCAGCTTGAAGATGCGTTCGCTGGCAGCCATCGCGGACTGGAGAATGTTGTACTTCTCGCTAAAGTCCATGATGGGCCGGAAGAAGCGCATTGCGTACTGCGTGAACGCGATCAGAACGCCGAGCGAGGCCACCACTGCGACGCGCTGAACTGCAAAATGGGGATGAAGCGTGAAAGTAAGCGCAGTCACTGAAATCTTGCGAATTACGTCCTGCCCGCCGAACCAGATTACACACGCAATCGCAATGGTCGAGAAAAAATCGACCACGGGATAGTAAGTCGCATAAGCCAGGATCGCGTCCTTGTACGCGTCCATGTGGCTACGATTAATTTCCGAGAAGCGCTGGTAGGCCTTGCGCTCGCGGTTGAAAAGTTGCAGCACGACCATGCCGCTGACGTGCTCCTGCAGATAGGCGTTGATGCGGGCGATGGCGATGCGAATGCGCCGGTAAGAATCGCGGACCTTGTCGCGGAAAATCTTGGTCGCAATCACGATGAACGGCAGAACTGCGAAGGTGATCAGCGCCAGCTTCCAGTTCATGCACAGCATGATGCCAAGAATGCCGGCGAGCACGAACAGATCCTCAAAAATCGAAACCACGCCGGAGGTGAACATCTCATTCAAGGCGTCCACGTCGGTGGTGACGCGCGTGACCAGGCGGCCTACCGGATTGCGATCGTAAAAGGCGACGTGCATGTGCTGCAGGTGGCGGAAAATCTGGCTGCGCAGGTCGAACATGACTTTCTGCCCGGTCCACTGCATGAAATAGGTTTGCAGGAACTCGAAGACAAAAGTGAGCACGAGCAGGCTGAGGTAGATGCCGGCAATCTGCGCGACGCCGGTGAGCGGGCGCGGGCTGAGCCAGTTCCACAGCCCGGAAGCCGTGCCGCCCACGGGCGCGAGATAGCGGTCCACAGCGACTTTGACCAGGTAGGGCCCAAGAACGTCGGCAAACGACTTGAGGATGATGGAAACGAGGGCGATTCCTACCTGCCAGCGGTAAGGGCGCAGGTAGTTCAGCAGCCGGCGCATCAGGCGGCTGTCGTAGGCTTTGCCTAATACTTCTTCTTCCTGGGCCATGGTTTTTCCTGGCTATGGTTGCGTGCGAAAGGCGGCAGTGAGCGCGAAACGCCCCCTACAGGTTAACTCAAATAGATGGCGAAAATGGCAGGGCGGATGGAAAAGGTTTGGCGGAAACGAGGTCGATCCCCGAATCCGCTCGAGACGTGATCACAAGATGGGATAATCACACAGTGGCGCTAGGAATCTACATTTCGGTGCCTTTCTGCCGGACGAAGTGCAGTTACTGCAACTTCGCGTCCGACGTGTTATCGCGGGCAGTGTTTGAGCGCTATGTCGATCGCGTGTGCGCGGATATCGCCAACGCGCCGGCGATGGCCGCGGAGGCTGGCGGCCTGCTTGAGCGCGAAGTTGATTCGATTTACGTGGGCGGCGGTACGCCGACGGTTCTCGAGGCTCGGCAACTCGAACGAATATTTGAAGCAGTACGAGGGCAGTTCCAGATGCGGCCGAGTGCGGAAATCACCGTCGAGTGCGCTCCAGGAACGCTATCGCCTCAGGTCCTCGACAGCTTGCGCCAATGCGGCGTAAACCGCGTCAGTCTGGGCGTGCAGTCGTTCGTGGACGGCGAGGCTGCGGCGGTTGGGCGTCTCCATAAGCGCGAAACAATTCTGGACGATATTGCACGGCTGCGTGCGGCGGGGATCGCGAACATCAACATCGATCTGATTGCCGGCCTTCCGCACCAGACTGAAGACAGCTGGGGAGAATCGCTGGCGCAGACGATTGCAACCGGGGCGCCGCACGTGAGCGTCTACATGCTCGAAGTGGACGAGGATTCGCGGCTCGGGCGGGAGTTGATTGCCGGGGGCACGCGTTATCACGCCCATTTCGTGCCCGACGAAGACACGACGGCGGATTTTTATCTCGGGGCGTGCGAGAAACTGGAAGCGGCGGGGGTTGCACAATACGAAATCTCCAACTTTGCCCGGCCGGGATTCGAATCGCGGCACAACCTGAAGTACTGGACACGGCAGCCGTATCTGGGTTTCGGTGTGGACGCGCATTCGATGTTGCTTTCAGTTTCGCCGCAACTTGAGGCGATTCGCATTGCGACTCCGGACGCGCTGGAAAAGTATGTGGCCGGATCACCGCCACGTACGACGGTTGTCTCGCAGACAGCCGCCCTGGAGGAGACCTTTTTTCTTGGGCTGCGATTGAACCGGGGTGTCGAGCTGAACGAGATCGCTGCGCGCTTCGGCGAGAAAGCTATTGATGACGTGGGTCCCGCAATCGCCGAAGCCGTGGCGAGCGGCCTGATCGTGCAGGAGTGCGATCGTCTTCGCCTGACGCCGCGCGGGCGTCTCCTTTCGAACGAAGTTTTCCAGGCGTTCATCACGACGGCCGAAACTCTTGGCGAAGTTTGACAGCAGTGGGGGCGTATAATCAGCAACGGATCGCGGGCGCTGGTTTCCGAAGAGCGGTGTGGGCGCAATAGGCAAACCATCCGGTCGGTTGGGTGGCGCATCCAAGTACGCAGAATCGCCAGTGTTCATGCGGTTTTCGCCACCTCCTTCCTTTCCTTCCGCTGGTAACTTCTTGATCTTCGAGGGCCGTGTTTTAATCAGGATTCGGAGACAAAATGCCACCCTCCCGCAAAAAGCGCGGGAAGGGTGGGGCAACCCGCTTTATTGGTGTGGGAGGACGTGTGGATTTCCAGCTGAACGAAGAACAACTGCAATTGAAGAAGAGCGTTCGCGAGTTTGCCGAGCGCGAGATCAAACCGCATGTGATGGAGTGGGACGAGTCAGGCCAGTTCCCCCTGTGCACCATCAAGGAACTGGGCAAGCTGGGCCTGCTGGGAACAATTTTCCCGGCCGAATACGGCGGCGCGGGCATGGGCTACGTGGAATACGTGACGGCGATTGAGGAACTTTCGCGCGTGGATGGCTCGGTCGGAATTATCGTGGCGGCGCATACCTCGCTGTGCACGAACCATTTTTTTCTCGCGGGCAACGAAGTGCAGAAAAAGAAATACGTCAGCAAGCTGGCGACCGGCGAGTTCATCGGCGCGTGGGGACTGACCGAACCCTCCGCGGGCTCCGACGCCGGAAGCGCGCGCATGACCGCGGTGCGCAAGGGCAATCAATGGGTGCTCAACGGCACCAAGACTTTTTGTACGAACGGTCATTATGCCGATGTCGTGGTTGTAGTCGCTGTGACCGATCGCACGGCGCACACGCATGGGCTTTCCGCGTTCATCGTAGAGAAAGATACGAAAGGATTTCGTCCCGGCAAGAAAGAGAACAAGCTGGGGCTGCGGGCCAGCGATACGGCCGAACTGATCTTCGAAGACTGCGTGATTCCTGCGGAAAATCTTCTGGGCGCCGAAGGCCAGGGATTTCCTGACGCCATGCGCGTGCTCGATGGCGGCCGCATTTCGATTGCGGC
>JASHPH010000301.1 GCA_030038255.1 Candidatus Sulfotelmatobacter sp. | reverse complement strand
AAAAGAAGCGCTGGAGGCGGTCCTCACCCATAAGCCCGACGTCTTCATCACCGACATTGAAATGCCGCACATGAGCGGGCTCGACGTGGCGGCAGAATTGAAGAGGAGGAAAACCGGAACGCGGGTCGTCATCGTGACCACGTTTGCCCGCACGGGATACCTGCGGCGCGCGCTCGAAGCGGGAGCCTCGGGGTATCTGCTGAAAGACATGCGCGCGGAAGAACTGGCCGACGCGGTGCGCCGCGTGCATCAGGGATTGCGCGTGATTCATCCCGAGCTCGCGACCGAGGCGTGGGGCGAGATGGATCCGCTGACCGATCGGGAACGGCAAGTGCTGCGCCTTGCCGGTGAAGGTATGGCCTCAGGCGACATCGCCGGAGAATTGGGCCTTTCCGACGGCACCGTGCGGAATTATCTTTCGGAAGCCATCAGCAAACTGGGCGCGAGCAACCGCGTGGAAGCAGCCCGAATCGCGAGAACGAAGGGGTGGCTGTAACTCGGCTTCCGGCTCTGGGCTTTCGGCCTCCGCTTGCGTCTTAGCCCTCGCGCAACACGCCGGCATCTTCTCTCTTCACCGTCTTATATGCCCAGGCCATGCGCAGGGTGTTGTGGGCGATGCCGAAGTGGCCCTGAGGATCGAGCACGATGATGCCGCCGTGTCCGTTGACGCGTTGCTTTAGATAATTCATGGCTTCCTGCGCCGCCCATTCAGGGAGATTGCCGGCGGCGACGCGATCGCAGGTCCATTTCGCCAAGACCAGTTTCATGATGGGTTCACCCCAGCCAGTGGTGGACGCCGCGGCGCTGTCGTTGTCGGCGTAGCAGCCGCAGCCGATCAGCGAGGAGTCGCCGAGACGACCGGGAGCCTTGTTCAGCGTGCCTCCGGTGGATGTGGCGGCGGCGATGTTGCCGTTGCGGTCGAGCGCGACCGCGCCGACGGTGTCGTGTGAAATGGTCACATCGTCGGTGGTGGGTGCAAAAAGCTCGTTCCCGTGGGAGTTGGCTTCGGCCTGATACTCGCGCAGGCGTTCGACCTCGCGCGGGATGACGAGGTCTTCGTTTTTGCACAGCGGGATGCCGTGCTGGGCGGCGAATTTCTCCGCGCCTTCGCCGACAAAATACACATGCGGGCTTTCGCTCAGAATTTTGCGCGCCGCCCGCACCGGATTGCGCAGGTGCTCGACGCAGCCGACCCCCCCGGCGCGGAGCGTCGCGCCGTCCATCATGAGGGCGTCGAGCTGGACCTTGCCGTCGCGATTCAGGAAGCTGCCGCGGCCCGCGTCGAAGGTCTCGTCGTCTTCCATGATGACGACAGCATTCTCGACGGCGTCCAGCGCCGAGCCGCCACGCTCAAGCACGTGCCAGCCCGCAGCCAACGCGTTGTTGACGCCGCGGATGTGCGCCTCGACCATGTCATCGGGCATGGCCCAGGCGCCGCCGTGAACGACGAGAACGGGATCAGTGGGCATTGGCTAGTTGCGAGTCGCGAGTCCTGAGCCGCGAGCAAAAGCGAACGGATAGGATAGCAGGAGGGCAGGGATCCTTCGACTGCGTTTGTGCGCTGCCAGGCGGAGCACAACACTGCGCTCAGGATAACACTCCTTGTCGCAATCCGCATTGCGTTGTATTATCGTGTAATATGGAGAAACGAACCGTTAGCTTCCGTCTTGATGAAGACAAAGTTCACGCGCTGGATACACTGGCCGAGGCTCTGGACCGGGACCGCACCTACCTGCTGAACGAGGCGGTTGCTGCTTATCTCGACGTGCAGCGCTGGCACATCGAACAAATCGAGAGAGGAATTCGACAGGCTGATGCCGGCAAGCTGGTAGACCACAGTAAGGTCAAAAAGATAGTGGCGGGCTGGCGGCGGTGAGGCTGCGCCCATGAAGGTACGCTGGACCGAAGGGGCGGTGGAAAATCTGCGATCCGCGCATGCTTATATGGACGCAGAAAATCCGGAAGCGGCCTCCGATGTGGTTGACCAGATCGTCTCTGCCGTCGAAAGGCTTGAACGGTTTCCTCAGATGGGGCGGGCCGGCCGCGTCGAAGGAACCCAAGAGGTTGTAGTTACGGGAACTCCTTTCGTTGTGGCCTATCGGCTGAAAGGTGAATCCATCCAGATTCTCGCAGTGCTACACGCCGCCCGCAAATGGCCGACGGGATTCTGACTTGGCCGGACTCGAGGGCCCCGGGTCCCCAGACCGCGCTTGTCTCGGGCGAGCGCGGGACAGTTTCGCTCGTGATGAAAGTGGGTGACGCTCAGATCGGTTGGTTTCGTATGTCTCTCAACGATTTCTTCCACGAGAGCGGAACGCAAATTGTGCACCAGGTGGCAATCGTTCGCCAGCGATCACCATCAGCCTTCTGCAGCTGAGCCTTGTAGCACTTTTTCCCCCGGTAGTGCTCAAGAATTCTGCAATTGCCGGACAAGAACCCGGTGATTGCGTCCAGATACTTCGTCACCTTCTCTGGTTTTGTGCAGGGGAACCATTCTACGTAGAAGTGGCCGGCGGAGAACCCTAGCTCGTCTTGGTTCTGGAGGCAAAGCCAAACTTTGTGCGAGAGTCCCGGCTGGGCTGGCATCGTAATACTGATTTCAACGGGATCCCCGGAGTTCTCGACCATCTTCAGCGCGGGGAAACGTCTCGCGATTTCGGCAAACACGCCTCTGTCGATTGCTTCGGTATCGACCCATTCGCTGCGGTTCATGTCACCCTACGCGGCTTGGCCGGCTTTCATGGCGGATGGCGGGTCCTGCGTTCTGGTCCAGGTGTAGCGCATGCGGTGGATGACGGTGATGGTGCTCAGGACGGCGATCACCCACAGCACCGGCGCCATGCGGTTGAACAGCGCTCCGAGGATCACGAGGACGAGGCGTTCGGGGCGTTCCATGAAACCGACGCGGCAGGAACCGATCAGCGATTCGGCGCGGGCGCGCGTGTAGCTGACCATGATGGCGCTGATCATGACGAAGGCGGAAAGCACGACGTAGAAGAAGCGCTCGCCGCGGGCGTAGAAAACGAGCAGGCCGAGAAACTGCGAGGCGTCGGAGTAGCGGTCGACGACCGAGTCGAAGAAGGCTCCGAAGCGCGTGACGCGGTTGGTGGCGCGGGCGACCTGACCGTCGACCAGATCGAAGAATCCCGAAAAAATGATCACGAGGCCGGCGTAGATGAACATGCGCTTCTGGTTGGAGGCGTTGGCCGAGCCGAACAGGATGGCGGCCCAGGTATTGACCACCAGTCCCATGAAGGTGAGGACGTTGGGATTGATGCGCGAGAGGGCGAGCCAGCGGACGATGGTGTCGAGCAGGACTCCGCAGGCGCGGCCGAAGGCGGATGTCCAGCTAGCTGTCATTATGCTCCGGCCTCTTTTGGTTCGTCGGCGTCCATCTCGTCGTGGATGGTGCTGAGGCTCAGAATCTCAAGTTCGCGCTTGCCGCTGGGCGTGACCACGACGGCCTCGTCTCCGACTTTCTTGTTGAGCAGGGCGCGGCCGATGGGAGAAGTGGTGGAAATCTTCCCCGCGGCGACGTCGGATTCCTCGCTGGTCACCAGCTTGTACTCGACTTCCTCGTTCTTGGTGTTGTCGTAGACCTTGACCGTGGAACCGAGCCCCACCTTGTCGCGCGGAATGTTGTTCATGTTGATCAGCGACAGGTCGGCGAGCCGCTTGCCCAACTGGCGGACGCGCGCCTTGACGTATTCCTGGCGCTGCTTGGCCATGTGGTATTCGGCGTTCTCGCTGAGGTCGCCGAGGGCAGCGGCCTTCTTGATCTCCTTGGGAAGCTCGTGGACCAACTCGTATTCGAGCGCGTTGATCTCTTCCTGCAGTTTTCGTTTGATCTGATCGGTCATGGATTCCTAAAGGCCTGGTTCCCAGGAACCGGGAGACGGCGAAGCTTGAGACATTATAAACCCGGCGCTGCAGTGGTGGCGCGAATCGCACGCCGGAGCCTGAGTCCTTTCCGGCTTTTCCTGAATCGAAACCTGCATGTATGTCGTTCATCAATCGCAACTGCCATTTGTCGGAATGTCGCATGAGTTTGTCGGGAAAGATCACGGGAAGGTAGGTATTTCGTTCTTTCTCGTGATCGGCGAGCCGGGCCGCGGAACAAGGCTGCACAAACATGACTACGATGAAGTGGTTTATGTCATCGAGGGCCGCTCGAAATGGACAGTGAACGGTGAAGAGCGGGAGGCCGGTGCCGGCGATGTGCTTATCGTGCGCGCGGGCGAGGCGCACAAATTCGTGAACAGCGGCAGCGGGCCTCTGCGGCAGTTCGATATCCATCTGAACCCGACGTTTGAGACAACATGGCTCGAGTAGGCAGAATGGCGCAGGTGGAGATCGACTTTCATCTCGTGGATGTATTCGCCGAGCGTCCGCTCACGGGCAATCCCCTGGCAGTCGTGGCGGAGGTGGACGGGCTTGATGACGACACAATGCGCGACGTCGTGCGCGAACTGCAACAGGCGGAAACGACGTTCCTCTTGCGACCCCGCATGGCGGCAGCCGATTGGCGGCTGCGGTCGTTTACCGCCGCCGGAGTGGAAGTTTTTGGCGCGGGGCACAATTCCCTGGGGGCTTGGTGGTGGATGGCGGAATCTGGCCGGCTGCATCTCAGCGACGGAGTGACGGTCTTAGTACAGGAAATCGGAGAGCGGCTGCTGCCGGTTGAAATCGAACGCTCGGGCCACGGGCTTCAGTCCGTAACGCTCACCCAAGCTCCTCCTGTCTTCGGGAAATGCTGCCAGAACTGGCCAGCTCTGGCTGGGGCGTTGGGTTTAAGTGAAGAGGACTTTGCAGCTGGACTGCCTGCGCAAACTGTTTCGACGGGGACGGCTCATTTGCTCGTGCCGGTAAAGAATCGGGCGGCTGTGGGGCACGCTCATCCGGAGGCCGGGAAACTTGCGGAAATCCTGAGCAGTACCGGCGCTCAAGGATGCTACCTGTTTTCACTCGATGCCGTATCGCCGTCAGCCGCGGCACATGCACGATTCTTCAACCCGACGGTCGGACTCTTTGAGGATGCAGCTACCGGAAGCGCCGCCGGCCCGCTGGCGTGCCAACTCGTGGCGCGCGGTGTGGTCCGCGCGGGAACAGCGATCACGATTGAGCAAGGTTATGAGATGGAACGGCCAAGCCTTCTGCGAGTTGAGGTGCTGGGGGACTCTGCACGCTTGTCCGGCCGATGCGTGACGGTCGGAAACGGCAAATTGCGGGTGCGGTGATCCAAGTCAGAAAGGCGGGAGTTCCCTAAGCCTGAAGTTCTGACGCCTCCGGGAAACGCAGCTTGCACTTGGCGAGGGTGGCGGTGAGCAGTTCCTCGACCTTGGCTTCTTCGCAGTTGCGGGCCATGGCCAGTTCGCTCACCAGCAGGTAGCGGGCGCGCTCGAGCATTTTCTTTTCGCGGAAAGAGAGCGGTTTGGCCTGATGCAGGGCGATCAGGTTCTTCAGGACGCTGGCCACTTCGAGCAGCGACCCAGTGCGCATGCGATCGGAGTTTTCCTTGAAGCGGTCTTTCCAGTCGCCGTTCGTCCCGTTTTCGCTAACGGAAAGGACATCCAGCACTTTCTGGACTTCTCCGTTGCGTACGACCCGGCGCAGGCCGACGTTGCCGGCGTTGTGGCAGGGCACCATCACCTTCAGGCTGCTGGCCTTGATGTGCAGGAGGTAGAAGCGCTCGACCGTCGCGCCGATGGTCCGGCTGCCGATCTGCTCAATCACACCCACGCCGTGGTTGGGATAGACGACCTTATCGCCGATGTGGAAATTCAAGTCCGAACCACTCATAAGTAGACCACCTGGGAGGTGAAGGGGTTACGGGGAAAGGCGTAAGTTATCTTCTACATACTACTCCCGTTACGGGACGAAAGCAACCTGGGAAGAGGTTCGAAGAGTACGCAAATCGTTGAAGGCAAGACAGTTGTTGCTATATATAATCCGGGCGTGGATCACAAACGCAGAGCCTCGGAAGACGCGGGGGTAGCCCTCCCTTCCCGAAACGACACTGTAGTACGACCGTCCTGGCGCGTTCTCGGCCTGGATGTCGGCTCCAGGCGAATCGGGATCGCTGTCTCCGACCCGCTGGGGATCACGGCACAGGGCCTGGAGACGCTCCAGCGCAAGAACAAGCGCCACGACTTTCAGCATCTGGAGCGCCTAATCCGAGAGTACGAGGTGAAAGAGATCGTGGTGGGCCTGCCTTTGCGGATGAGTGGCGCGGAGGGGACTCAATCGGAGAAAATGCGCGCCTACGCCGAGGACCTGAAGAAGAGGTTCGGCCTGCCCGTGCATTTGTGGGATGAACGCCTGACCTCGGCCGAGGCCAACCGCTTTCTGCGTGAGGCCGAGCTGTCGATTGAGAAGCGAGGCAAGGCTGTGGATCGGATGGCGGCGGTGCTGATTTTGCAGAGTTGGATGGAACAGAGATCGGCTTCCGGCTCCCAGCTTTCGGCCTCCGGCTCAGACCTATGAGTTTCCCGTTTTGGTTTTCGCTTCAACTTTCCATTTCTCTTTGTGACATTCATCACAACCTTCGTAGGCCTATCGCTGTCACTGTCGCATCCGGAGGTTGTGATGAGTGGGACTTACAAGGATCTTGAAGTCTGGCAGGCAGCGATGGACCTCGCGATTTCCGTTTATCGCCATACAGCGGCATTTCCCAGCGACGAACGATTCGGGCTGACAGTCCAGATGAGGCGCGCCGCCGCTTCCGTTCCCAGCAACATCGCAGAAGGCAAGGGCCGGCCGTCTGATGCGGAACTGATTCATTACCTCGGTCGCGCTCGTGGATCGCTATTTGAAATCGACACGCAACTGGCAATCGGAGAGCAGTTGGGCTATGCCAGCAAAGAGAAGTGTGACCCAGTCCGGCGTGAGATCACCCGAGTCGGTCAAATGCTGAGCGGGATGATACGCGCGATGCGCCCAGCAGCGTGATAGCCGATAGCCGAAAGCCGAAGGCCGATTATTTCCCCCGCATGCCCTTGCGGTAGGCAGTTACGTTCTTGTTGTGCTCTTCGAAGCTGTGGGCGAAGCGGTGATGGCCTTGAGTGTCGGCAACGAAATAGAAGAAGTCGCTCTGCGCCGGATGCATAGCGGCTTCGAGCGAACTGCGCCCAGGGTTGCCGATGGGGCCCGGCGGCAAGCCGGCGTTGCGGTACGTGTTGTAGGGCGAACCGAACGACATATCCGCGTGGTGCAGCACGCCCTGGTAGGTTCCGGCCAGGAGCTCGGCATAAATGATACTGGGATCGGCATCGAGGGCGATGCGCTTCGCGAGGCGGTTGTAGTAGACGCTGGCCACGAGCGGGCGTTCTTCGGGCGCTGCCGTTTCTTTCTCAATGATTGAGGCCATGGTGACAACCGCGGCAATGTCATTCTGCAAACCGCTCGGAAGCTGCAAGGCGGCCGCTGCGGGATCAGTCGCCGGTGGCTGGCTACTGGCAATCAGCTGCGGCCCCTGAATCAATCCGATCTGGTGCGCGACCTGGCGGAACTGCTTCACCATGGCGGCGGCCATGTCGTGCATGGTCATCAGGCGCGTAAATTCGTAGGTCTCAGGAAAAAGATAGCCTTCGAGCGAGGGCGCGTGCGGCGCGATATCGGCAACCAGTTCGGTATCGGATTGCGCGACTTTCAGGAAATCCTCGGCCGGGCCGAGGCCGGCGGCCTCGATAGCCCGTGCGATGTCGAACATGGTGTAGCCTTCCGGCACGACCACGGCGTGGAGGTAGACGTCGCCGCGGCGCAGGCGCTTCTGGATATCGATGATGTTCGCCGGTTTGTCGAAGAGATATTCGCCGGCTTTCAGCGGTCGTTTGCGATGCACGTAGTGCCACAGCACAAAAGCTTCTTCACTTCGGATCAGGCCTGCGGTCTTGAGTTCGGCGGCGATGCGGTGCGCGGAGAAGCCCGGGCGCAGGAGAACGAACGTCTGCGCCGCAGGCTCGACGGGCGTCAGCACAGCCCAGGCAAACCAGCCTGCGGCTGCCACCACCGCCACCAGAATCAGCCAAATCAGCTTCTTCATCGCAATCCACTCACAATTACAGTCACGATTACAGTTTAGACGATGTGGCCCGCCGACCGTACCTGACGATGGTGTAGCTGCCTTTGGTAAGTGCCGGGTTTTGTTCGAGATCGCGGGGCGCAGCAAAGAAGTGCGGGGATCGGCAATGGCGCGGGTTGTGATTCTGGATACGGGCAAAACATGGGCGCGTCCTGCTGCATCCTTATCAGGCGCGGTATACTCAAATGTTTTAGAGGCTTCCTATATCTTGATGAGACGCAGTTCGCCCTTTTTAGCTCTGGTCTTATTCCTTTCGATCTTCCCCACGGCAGGCTGCTTGTTTCGCACGCGCCCGGTCGAGGAGCAGTATTCGAAAGCTCCGCTCAAGGAATCGTCGCAGCAGGGGCTCATCGACAGCCTGAAAGAGCACGCCGACGCCATCCACTCGCTGAAAGCAACTGCGGACATCGACACCTCGGCGGGCGGCGCGAAAAAGGGCCACGTCACCGACTACAAGGAGATTCGTGGCTATGTGCTGGCTCGGCAGCCGTCGTCGCTGCACTTCATCGGACTCATGCCGATCGTGCGCACAACGGCGTTCGATATGGTCAGCGACGGGCAGGACTTCAAGGTCTGGATTCCACCCAAGAACCGCTTCGTGATCGGGCGTAACGAGATTCCTGGATCGATGGTCGATCAGCCCATCGAGAACATTCGCCCGCAGAACATTTATGAAGCGCTGCTCATTCCACCCATCGACCCGGCGACAGAGTTGGCGGTGATGGAGCGTAGCTACGAGATTCTGCACGACGCCAAGGGGCACACCATTCTGCAGGATGATTACGAACTGGTCGTGATCCGCCGGAGAGGCGACGGAGCCGTGCTTTCGCGGAAGATCGTTTTCAGCCGAACCGACCTGAAGCCACACCGGCAGTACATCTACGACGAAGAAGGCAAGCTGGTGACTGACGCCCGTTATGCCGAATACAAGGACTATGACGGCGTGAGCTATCCTTCGCGCGTTGAGATTTACCGGCCGCAGGAAGAGTACGACATCACCCTGAACATGCTGAAGGTGGAGATCAATCATCCGCTGAACGACGAGCAGTTCGTACTCGAGCAGCCGGCCGGGGCGGAGGTGGTGCACCTGGATCGGCCGCAATCGAGCCTGG
>JASHPH010000025.1 GCA_030038255.1 Candidatus Sulfotelmatobacter sp. | reverse complement strand
CAGCCCAATGGCGTGCCGGAAAACCTGGACACTCAAACGCGTCCCTGGTGACCGAGGGATTTTAAAAGGACCGACACGTGCGGATCATCATCAAGTGCCCGGAGAGCGATTCTCCACTAAGAGGCCGGATACATTTACGCGGACTGTCCCTTCGCTCAACTTCAACCCTCTTGCAGTCCTGCAGCGGACCATACATTGAGTGTAAATGGGATATTTCGACAGTTGTTCCGCAGTGTCAATGTGTGGCGACTTCCGCTGCGATGTTGATTTCTACCGGCTCTCCGTCGCACGTTGCAGGCCTGAATCTCCACTGGCGCACTGCTTCCAGTGCCGCCTTCTCTAGCTTAGGACCGGGGGAGGAATCGACGCTGAGATTGCGTGGTGTCCCGTCGATACCGACAGTCATACGAATTACAACAACGCCTGAGCCGTACCACCCAACGGGCTCCGGCTCGTAGACTGGCCTAGGCGGCCTAACTGGGTCGGGGCAACTGGTCAACTCTTTCACTCCTTGCGCGAGCGCGAACAGTTCTGGATCGACTTGGGGTAGCGTAACAAGTTCGACAACTCGTGCTTCAAGTCTCGTTTGCTCGCCCTCCAAGCATTTATAGGACCTAGCGTATAAGCCCGCGCCGAATTTCTGATAGTCGACAAAAAAGCACGCCTCGTCTTCAGAGCGATTCATTGCGGGTTCAATTTCTGCCGCAAGCGCTCCGCTGCTTCTATCAAAGCACAAGGTTGGGGCCTCGCCCCAACCTCCCGGCTCCGTTCCGCTTGGAAAACGGCGGAATCCTGAACGTACTACCGGCAAAGTCTCGACGCAGCGCACCTGCACACCGTTGAGGCTGCGGTTCTCGATCTTCTCTGGCTTCCAAGCCTCGGCTTGAAATCTGCCAATATCGGACAGGGCCGGAAGGTCTTGTATGTGTTCCGGAAGCGCTTTGCCGGGTTCGAGAAGAAAGCGCTTCTGATCCGTAGCGACTTCCCTTCTGCGGACGTCCCCAGCCACCGTCTCCCTGCGCCACTGGGCCTTGGAATTCCATACTTCGGTGTATGTTCCTTCCACTGTTGAACCATCTTTCTTCGTGGCCCTGAAATCGAGCATCAGCCGGAAAGCAGGAGCCCCATCGGCACGAATATCAGAGAGTTGTTTCGCCCGTTCGATCAGAGAAGTGGCTTCCGCCTGCTTGTTGCCCGCGGACGAAGCAGATGAACACAGAAGCAGAGTGGCTGCAACAACGAAAACGCGCCGAAATAGGACTAGTCGGTACATCGGCAACCTCATCCCGCTCTTGTAATTGTCCGATACGCTGTCAACTATTGAAACCAGCGATTACACTCATTAACCCAACGAATGTTCGCCACGCTGAGCACGAACGTGCGGCGTGTGAGCGATTACTCCTCCCGCGTTAGTCTCCGAATCAACTCCCGCCGCTGCGGAAACTCCCGCACCAACTCCTCCCGCTTCGCCATCTGGAAATCTTCAAATTCAAATCCCGGAGCCACCGTGCATCCCACCAGCGCCCACGACTTCCAATCCGCCACATGCGACGCGAACCAGCATCCCGCAGGCACGACCGCCTGAAAAACTTGTCCCGCTTCCGGATCACTGCCCAACAAGATTGACCAGTACGCTCCCGCCGGATCGATCACATGCACCACCAACGTCGATCCGGCATAAAAGTGCCACATCTCATCCGACCGCAGCCGATGAAATGCCGAAAAATTCTCCCCCTCCAATAAGAAATAAATCGCCGATGCCGCCGCCCGGCTGCCCGCGAAACATGGAAGCGAGGCTTTTTCGATCACCAGCGATGACTTGTACGTCTGCCGGAAATACCCTCCCTCAGGATGCGGCTCCAGCCGCAGCTTCTCGATCCAGTACTGCGCATTCGGCACGATGGTTCGAACTCTATCCGTCATAAGCCCAACTCTCAAGCAAAGACCCTCTGCAAACAGGCTCCTCCATAGCCGTGACAAAAGTCATCGGCACGGTTCTGTGCGTCTTCTATCCTGCGAATGGAAGGCGGCCTGGGAACAGCGCGTACGGAAGTGTAGCTCAGGTCGTGCGGAGGTTGATCATGCATTCCCGGCCGGGACTGACCTTCTCATATGCGTCCTGCACGGCAACCATTCTGATCCTTGTCACGAGTCTTTCTGCTCCGGCTCAGGATTCGCCCGGCATGGATATGTCCGCGAGTTCGCACCAGATGCAGCAAAGCCAAACGCCTGCCGACTCCAACCTGCCGGTCCCCCAAGACTTCCAAATGCCCGCGCAGGGCGAACTGGTGGACGCCGTGGATATCGGCCGCGACCCCTCCGACGTCGCACCGCCGGTTGGCGATCGTCCGCCCCAGCTCGTGAAGGTCGAGCTCACCGCCGAGGAACTGGAAGGCAAGCTCGACCCCGCCACGAAAACGACCTACCAGTACTGGACCTTCAACGGCAAGGTTCCCGGCCCAATGATCCGCGTGCGCCAGGGGGACACGGTCGAACTCACGCTCAAGAATCAAGGCCACCTCGTCGCCCACTCCATCGACCTGCACGCCGTGCTCGGTCCGGGTGGAGGCATGGGTGTGAGCGAAGCCAAACAGGGAGAAACTCGCACCTTCACCTTCAAGGCTACGCTGCCTGGCGTTTACGTCTACCATTGCGGCACCAATCTCGCCCCACAACACATCTCGAATGGAATGTACGGCCTGGTCGTCGTCGAGCCTCCCGGTGGACTGCCGCGCGTGGACCGTGAATTCTATGTCATGCAGGGCGAGATCTACACGGCTGAGGACATGGGCGGCGAAGGACACCAGAAAATGAGCTTGGCCAAGCTGCTCAGCGAAAAGCCGGAATATTTTGTCTTCAATGGCTTCGTCGGCGGGGCGAGCGGCGAACACGCCATGCACGCCAAGACCGGCGAGAACGTGCGCATTTTCTTCGGCGTCGGCGGGCCGAATATTATTTCTTCGCCGCACATCATCGGTGAAATTCTGGACCGTGTGTATCCCGAAGGCTCGTTCACATCTCCGCCGCTGACCAATGTGCAGACCTCGGTCGTGCCACCCGGAGGAGCCACTGTCCTGGAACTGACTCCGCATGTCCCGGGCACGTTTCGCTTGGTGGACCATGCGCTGATACGTGTGGCGCGCGGGTTGGTTGGAGATCTCGTCGTCACCGGGCCAGCGAATCCAGAGTTGTTCCATGCGGGACCGGCACAGTAGGTTCCGGCGCTGTGGCTCTTGCGCCGCGACCCTGCCCCGAGCTCTGGCACCCAATAAAACTGAGGTTCTCCCCGAAAGAAACTGTGTTCGGCAACTTGACACCCCGTGCTATCCTCTTTTCCGTACCTCGCGGGCCCCGCGCGCCAACCCTGACTGGCGCCAAGGACAATGAGGCGGCCCTACCTACGTTCCACTCGCAAGGAGCGTAGATGGAGGCGTTGCGAACACACAGCTCGTGTGTCGCGGCCTCCGACAGATCGCAAGCCGCGCCCACCACAAACGAAATCAACAGGAGACACCATGAAATTCCAGAAGCTTACGCCCAATCTTGTGGTCCGCGACGTCGCCGCCAGCATGGAGTTCTACCGCTCCGTCCTCGGCTTTCAGCCCGCCATCACCGTGCCCGAGCAACCGCCGTACGTCTTCGGATCCGTCACGTCGGGCAATGTCGAGATCTTCTTCAATGACCAGAAGGCCGTGGCCGAGGATTATCCTGCGCTCGGCACGAAACCGATCGGCGGCGCGCTCACGCTCTTCATCGAGGTGGAAGGGATCGAAGAAATCCTCGCCGCGATTAAGAAGAGCAAGGCCAAAATCACTATGCCCTTAAAGGAGCAGTTCTACGGCATGCGCGAATTTGCCTTCCAGGATCCCGAAGGCTGGGAGGTAACGATCGCCGAACGGGTGAAGAAGTAGCTATCTTTGAACCACGGAGGCACGGAGCCACAGAGGGCCACTGCCGTCGCGTCGCCCATCTGCATGCCTCTGTGTCTCCGTGGTTAATTCTTAGCGGGTCAGAAATTGCGCGCGCCGTCACATCTTCTTCTGCGCATACTCGCCGGCACCCATAAAGTGCAGCGACACATAAGGCTCATTGCCCACGACCCAGCTGTCATGCCCGGGCTCGATGTAGAAAATGTCGCCCGCCCTCATCTCGATGATCCGGCCGTCATCCATCGCCGCGGTCGCACGCCCGGAGATCACCATCCCGACGTGCTCGACCTGGCAGCTTTTCGCGCCCGAAGCTTTGCCCACATGCTCCGACCATTTCCACCCAGGGTCGTAGCTGGCTCGTCCGATGGTCATTCCGCCGAGACACACCAACTCGAACTTGCCCTTCTCAAACGTCCGCACCTCGTCCGGCTTTTCAAATCGCTTCAGGATGACTTCGTACATTTCGCCTCCCGCGTCTTCGATACCATCAGATTCGCGAGCAAACAAAAAGGCCGCAGAACCTTGCGGCCTCAAATCGATCATTAGTGTAGATCCAGGTAAATCCGTGGCAAAGAAGTTCTAGTGTCTTCCTCCGCCGCCGTGCCCGCCTCCGTGTCCCCCATGGCTACCGCCGTGCCCACCGCGGCCATTGCGTCCGCGACCGCGGCGTCCGCCTCCGCGTCCACCACGCCCGCCTCGGTCTCCGCCGTGCGGACGGCCGCCGCCATGCGGCGCACCCTCGCGATTGAAGTTCGGCTCGTCCGGTTCATCCGGAAAATCGCCGCCGCCCTCAATCACCAGCGTGCCCGTGGCCACCGGCTCTCCTTCGGCCGCCGGTGCGTGCGCCTGCGCTTCCCCGCCTCCGCCACCGCTCTGCGCCATCTTCGCGCGCTGCTCTTTGAGGATCGCCTTGCGCGACAGCCGGATACGATTGCCTTCCACCGCCAGCACCTTCACCAGCACCTGGTCGCCTTCCTTCAGCTCGTCGCGCACATCGGCAATGCGATGCTCCGCCACTTCGCTGATGTGCAGCAGCCCCTCCGTCCCCGGAATGATCTCGACAAACGCGCCGAAATCCGCCAGCCGCGTGACTTTGCCCAGATATGTCTTTCCGACCTCGGGCGTCGCCGTGATGTCGCCGATCATCTGCAGCGCCTTCTGCGCCGAGTTCTGATCGTTCGACGCCACCTTGACCTGCCCCGAATCCTCGACATCGATTTTGACTCCGGTCGCCTCCACGATCGAGCGGATCATCTTTCCGCCCGGCCCGATCAGATCGCGGATCTTGTCCACCGGGATCTGCACCGTGTAGAAGCGCGGCGCGTAGTCTGAAATCTTTTCGCGCCCAACCGAGATCACTTCCTCCATCTTGCCTAGGATGTGCATCCGCCCGCGCTGCGCCTGTGCCAGCGCCTCGCGCATAATCTGCGAGGTGATGCCGGCGACTTTAATATCCATCTGCAGCGCGGTAATGCCCTCTTTCGTTCCGGCAACTTTGAAGTCCATGTCGCCGTAATGATCTTCCGCACCCGCGATGTCGGTGAGGATTGCGTATTGATCCCCCTCCTTCACCAACCCCATCGCAACTCCCGCCACCGGAGCCTTGAGCGGAACGCCCGCATCCATCAGCGAAAGCGAAGCCCCGCAGACCGTCGCCATTGACGACGAACCATTCGACTCCAGAATGTCGGAGACCACGCGCATCGCGTAAGGCCACTTCTCTTCCGTCGGAAGGACCGCCGAAACGGCCCGCTCGGCGAGAGCACCGTGGCCAATTTCACGACGTCCAGCCCCACGCAGAAATGCAACTTCTCCAACGCTAAACGGCGGAAAGTTATAGTGAAGCATGAAGCGCTTCTTGGCTTCGCCTTCGAAGCCTTCGAGCCGCTGCATGTCGTCGCTCGTGCCCAGGGTAGTCGTGACCAACGCCTGCGTTTCGCCGCGGGTGAAGATAGCGCTGCCGTGCGTGCGGGGCAGCACACCGGCTTCGATCCAGATTTCGCGGACTTCGTCGAAGGCGCGGGCATCGGGACGGCGTTTCTGATGGATCACCTGGTCGCGGAAGATACGCTCGCGCAGTGTCTCGTAATAGTGGTCGAGTTTCTTGGCCGCTTCTTCGTCGCCTTCGGGCAACTCGGCGGAGAGCTTCTTCTTGATCTCTTTGACCAGCGTGTAGCTCTCAAGCTTCGGATGTCTCTTGGTGTCGAGCGCATCGGTCAGCTCGGTGCCCACCTTGCTCTTCAGCGCTTCGTAGTACGCCTGGTCGAACACCGGCGGCTCGACCACGCGCTTCGGCTTGCCGGCCTTGGCGCGCAGGTCGTCGATCGCGGCGCAGATTTTCTTGATCTCGGTGTGGCCGAATTCGATCGCATCGACGACGGTCTCTTCCTTCACTTCCTTAGCGCCCGACTCGATCATCACGATGCCGTCTTTCGTCCCGACGACCATGATGTTCAGCAGGCTCTCGCGCATCTCGTTGTAGGTGGGATTGACGATGAACTGGCCGTTGATCAGTCCGACGCGCACGGCGCCGACGGGGCCGAGGAACGGAATGTCCGATACGTGCAGCGCAGCCGAAGCCGCATTGATGCCGCCAACGTCCGGATCGTTGTCAGTGTCGGCCGAGAGGACGAATGCGATGACCTGGGTCTCGCACTTGAATCCCTCGGCGAACATGGGCCGGATCGGCCGGTCGATCTGGCGGCTGGTGAGGACTTCGCGCTCGCTCATTCGGCCTTCGCGCTTGATGAAGCCTCCGGGGAAGCGTCCTCCGGCGTAAGTGTATTCGCGGTAATCCACGGTGAGGGGGAAGAAATCGACGCCCTCGCGTGGCTCGGGATTGGCTACGGCGGTGGCGAGAACGACGTTCTCGCCGATGCGCACCACGGCTGATCCGTGGGCTTGCTTGGCGAGCTTTCCGGTTTCAAATGAGATTTCTTTGCCGCCGGTGAGATGGACTGTAACTGTAGTGGGTACTGGTTTCATGGTTTTCCTTCGGAGCTTCTAGCTACGAGCTTTGAGCAATGAGCATTGGGCAAGACGAACCCAAGGGTGCCCCATCCTAAAATCGCGTTCTTTGCGATTTTAGGGTGGGGATTTTCCTCTCCATGTCGATGAGACACGTATCCTGCTTCAACGTTGTTCGCGAAATTCGTTGCGCTCGAAAAACGCACGGATGGAAAGTTCCTCAATGCTGAAGCCGTCTGCAGGGAGACGGCGGTTTCAGAAATATCCTGGGTTTTCGGGTGCCCCATTTCTCCCCGGTTTTGGGAGAAGTGGGGATTCTTGATTCCCACCATTCAGCAGGATTTCCCCAGGCCAAGTGCCTACTTGCGGATGCCGAGCTTGCTGATCACGCCCTTATAGCGCTCGGAATCGTATTTCTTGAGGTAGTCGAGCAAGCGACGGCGCTTGCTGACCAGCATGAGAAGTCCGCGGCGCGAGCCGTGGTCTTTCTGGTGCGTCTTGAAGTGCTCCGTCAGCTGGCCAATGCGCTCGCTGAGCAGCGCGATCTGGACCTCGGGACTGCCGGTGTCGGTCGCGTGCGTGCGATTGCGGTCAATGACGGATTTCTTTTGCTCTCTGGCTAGCACTTAAGCTGATGTGCTCCTGTTCTTAATCGTTTGTCTATGTGACAGTTATGAGGATAGCACGGGGAGTTGAGGAGCGTAAAGGATGGGCGCCCGCTACCGCTCCTCCGTATGCAGATTGTCCGCGAGGATGCCGTTCATAGCTTGTTTACATTCGACCACGCTACGGTGCGTCGATCTGTCCAGCGGCAAGGCTTCTATCCGTTCGCAAACGTAGGCCGCCGCGTCTTGTATTTCCTTTCTCTCGGCGACCGACAGTTCCGACCGAAAGGCGTTGTAGAGTGCTCCCCAGTTCGCGGCGACCCTGAATGGATAGTGTAAGCGCTCGTTCGACAACTGCGCGAAGAGGAGACGCCTTGACTCACGGAACGTACCCATCGCCGAGGCTGTGTCCCGGTAAAATATGGCTCGCTCGATTAGAAACCGCGCATAGTGGTTGTCGATCTGGTAGGAGTCATACGCGTACATGTCCTCCGCGAACGAATAAGCGTTATCGAAGTATGACTTGGCCCGGTCGAAATCCTGCGAAACGAGCGCCGCTATCGCATATTGGAGCCAGAAAAGCGGACTTCGGCTGCAATGCTGGAGACTTTTAACTGATTCATATACCTTCATGCTCGCGCGGCCTCGGTCCCTTTCTGCAAACACAAGCTGCAGATTGCTGTACCGCACCAGATTCTTGAAAAGCTCCCGGTTGTACGCTGATCCCTGAGGGAGCTTATCTGCCCTTGTCACTAGACCGATCAGGGCCGCTATGACCTGATTCGGATCCACCACTTGCCTGAGCAGGACCTCAGACGTAACGGAAGACCGCATCCCGACTGAGCCTTTTCCGAATTCCATCAGCTCCTTAACCACTGGGTCTCGCCGGAAGCCGGCCTCAAGGATGCCGTCACCGCATAGGTCGACCAGGACGGGAGTCTCTGGCCTATACGCCAGCACCGTTAGGATTAGAAGCCTGATGATCGGCTCGCGGTAGGTTCCGCTCTTCTTGAGGGAGGAAAACAACGTTTGCAGCTTCTCTACGATATGGGGCGATTCCAGGAGCTTCAGCAGGATGGAATTCCATTCGCCCTTACATGTCTCTTGCAGAAACCGTAGTTTTGCCCTAGCTGAAAGGGTTGCTCTGTCGCCCCACATACCGAACTCGTTGAAGAAACCAACCAACCACTCGAGGTCCTCCGCGGCGAGTTCATCGACGGGAACCTCAAACACGTCTTCGGTCTCTAGCTCCCTTGCGAAGCGGTCTATCAGCACGTCGTTTGACGCAGAGCGTGCGGACGTTGCGAGAATAAAGTCCTCCGATCG
>JASHPH010000300.1 GCA_030038255.1 Candidatus Sulfotelmatobacter sp. | reverse complement strand
CGCACATTTCAGGCACTACCGCCAGATGATTGACTGTCCCTTACGTCCCTCCATAAGATAAGCACTCCACTCTCCGTCGCGACGGCCCGGCATGATCAACACGACCATCTCCCATTACCGCATCACCGGACGCCTCGGCAGCGGCGGGATGGGCGTGGTCTACGAGGCGCAGGATCTGACGCTCGGCCGCAAGGTCGCGCTGAAATTCCTGCCACCGCAACTGGCGGGTGATCAGACCGCACTCGATCGCTTTCTGCTGGAAGCGCGGGCCGCGTCGGCGCTGAATCATCCCAACATCTGCACGATTTATGCGGTCGAGAATGCAACGGGTGAAGACGGCCAACCGCAGTCGTTCATCGCTATGGAGTTGCTCGAGGGGCAGAGCCTCGACCACAAAATCGCGGGCGTTCCACTGCCGCTCGACCGTCTTCTCGACATCGCGATTCAACTGGCCGATGCGCTCGATGCCGCCCACGCCAAGGGCATCATTCACCGTGACATCAAGCCGGCTAACATTTTTCCCACCCAGCGCGGAGTGAAGATTCTGGATTTCGGCCTGGCCAAGCTCTCGCGCCCGGAATTGCAGATGGAAACCATCGGCGCGACTTTAGATTCGCCGCATGCCGCTCACCTGACCAGTCCGGGCTCGACCGTGGGCACGATCGCTTACATGTCGCCCGAGCAGGCACGCGGCGAGGAACTCGACACGCGTTCCGACCTGTTCTCGCTCGGCACGGTGATGTACCAGATGGCCACGGGAAGGCTGCCGTTCGCGGGCGCGACAACGGCCGTTGTCTTCAACGGAATTCTCCAGCTCGATCCGCCGCCTCTGCTGGAGGCCAATCCCACGCTTCCGCCAAAGCTGCAGGAGATCATCGAGAAGCTGCTCGAAAAAGATCGCGACCTGCGCTACCAGTCGGCCGCCGATCTGCGCGGCGACCTGAAACGCCTGAAGCGCGACAGGGAGTCGGGGCGCAAGGTCGCATCACCGACCTCGTCGCCGGCGGCAGCGTCATCCTCGCCGTCGCCCACTGTGCCATCTGCAGCGTCCATATCGGCGGCACCTTCCACTCCGTCGGCAACGAGCCGCGCCGCGTCGAGTTCAGCCGTGGTTGCCGCGGCGAGCAAACACAAGGCCGGAGCCGGCGTTGCCATCGTGTTGGGCTTCCTAATTCTGCTGGCAGCCGGATACGGCGTGTACTCGCTCCTCTCGCGCCATCGAGCAGCCCCCTTCCAGAATCTGGCCGTCACCAAGGTGACGGAAAGTGGCAATGTGGTGGCTGTAGCGATCTCGCCCGACGGCAAGTACATTCTCAGCCTGGTGCGTGAGAACGGCCTGGCCAGTCTTTCCTTGCGCAATGTACCGACGAACAGCGTTACGCAGGTTCAGCCACCGGCCGACGTCTACTACGTCGGGCTGTCCTTTTCTCCTGACGGCAACTATTTGTACTTCGTGCGCACCGACTCCGCCGGCAGCAACTTACATTACCTGTATCGGGCGCCGTTGCTGGGTGGCGCGCCCGAACGGCTCGCGGCGGATGTGGATTCGCACGTCACCTTTTCACCTGACGGCCGCAAGCTCGCGTTCCTGCGCAACGACAATCCCGAGCCCGGCAAGTACCAGTTGATCGTGCGCCCGGTGGATAGCGCGGAAGAAAAGGTCCTGATCAGCGGGCCGAATAGCGAGCAGGCTTATTTCCCAGCCTGGTCGCCAGATGGCAAGAAGATTGTGGGCATGCAGCTCCAGCCCAGCCCCACCGCTCTTTCTGGGCTGGTCGAAGTGGACGTAAACAGTGGGCAGCGCAAGTTGCTTGCGAGTTCGAACGGTATCCCGAGTTTCCTCACCTGGATGCCCGACGGCAGCGGACTGCTGGTGCTCCAGACAGACGGGTCCACACATTTCAATCGGAGACAGATCGCATTCGTTTCTTACCCGGACGGAAAAGTCACTCCCGTGACCCGCGATACCAATAGCTACTCGGACCTGGGACTCGCCAGCGATGGTCGGCTGCTGGCAACGGTGCTCACCGAAGGGCGATGGAATCTTTATCTAACGACAGCCGCGTCAGGCGGAGCCGACGCCCGGCCGATCGCCACCACCGTGCAAGACACCAACTTTACCTGGATGCATGATGGCCGGATTCTTGATGACAAGGACGGCGAACTGAACTGGATCAATCCTGACACCGGCGCCAAGGGCCTGATCAATACCAAAGCGGATTCGACTGCAGGCGATCCCTGGGAGTGCGCAGACCGTGAGCATGTGGTCTTCGGCTTCGGGTTTGCCGGAGGTGGCCCAGTCGAGCAGATCTGGCGCATGGACTCGACCGGCGGCAACCTGAAACAGCTTTCGAGCGGGAAATTGGACAACTTTCCCGTGTGCTCGCCGGACTCGCGCTGGGTCTACTACCAGGACCAGTCGGCGCAGCGGCTGATGAAAGTGTCCATCGACGGCGGCCCGTCGCAACAGCTGACAAACGAGCCTATGGAGGGCTTCTTCGACATTTCTCCCGACGGAGATACGGCCGTGTTTACGGTGGTCGATCATGCAGCCGGGCATCAGGAGCGAATCGCGCTGATCGCGACCGACACCGGCCAGACGCGCAAGATGCTTGAGGTTCAGCGCCCGATGATGACCAACATGATCCGCTTCTCGCGCGACGGCAAGTCCGTGATCTACACCGTGCGCGACAAGGGCGTGGACAACTTATGGCAACAACCGCTCGATGGCACGCCCGGCAAACAGCTCACGACTTTTACCTCCGAGCGCATCTGGGACTACCACTGGTCCCCAGACGGCAGCAAGCTGGCTCTGGTGCGCGGGCACAACGAATCTGACGTGGTGCTGATGAGGGATCAGAGGTAGGGCGTCCAGAGTTTCCGCACAACGAATTTCCGGCACAAATATAAAAGGCGGCCATTTCTGGCCGCCCTTTTTCGGATTGTCAGTTTGTGAAGCGGTTTAGACAGACTTGACGTTCTCTGCCTGCCAGCCCTTGGGGCCTTTGACCACGTCGAACTGAACTTGCTGTCCTTCCTGGAGGCTGCGGAATCCGCTGGCCTGGATGGCGGAGAAATGCACGAAGACATCCTCGCCATTCTGGCGGCTGATGAAACCATAGCCCTTGGCGTCGTTAAACCACTTCACTGTTCCTGTTTCCATGTTGATGCAATGTTCCTTTTTGTTGATGTAGCGCTGAAACTTTCGGGTCTTCTGCAGGCAGGTCACACGCTGGGTTAAGCGGAGATGCTTGTACTGCGAAGGAACTCTAAAGATCAAACGCACAGTTATTATAGGGTAACGGGCGCAAAATTGCTACACAATTCGTCAATCGGTACTCCTAAGTCACTGAGTCGGCACGGCTTCGCGCTGCTCGACAATGCTTTCGGGATGTTGTCATCCTGAGCAAGCGTTCTTTGCGTAGCGAAGAGCCCGTCCCGAGCGAAGTCGAGGGAATCTGGGCGAGCCGCGCGGACGGCGCGCGGCTTTTATTAGGAAAGGCCGCGTCGCACAATCGCGCGTTAGGCTCGCTTCCTT
>JASHPH010000299.1 GCA_030038255.1 Candidatus Sulfotelmatobacter sp. | reverse complement strand
AGAGCTGCGACGAACACGATGTCGGGATTCGTGGGATGGATGATCACTTTGCCGATGGCGCGCGAATCGCCAAGGCCCACGTTCTTCCACGTTTTGCCGGCGTCCATCGACTTGTACACGCCGTCCCCGTGAGAGATGTTGCCACGAATGCAGGCTTCGCCCGTGCCGACGTAAATCACGTTCGGATTCGAATTCGCCACCGCGATGCTGCCGATCGCGCCTGAGCCTTCCTTGTCGAAAATTGGCGCCCAGGTCTGCGCTCCATCGGTCGACTTCCACACGCCGCCACCGGTTGCGCCAAAGTAATACGTCGTAGGATCGCCGGGAACACCGGCCGCCGTGAGCGATCGCCCGCCGCGGAAGGGACCGATCAGGCGATACCGCATGCCTTTGAAGGACTTCTCCTCAGGTTTGGAGGATTCCGAGTCTGCAGACTTGTTGTCAGACGTCGTGCTTTGCGATGACGCAGTTTGTTGCGATGGCTTGGCTGTCTTGGTTGACTTGTCCGGCTTGGATTGCGCCGATACGGCAAGCGGAATCGAGAACGCGAATGCAGCGATCACAAACAACCGAACAACCTTAAAAGCATAGGTACGAAGGCATTGTGGGCCCATGGTGAGGTTTTCTCCGCGGAAGATTGTGAACGAATCACTTATGGTAATCCGCACGGGGGATTGCTGCAAAGGGCAGCGGGCCGTTACCGCGTCAGGATGACGTCTTGCCCAGCAGGATTTTCTTCGCGGCTTCGAGTTCCTTGCGCTTCGCCTCGGACACCGTTGGATAGGCGAGATCGAGAGACTCCAGCGTGTCAACCACCACGGCTGAAACTACGAGACGCGTGAACCACTTGTTGTCGGCCGGCACCACGTACCATGGAGCATGCTCGGTCGCGGTGTTGCGAATCATGTCTTCGTAGGCGGCCTGGTAATCGTCCCAGTATTTGCGCTCCTGAATGTCCGACTCCGAAAATTTCCAGTTTTTCCCCGGTTCCTCGAGCCGCGCCAGAAAGCGTTTCTTCTGCTCCTTCTTTGAAACGTGCAGGAAAAACTTGCGGATGACCGTCCCGTTGCGGGCCATGTGCCGCTCGAAGGAACGGATGTCTTCGAAGCGCTCCTCCCAGATGTTCTTGGCAACGAGTGCCGCGGGGATTTTCTCGTTATTCAGAACTTCAGGATGTACGCGCGCGATCAGGACTTCTTCGTAGTAGGCGCGGTTGAAGATTCCGATGTGCCCGCGTTCCGGCAGGCAGCGCGTGGTGCGCCACAGAAAGTCGTGTTGCAGTTCCAGATCCGAAGGCGCTTTGAAGGAATAGACCTGGCAGCCCTGCGGGTTCAGGCCCGACATCACGTGCTTGATGACGCCGTCTTTGCCGGCGGCATCCATCGCCTGAAAGATCAAAAGCAGAGCCCAGCGATCCTGCGCATAGAGCTTGTCCTGCAACTCGGCCATGCGCTGGATGTCTTGTTGCAGGGCCTGCTCGGCATGCTCCCTGGAATGCACGTGCGCGGTGTCGGCGGGATCGAAATCTTTCAGGCGAAAATGCCTGCCGCTGTCGATACGGTAGATTTTGGCCAGCTTGTCGCTTTTCATGTCTTCAACTGACTTCGCATGTGTGGCCCCTCGGATTGGCCGTTAGCGTAAGGCGGGCTGCTTGCGATCACACTCCAACCGGCTTCGCGCTCACCGCCGGCAACTTTGCCTGCTGCCAGGCGTCGAATCCGCCGGTCACGTTGATCACGTTCCGGAATCCCGCCCGCTGCAATAGGCTCGCGGCGATCATGCTGCGGTATCCGCCTTTGCAGTGAACGGCGATCGGCGCGTCGTGCTCCATCTCCGGCGGAGAGACTTTGAAATTGTCGAGAGGCCACCAGGTCGCGCCCTCAATGTGACCGGCGTCCCACTCTGGCGCGCGGCGCACGTCGAGCACCTGTATGCCGTTCGACCGCAGGCGAGTTTCGAGTTCGTTGACCGTCATCTGCGGAATCGTCGCGGGGGGGAGCCCGGCTTGCTTCCACGCGGCAACTCCACCTTGCAGATATCCATCCAGGGCTTCAATGCCCACACGTGCCAGACGGATGCGCGCTTCTTCGATCCGCGCATCCGAGGCCGCAATCAGCACGGGATGCGCCGACAATCCCAGCACAGTTCCGGCCCACGACGCGAACTGTCCCGAGAGTGCGATGTTCACCGAGCCCGGCACATGGCCCGCGGCAAATTCGTCGCCAGGACGAACGTCGAGGGCGAACTCGGCGTTCTCGAGCATCGTCTTCAACTCGTGCGGTGTGATCGCGCGCAAGGGTGGCAAGTCCGACAACGCCGGAGCGCCGGTGCGGTTGATTTCGGCGTCTTTCGCAAAATAGTCGGGGCGCGCGGGCAGGTTGCTGGTCAACTGCCGGATGAATTCTTCCCTGCTCTTGATTTGCAAGGCGTAGTTCGTGAGCCGTTCCGTGCCGATCGTGGAGGAGCGCTCGGCTCGCATATTCTTTCCACACAGCGATCCCGCTCCGTGCGCGGGATAGACGAGAACGTTGTCGGCGAGCGTCATCAGCTTGTTGTGCAGGCTGTCGTAGAGCAAGCCCGCGAGCTGTGCCGGGCTGTGCCTGGGCGACAGATCGGGTCGACCCACGTCGCCAATGAAGAGTGTGTCGCCGGTCAGAACCGCCCACGGCGCGGCGGATTTCTCTCCGTCAGTTATGACGAGGCAAATGCTCTCCGGCGTGTGCCCCGGAGTCTCCAGCACGCGAATCGCAGCTTTCCGGAACTTCAACTCGAAACCGTCGCGCACGGGCACGTGAGGAAACGTGGCCCCGGCCTGAGCTCCCATGTAAATAGTGGCGCCGATTCGGGCCGCCAGTTCTTTGTGGCCCGAGACAAAATCGGCGTGCAGATGCGTCTCAAAAATATGCCGGATCGCGACGCCGTGCTCGGCTGCCGCTCTCAGGTACAGGTCCACGTCGCGCTGCGGATCGACTACCACGGCTTCACCTTCGGAAGCCAGCAGGTAGGAGGCGTGCGCCAGGCATCCCAGATAAAACTGTTCGAAGTACATGAGCCGTCCTCAATCGCAGAAATTCGACCGCAAGAACCTAAGCGCAGAAATTGAGCCCGGAAACTTGAACCCCGAGAGAAGTGCCTGCCGACGGTGCTAGAACAAGACGATGCTAGAACAATCCGGCCGGGAAGGCTACGTCTTTCGAGGGGAGGGGAAGGCTACGCGGACAAGGGAGTAATGAACTCCAGCCCAAAACAAAAGCCGTTGCGCGAGCGAACAATGGCTGGCAGGCGCGAATGAATCGGCGTATCGAACTCGATTTCGAGCAGGTCGCCGGGATTGAGCAGAATGCCTGCGTACAACACCATCCCGCCTTCGCTCAGTTCGGTACCGCGGCCCATGACCACGGTGGTCGAGAAACCTTTCGAGGTCACAACCTTGACGGGCATATCCACGGGCAGGCGGTCCCAACGGCGCGTGTTTGGGGGATTTCCCATAGGGTAATGATTACCTCGGCAGGCCGACGCTTCAAATTACCAAGGGGAAAGCAGGGGCGCGATCAAAAGGACAAGGCAAGCGCGCGAATTCAGCACTAAATAGTCATTTATTTTCAATTTGTTATGGCAACCCACTAAAAAACTAGGTGCGATTGGACTGAGTCGGAATCATGCGTGCTAGAAACGCTCCAATAGAGTATGCAGCAGCGGAATAGAGCATTAGCGTGAGGGGCACCTGCTGGAAACAGTGGTTTTGCGGCAGACAGGCCCATCCGAAGAAGTGCTCAGCCTTGGTGATTTCAACTCCCGAGACTATTACATGCGGAAGCGGCACGAATAAGATAAAGAAAAGGACGGTGAGCGCTGGCACGATCCAAGTCCACATCATGACGCGATGCCTGTAGCGGCGACTTAACTGAAAACCCCACAGTAGCCCGACCATGATCTGGAGGGGAAAATAAGGTGTCTCCGTCAATATCCAGCTTGCCCTTCGAGAATCTAGAAATGGAAAAAACGGATGCAAGGGGACCACGACCGAGAACGCTAGCAGTGCCGCGGCGACGCCGACTCCTAAAGTACTGACTATCAGATGAAGCAGGAAACGCAAAACCATCACAGCGATATCCCGCAGACCGTGTTGTTCGTTCATCGTCAAGTTTATTTTCGGCCTACCGAATCGGCAGAATCAGCGAGAAAACCGACCCTTGCCCCAGCTGGCTGGTCAGCGCGATCTTGCCGCCGTGGGCTTCGATAATGGCCTTGGAGATCGCCAGCCCCATGCCGGTGCCCTGCACGCGATAGCGCTGCTCACGGCCGCGATAGAACTTGTCAAAGATGAGCGCCTGCTCGAAGTCGTCGATGCCAGGGCCGCGGTCGGCGACGCTGATTACAATCGATGCATCCTTTTTCTCCGCCGTCACCCGGATTGGCGTTCCCGCCGGCGAATACTTGCCCGCGTTTTCGAGTAACTGATTGAGCGCCTCCTTGATGCGGTCCAGATCGAACCGGACCTGCGGCAAATCTGCGGGCACGACCACTTCCACTGAATGTCCTGCCAGCGGCCGTTGCGATTCTTCAATCGCGCGCTCAATTGCCTCGCGGATCGGGTGCGGTTCCAAATGAAGTTCGATCTGGCTGGCCTCGAGCCTCGCCATTTGCGCGGCTTCCTCGACCAGTTCGTTCAGCCGATCGCTTTCCTCGTTGATTACGGTGAGCAGTTCCTGCCGCTGCGCCGGCTCAAGCCGACCGTCGGATAACAGGCTCGAGGCCGACGCCTTGATCGATGTTAAGGGCGTGCGGAATTCGTGGGTCACGGAATCGAGGATGGCGGAGCGGAGTTTCTCGGCTTCACGCGCGGCTTCGGAGCGGCCCAGATTTTCGACCGCTCCCGCGCGCTCGACGGCGACCGCGACGAGACTTCCGACGGCTTCGAGCGTCGGGCCGCTCAGCTCGCCGCCAGCGACGCCAATCGCTCCCACCGAGCGCAGTCCCATGCGCAGCGGCATATAGCGGATGTGATTCTTCGAGTCCACCATGGGTTCGCCACGCGCGGCAACGGCGCGCAACTGGTCGGCCTCGATCTGGCGGGTGTTGGGATCCGAACGATAAATATCGGTGCGGCCGGTCACCAGAATCGCGGCTGCGCTACAGCCGAAGGTTCGACACACATGTTGGGGCAAGGTGTTCAGCAAGCCGACGATGTTGTCGCTCGCCAACAGTTGCTGGCTGAAGGAATAGAGCCGCTCGACCTCGTGGCGGCGGCGAATCGCGTGCGCGGCTTCGCGCCGGACGCGGTCTCCGAGATGGCAAGCGACAAATGCCGTCGCAAGAAATGTCACAAGCGCAACCCAATTTTGTGGATCGGCAATGGCAAAGGTGTAGATCGGAGGCAGGAAATAGTAGTCGAGGGCAGCAGCCGCGAGAATGGCCGTGTAGACCGCGTACGTCAGCCCCCAGTTGGCGGAAATGAGCAGCACCGCAAGCAGAAAACTCAGCGCGACGGTTGTGGCATTGACATGCAGGTGGCGGAAGGTGGCGACGATCGCGGCCACCACCGCCAGCGAACCCAGAAAGCGCAGGATGATTGGCTGCAATGCCCGCTGCACGGACCATTGTAAACTGACGGCCTCGCCGTGGCATCTTCACTCGACAATCGACAATTCTTGCGCGCTCAACGACAATAGGCACCGATGGTCCAGAAGACTCCCGAACAATGGCTGCAGGAAACCGCCCCCGAAACCAAGCTGGGGATTTTTAAACTGTTTCTCGGCTACGCTCCCGGCGTCGGCAAGACCTACGCCATGTTGAGCGAGGCAATCCGCCGCTACAGCCGCGGCGAAGATGTCGTGGTCGGCGTGGTGGAGACGCACGGGCGCCGGCCCATCGGGGAGTTGGCGGCGAAGCTGGAACAGGTTCCCAAGCGCAAGCTGGAATACAAGGGCACGCTGTTCGAAGAGATGGACGTCGACGCCATCCTCGCGCGCAAACCGAAAGTGGTTCTGGTGGACGAACTGGCTCATACCAACATCGAAGGCAGCAGACATCCCAAGCGCTACCAGGATGTAATCGATCTGCTGGACGCGAAAATCGACGTGCTCTCGACCATGAACGTGCAGCACATCGAAAGCCTCACGCCTACGGTCGAGCGGATCACGGGCGTGATCGTGCGCGAGACGGTGCCGGACTGGGTCGTGCAGCGGGCGGAAGAAATCGTGATGGCCGATCTGACGCCGCAGGCGCTGCAAACGCGCATGCGGCGCGGCGACATCTATCCCGTGGAGCGCGCAGAGCGGGCGCTGTCGAACTTTTTCCGGCCGGGGAATTTAATTGCGTTGCGCGAATTGGCCCTGCGGCAAGTCGCGCAGGTCGTCGACAAGACACTCGAATCGTATCTGCAGCAGGAACGGTTAGAGCGTACCCTGGGCGTGCGCGAACGCATCGCCGTCTGCATCAGTTCCAATCCGGTAGCGCAGTACATGATCGCGCGCGGCAGCCGAATGGCCACGGCGATGGACGCGGAGTTTTTTGTGGTGTACGTGGACGTGGGGGCTGACACGCGAGACGATGACCGGCGCACGCTGGCCGAAAATATTCGCTTCGCAGAAAACCTCGGAGCCAAGGTTGTACGGCTCGAGGGCGGAAGCGTTGGGCCGCGCGTCGCCGAATTCGTCCGAGAGAAGCACATCACACAAGTGGTCTTTGGCCGTTCGGCGACCAGCGGGCTGCGCCGATACTTTTATCTGTCAGCCATTCACAAGTTCCTGCGCGATGCTCCGCCCGTGGACGTGCACATCGTGACGCAGGAACCGGACTAGACTTAACTCATGAAAGATCATCGCCGCATTCTGGTCGTGGACGACGAGCAGCAGATTTCGCGTGTACTCCGCACTACTCTCTCGGCGCAAGGCTATGACCTACGCGTAGCCAATGATGGCGAGACCGCGCTGGAGATCATGAAAGACTGGACTCCCGATCTCGTCATTACCGACCTTGCCATGCCCAACATGGACGGAATTGAACTCACCCGGAGGGTGCGGGCGAAGGGCACCACACCGATCATTGTGCTCTCGGTACGGGGCGAAGAACGCACCAAAGTGCAGGCGCTCGATGTCGGCGCTGACGACTACGTAACCAAGCCCTTCGGCATGAACGAACTGATGGCTCGTGTGCGCGCCAATTTTCGGCGTATTCCTGCGGAAGAGCCTGAGGTTAACGCACTAATTGAGGTGGGGGACTTTCGCATCGACGTGGGTGCGCATACTGTGGCCGTCCGCGGTAAGGAGATACGCCTGACTCCCAAAGAGTTCGACCTACTGGTGTTTCTGGCGCGGCGACCAGGGAAAGTGGTCACGCACAGAGCGCTGTTGGCCGCGGTTTGGGGAGCGGAGGCGACCGAGCAGCCCGAGTATCTGAGAGTATTCGTGGGGCAATTGCGGAAGAAGATTGAGCCGGACCCTTCGGCTCCGCGCTATATTTTGACCGAGCCGTGGGTTGGTTACCGGTTCACTCCCGGTAACCAGAGTTGAGGTCTTACGATCTTTATGAATCCCTTACAAATCTCTTAGTCTGTTTTTATTGTTGCCATTGTGAAATAGAGAGAGTAGAGAGTGAGGTTGAGACTTCCAGAGAAGGGCCTGAGGCCTGACGTCGCAACCGCGACGCCGCGGCGGCTCAACTGCAAGGAAGAATCAAAATCGCGGAAGGTGTGCCCATTATGCAAGATCTGATCTACGTTGCCATCACTGTCGCATTCTTCGCCGTGGCCATGGCGTACGTGTATTTCTGCGACTGGATCAGGTGAACAAAAAGTACGCTCGAAACAGCGCGCCTGAGAAAGCAAAACAAAATCGGTTATGAGTCTGACCACAATCATTCTGCTCGTAGTCACCGTTCTGGTGACGATCTATCTGTTCTACGCCCTGCTGCGGCCGGAGAAGTTCTGAGATGACGGCAAACGGCTGGCTGCAAATCGCGGTGTTCCTGGCACTGATCTTTCTGATGACCAAGCCGCTGGGCATCTTCATGACGCGGGTCTTCAACCGCGAGCGCACATTTCTCGATCCCGTGCTTCATCCCGTGGAGCGATTGCTCTATCGCGTAACCGGCGTAGATGAGAACCGCGAGATGGCTTGGACGGAATATGCATTTGCCATGCTTCTGTTCAGCGTGGTCTCGATGCTGGTGCTGTATTTACTGCAACGGGCGCAAATGTATCTGCCGTTGAATCCGCAGAAGATGGTCGGTGTTCCGCCGGAGCTCGCGTTCAATACCGCCGCTTCGTTCACCACCAACACGAACTGGCAGAACTACGTGGGCGAGACCACGATGAGCTACCTCATCCAGATGGCCGGTCTCGCCTACCACAATTTCACATCGGCGGCGGTCGGCATTGTGCTCGCGATTGCGTTTATTCGTGGCATCGCGCGCCGCGAGAAAACAACCATAGGCAATTTCTGGGTTGATCTGGTGCGTACTGCGCTCTGGGTGCTTCTGCCTTTCTGCCTGGTGGGAGCGCTTTTGCTGGTGGCGCAAGGTGTACCGCAAAATCTGCGCTCCTATCATCACGCAAAGATCGTTGAGCCGCAACAGGTCCCGAAGGTCGACGCCAACGGCAAGCCCGTGCTCGGTCCGGACGGCAAGCCGGCGATGGACACCGTCAGCGAGCAGGTGATCGCGCAAGGGCCGGTTGCTTCGCAGGAAATCATCAAGGAATGGGGCACCAATGGCGGCGGCTTCTTCAACGCCAACAGTGCGCATCCCTTTGAGAATCCGACTCCGCTATCGAATCTGATCGAGATGTTCGCCATCTTCGCGATCGCGGCAGGGCTGACTTATACGCTGGGCCAAATGACGAGCTCGCCCAAGCACGGCTGGGCCGTCTGGCACGCCATGGCGATTCTGTTTCTGGTGGGAGTATTCACGACGTACTGGGCGGAGTCGCGCGGAAATCCCCTGCTGCACGGGGTGGATCAGCACGTGAGCGCTCTGCAGCCGGGCGGCAATATGGAGGGCAAAGAAGTTCGGTTCGGCATCGCGGCTTCGTCTCTGTTTGCCACGGTGACGACCGACGCCAGTTGTGGCGCCATCAACGGCTGGCACGATTCGTTCACTCCGCTCGGCGGCATGGTGCCGCTTGTGAACATCATGCTCAGTGAGACGATTTTTGGCGGCGTTGGCGCGGGCATGTACGGAATTCTGATCTACGTGGTGCTGGCGGTGTTCATCGCCGGCCTGATGGTCGGCCGCACGCCCGAATACCTGGGCAAGAAGATCGAGTCTTACGACGTAAAGATGGCGATGCTGGTCACGCTGGTGTTTCCCTTCGTGATTCTGGTGTTCACCGCGATTTCCTCGGTCGAGGGTTTTGGCACTTCGAGCATCTTGAATGCTGGTCCACACGGCCTCACGGAAATTCTTTATGCTTTCACGTCGCAAGCGGGCAACAACGGCTCAGCCTTTGCCGGCCTGAACGGGAACACGACCTGGTACAACGTCTCGGGCGCGGTCACGATGCTGGTGGGCCGCTTCATGATGATCATCCCGATGCTGGCGATTGCGGGAAGCCTGGCGCGCAAGAAATATGTCCCGCCCTCGCTGGGGACATTTCCCGTCACGACGCCGCTGTTCAGCGTGCTGCTGATCAGCGTGATTGTAATCGTAGGTGCGCTGACGTTCTTTCCAGCGCTAAGTCTCGGCCCGATTCTTGAGCATCTTCTGATGGCCGCCGGAAGGACTTTCTAGATTATGGCAGCAAAGACCAAAGCAGTTTGGGAATGGCACATTGTTAGGCAGGCGGCCTGGGATTCAGTCGTAAAGCTGAACCCGCGCACCATGATGGCGAACCCCGTCATGTTCGTGGTCGAGGTGGGCAGCGTGGTCACGACGGTACTGCTTTTCAGCAGCTCCGCCGCGTTCAAGTTCAACCTGCAGATCACGTTGTGGCTCTGGTTCACGGTGCTGTTCGCAAACTTCGCGGAGGCCATGGCAGAAGGACGCGGAAAGGCGCAAGCCGATACGCTGCGCAAGGCGCGGTCTGAGACGGTTGCGAATCGTATCGTTGACGGCGAGACCACCGAGAAAGTTCCGAGCTCGGAGCTGCGGGCGGGTGATCTTGTGATCGTCTCGGCCGGAGAATTTATTCCTTCCGATGGCGAAATCATCGAAGGCGTCGCTTCGGTGGATGAGTCGGCGATCACCGGCGAATCGGCGCCGGTCATT
This sequence comes from Candidatus Sulfotelmatobacter sp., assembly GCA_030038255.1. Lineage (GTDB taxonomy): Bacteria > Acidobacteriota > Terriglobia > Terriglobales > Acidobacteriaceae > Sulfotelmatobacter. Next base: position 6,736 of record JASHPH010000299.1, on the reverse strand, counting down.
CGCGAAGCGGGCGGCGACCGCTCGGCGGTTACGGGAGGCACGCGCGTTCTCTCCGACTGGATCAAGGTCAACATCACGTCGAACCCGGGCGAGACTTTCCTGGATCGCATGATCGCACTGGTGGAGGGCGCAGAGCGGCAGAAGACGCCGAACGAGATTGCGCTGAACATTCTGCTGGCGGGATTGACGATCATTTTCCTGCTTGCCGTGGTCACGCTACAGCCTTTCGCCATCTATTCGGGCTCGCCGCAGACGGTATTCGTGCTGATTTCTTTGCTGGTCTGCCTGATTCCGACGACCATTGGCGGCTTGCTGTCGGCGATCGGAATTGCCGGAATGGACCGCCTGATCCAGCACAACGTGCTCGCCATGTCGGGGCGCGCGGTGGAAGCCGCAGGCGACGTGAACACGTTGCTGCTCGACAAAACCGGGACGATTACGCTGGGCAACCGGCAGGCGGCCGCGTTCTATCCGGCGCCGGGCGTCAGCGAAGCGGAGATGGCCGATGCCGCGCAACTATCGTCGCTCGCCGATGAGACGCCGGAAGGGCGATCGATCGTGGTTCTGGCGAAGGAGCGGTACGGGCTGCGCGGGCGCGATCTTTCCTCTCACGGAGCGATCTTCGTTCCCTTCACGGCACAGACCCGCATGTCGGGCGTGAACTTGAACGGACGTGAGATCCGCAAAGGCGCCACCGACGCGATCGCCAAGTACCTTGCGGCGCAAGGCGCGGCAGTTCCACATGAGTTGCAGACCAAGATTGACGAACTGGCGCGCAGCGGCGGCACTCCGCTGGTGGTGGCGGAACGCCAGCGCGCGTTGGGGGTCATCTATCTGAAAGATATTGTGAAGGGCGGCATGCGCGACCGCTTCGATCAGCTGCGCGCGATGGGCATTCGCACGGTGATGATCACCGGCGATAACCCGCTGACAGCGGCGGCGATCGCCAGTGAGGCCGGTGTCGACGATTTTCTGGCCCAGGCCACACCCAAGGACAAGATGGACCTGATTCGCCGCGAGCAGTGCGAAGGAAAACTCGTGGCCATGACCGGCGACGGCACGAACGACGCGCCCGCCCTGGCCCAGGCCGACGTGGGCGTGGCGATGAACACGGGCACGCAGGCCGCGAAGGAAGCCGGCAACATGGTGGACCTCGATTCGAATCCGACGAAGCTCATCGAGGTGGTCGAAATCGGCAAGCAGTTGCTCATGACGCGGGGCGCGCTGACGACGTTCTCGATTGCCAACGACGTGGCCAAGTATTTTGCGATCATTCCCGCGATGTTCGCCGGAACGTTCCCCGTGCTCAATGCGTTGAACATCATGCAGCTGAAGACGCCGCAATCTGCAATTCTCTCGGCGGTCATTTTCAATGCGCTGATCATCATCGCACTCATCCCGCTTGCATTGCGCGGCGTGAGATACCGCGCCATGGGTGCAGCGGCGCTGCTCCGCCGAAACCTGCTGATCTATGGCCTCGGCGGCATTATTGCGCCGTTTATAGGAATCAAGTTGATCGACATGGTCATCACGCGCGTGGGGCTGGCATAGGGAGAGAAATATGAAAAGAAATCTGATCACTGCGGTGCTGATGACGCTCGTGACTACGATCCTGCTCGGGATTATTTATCCGCTGGTGGTGACGGGCATTGCGCAGGGGCTATTTCGCGACAAGGCCAATGGGCAACTGATCACGCGTGATGGACAGGTGATCGGATCGCGCATCATAGCGCAGCCCTTCACCGGCGCGCGCTATTTTCATCCGCGGCCTTCGGCAGCGGGAAATGGCTACGATGCCGCAAACTCCGGCGGTACAAACCTGGGACCGACCAATCAGAAGCTGATCGCGCGGGTTGCCGATGACGCAGCCAAACTGGCGGCGGAGAATCCTAATCAGCCGGTTCCGGTCGATCTGCTGACCACATCAGCGTCAGGCCTAGATCCGCATATTTCCCCGGCCGCAGCGGAGTTTCAGGTGCCGCGGGTCGCGCGCGAGCGGCAGATGAGTGAAGACGCCGTGCGCCGACTGGTGAAGAAGCACACGGAAGGTCGGCAGTGGGGCTTTCTGGGTGAACCGCGGGTGAACGTGCTGGAGCTGAATCTGGATCTCGACAGCCAATTGGGCCAGCACGCGACTGCTATAGCGAGTGCACGCTGAACACTCGCGCCGGCGTTTTCCTTCAGCTTTTCCTTACCCTTTTCTCTCGTTTCGCCGCAGGCGATCGCGTATAAGGTGGCTGATTAGGCCAACCGCTCGCCGACCACGCCGGCTCTCCTGCATCCTCCAATCGAGTGGCACTTCCAGTGGTAGCGCCTCCTACAATATTTTGCCGGCCGATTCGTCTCTATGAGTAGATGGACCCTGTTGATGGATCAGGCGCTGAAAACACGGTGGCCGATGACGGAGCAGGACCAAAGAATCTCGGAAGCGATCGCTCGCGATGAGTTCCGCCTTCGCAGCTTTATTCGCCGTCGTGTGCCGGATCGAAGCGACGCGGAAGACATCTTGCAGGATGTCTTCTACGAGCTTGTCGAAGCGTACCGGATGATGAAGCCGGTGGAGCAGGTTACGGCGTGGTTATTTCGCGTGGCCCGCAACCGGATCATCGACTTGTTCCGCAGGAAGCAACGGGAAGCGGCACGAATGGAGCCGGATTCCCACACGGAGGACAGTGACGCGCAGTCGCTGGAAGAGCTGCTCCCTGCTCCCAATGCCGGGCCAGATTCGGCTTACGCTCGAAAAGTGCTGCTCGAAGAGCTGAATCTTGCGCTGGACGAGTTGCCGCCGGAGCAGAGAGACGTCTTCGTCGCGCACGAATTGATGGGTTACAGCTTTAAGCAACTCTCTGAGGAATACGGCGTGGGCGTGAGCACGCTGATTTCGCGCAAGCACTACGCAGTGAAGCATCTGCGGGAGCGGCTAGGCGACATCTACGAGGAATTCAGAGATCGATAACATTGCCAGGAGTAAGGGCTTATGAGACGCAACTGGTTCGGAAGAGGATTGATGTTCGCGGTGTTTGCGGTGCTTTTTCTAGTGTTGTTCAGCTACTTCGTGATGAGCTTGTGGAACTGGCTGATGCCGGCGTTGTTTGGCTGGCATGTGATCACATTCTGGCAGGCGGTGGGGATCCTGGTGCTGAGCAAGATTTTGTTCGGCGGACCGCGTTTCCTTGGCGGTCCGCGCCCGGACTGGAACTGGCGGCGCAGGATGTTCGAGCGCTGGGAAAAGATGACTCCCGAAGAGCGCGAACAATTCCGTGAGCGCATGCGCAGCCGCTGCGGGTCGTATGGGCAAACGTCAGCTGAGCCAAAGGCGTAAGTAGATTAGACTCAAGTCGCCGCGCACTCATCGACTTCGGTTTTGCGAGAATTCCCTTCCCGTGCTCTAATTCGCTGAGCTTTATGTCGTACGGCGTTTAATTCATGCAGCTTTGGCTCATTGAGCTGCTAGCCGCTGATTCAGATCTGCTCACCTAATTTCGAATGGCTGATCCCGAAACCGGCAATCGTCCGTCGTCCCCCCTGGCAGCGATTGCTCTGTGCCTGGCTCTGTTAGGCGCAGGCTCGATGCTGTATTACCACCTGGGATTGTTCATGCCGCGCGCGATGGCCGCGCGGACGGTGCAGGGACTGGGAAACGGCTACTTGTTCGGCAACGATTTCTATCCCATATGGGTCACGGCCAGGCAATCGCAAACGGACCACCACGATCTCTACAGCGCGGAGATGACGCGCGAAATTCAGCAAGGGTTGTTCGGGCGTCCACTGGATGCAATGCACCCATCAGACCCACCGCCGGACTACCGTACGTTCGCCTATCCGGCTTTCACTGATCTTGTGTTGTGGCCGGCCGCGGAAGTGGACTTTCCCCGTCTTCGGGTTGTGTTGGCAGTTTTACTGCCTGCTCTGACGGCGGCCAGTGTCTGGCTGTGGATGCTGGCCCTGGATTGGCACGTGCGACCGTTGTGGTTCGCCGTTCTGCTGCTGGTGCTGCTGTGCAACTATCCGGTCCTGGACGGATTCTTCGCAGAGCAACCGGGCCTAATTGTTGGATTTCTGTTGGCAAGCTCGGCGCTGATGCTACGAAAAGGACGGCTTGTGCTGGCAGGATCGTTCATGGCACTCACGTTGATGAAGCCGCAGATGACGCTGCTTGTGATTGTCTATCTCTTGATCTGGACTCTGACTGAGCGGAGTCGCGCGCGACTTTGGATTGGGTTCTTCGCAATGCTGTTGCCGCTGCTAGGTGCTTCACTGTGGATTTGGCCGCGGTGGATTGGCCAATGGTTGAAAGTCATCGTCGAATATCCGCGCTACGCAACGCCCGCGCTGGTGAGCCTGCTGCCGGGGTCGATACTCGGAGGTTACGTGGGTCCAGCGGTGTTGGCTGGCTTGCTCGGTGCGGGGATTTGGCTGGCCTGGAGGAACCGTCACGAAAGTTCAGCTTCTCCGGATTTCTGGTGGACGGTGAGCCTGCTGCTGGCGATCACATCGGTTACGCTTCTTCCCGGCCAGGCGATCTACGACCACGTGATTCTCTTTCCAGCAATCTTGCTCGTGGTGAAAAACGCGCAAGAGTTGCGTGGCGCGGGATTCGTTCCGCGCATTCTGCTGGCTGCGGGCGCGATCGTTCTGTTCTGGCCGTGGGTGGCGGCTTTCGTTCTGATTGTGGTGCGTCCGTGGCTGACGGCGGCGCAGTTTGCGTCGAGAGCCATTCTCGCATTGCCGATTCGAACTGCAGCTTCGTTTCCTTTCGCGGCACTCGTGTTGTTGGCTTATGTCGGGCGAGTCAGCGCGATTGGGAATCGAGCGCGTTCCTGAGCGAACGTTTGTTCTTTGCTGGCAGGTACAACAAAGCTGCCCGTGCCAGAGCAGCATAGACCGCTCCCGCCGCGGGAACCTTGCGCAGGACACGGAGATGCCGCTTCACTGTGTCCACATCGCCACGCACAATCGGCCCGCTGAATGCTCCGGCGGCGTCGAAAGACGCGTAGTTGGCCAGCGTCTGCAACAAGATGGGAATCATCCGTCGCCGTGCGGCCTTTCCATTCACTCCTGCACGAGCGGCGACCTGCTCAGTGGTGGCTAAAAGCGCCGTAAATAAGGGGGATGCGAACGTTCCCCAAGCGTGATAGGCGGCTTTGTCTTTCTTGCGAATGGGGTACGCAGTGCCGCCCAGGTCGCGCACAATGCTGCGCGCCATACGCACGGCGCGAGCGTCGCCCTCAAGGGCGAACGGAACACCGGCCAGGGAAGGCCGCGATCCGCGCACAAATGTCATAAGCGGATGCACGGACGCAACGGCCGCGCCTCGCCGCCGCAATGCGGCCAGTTCGTCGGAGGTGAGAGCCCCGCTGGAATGAAGAGCCACTTTCCCATTCCACTTCAGCTTTTCAGCGAGCACACACGCGGCCGCAGCGATGGCGGAGTCGGGAACACAGAGCCAGACTACGTCAGCGTCTTTCAGCGCTGAAGGATCAAGCGCGGCGCGCGCACCGACCTCCTTTGCCAGTGTTTTCGCTTTGCGTAAAGATTCGCCCGACGAATGCGCCAGAACTACACCGACCGTGTAGCCTGCGCGGCGCACGGAACGGGCGAGCGCTGTTCCCAAACTGCCTGCGCCGACAATCGCGATGCGGGACCTACCTGCCATGACGGGCAGCATAGCAGAAGAGGCGTCGGACATTGGACCTCAGGCATCAGACCTCCGGCCTCGGCCCTTGGATTTCGAAGCTGAGTAGCTCGCACGAGCGTCACGATCAAATCGAGATCCTGAGTTCAGAGCTCGAGGTTTGAGGTCCGACGTCCGAGGTCTGAAGTCCGACGCCTGCTTTATATTGTCAGTATGGCTAAGTCAGCCGCTCGAAAGAAATCTCCTGGCAACAAGCACTCCAAGGCTCGCATTCTGTCATCCCGCACGGTTTATCGCGGGCCTGTGTTTTGGGTGGCGAGCGATCGCGTCGAGGAGCCCGGCGGAGTCCGCGTACGCCGCGATCTGATTCATCATTCCGGATCGGTGGTCGTGCTCGCCGTGGATGACACTGGCAAGACACCTCGCATACTCCTCGAGCGCCAATACCGTCATGCCGCCCAGGATTATCTGTGGGAATTGCCTGCCGGGCGCATTGACGCGGGCGAGCAGGAGTTAAAGGCCGCACAGCGTGAATTGCTGGAGGAAACCGGTTACCGCGCCTCCCGCTGGCGACGCATTCTCAGGTTCTATGCCAGTCCGGGTTTTGTGGCAGAAACGATGTCCGTTTATCTGGCCACCGGGCTGCGGAGCGGCGATGCGCAACCGGAAGAGGACGAAGTGATCTACAAGCGCATGGTCGCCTTGAATGCCGCTCTGCGCATGGTCTTGAACGGGACGATTCGCGATGCCAAGACAATTTCCTCCGTGCTCTGGCTCGACCACGTGTGGCACAACGTGAACCTGCGGAAAAAGATATTCGCTCGATAAAAGCAAGCCGGCATTGAACCGGCGCCCACATTGCTTTCCCGCTTTCGACTTTCCTTTCCTTCACCTAGCGGCGATAGTGTTGGTGGCAAATTAAAATGTCCGGTTTTTGTAGCAAGTGAAATGTCCGGTTTAGGTTAATAGCCAGCCGCCGTCGAGGCTGTGGGAAAGTGGGAATCCCGCGGTGTTTGCGGGATTTCCAAGCGAGGTGGGAAAGTCGGGTTTTGGACTTTTCCGCCTCGCGTCTTTTCCACAGCCCCACGCGCGCCGATTTTT
>JASHPH010000298.1 GCA_030038255.1 Candidatus Sulfotelmatobacter sp. | reverse complement strand
AGATAGCCTTCGCCCGGTTCGACGATCTTGACTCCGCGCTTGCGGAGAATTTCAAGATTTGCCTGCGTGGCGGGGTGATTCCACATGTTGACATTCATGGCCGGAGCCACAACTACCGGCGCAGTCGTTGCGAGATACAAGGTGGTCAGAAAGTCCGTAGCGATTCCCTGCGCGAAGTGCGCGAGAACATCGGCCGTCGCCGGTGCGACAAGCAACGCGTCAATCGATTGTGCAACTGCGATGTGCTCGATGGCGGAATCGATGTTGGGCGATTGTTCTTCCCCGGGGGCGAACATGCCGGTAATGACTTTTTCTCCGGAGAGAGCGGCGAAGGTGAGGGGCCGCACGAACTCCTGGGCGGCGCGGGTCATGATGACTTGCACGCGGATGCCGCGGTCCTGCAGTAGGCGGACGATTTCTGCCGCCTTATAGGCCGCGATTCCGCCAGTGACCCCGAGGGCGATCTTCATGCGGTTGACCGATGATTTCTGATTGCCGATCGAAACACGATCAAAGGCTGTTCAACGCGGCAATCGACAATCAACAATGTTCTCTAATCTTGCCCGAGCGCCTTGTCGAGTGTCTGCGCAGCCTGCTCGGCAGCGGAGCGGGTCTCAGGAATCTCCCACTTCACCTTGCCGGCACGAATCTCATCTTGTGCGATGCGGCAGGGCTTGCGGGAAGTGGTGTCGACCACCGGGGGCGCACCGGACTGCAGTTGCCGAGCACGCCGTGCCGCTACAAGAATGTAGCGGTAATTGCTGTCAAAACCATCCATCAACTTCATGGGGACTCTCCCTTGAAAATGTGAAGTCTAATCAGTGCGTCGAACCATGTTCGTCAAAAGCATGTTCGGTCAAAAGCATGTCCGTCAAACAATGTCCGCAGAACACGACCAGCTTTCAGGTTTGTCCCGCTCTTTCTGTTCCCCGCGCCCCGTCTTACGCCCACAACCGGGCGTCCATAAGATGATACCGCGAAAATGATTAGCGCGCTGAGTCGGGCGGCTGTTGAAACGACTCCAGAATGGGCCGCAATCGCATCGCGACGTCCGTGAGCCTGCAGCGATCGGCCAGTTCGATGATTCGCCTTTGCTCAGCTGGCAGTGAGCGCCGCAGTCGCTCCGACAATACGATGCTTTGCAGGCTCTCGATGGAATCCTCGAGCACGTCGTTGATTAAAATATAGTTGTACTTGTTGTAGTTCTCGATCTCACGACTGGCCGTGACCAACCGGCGCTGAATGACCTGTTCGGTGTCTTCCCCGCGCTCGCGAAGACGCTTCTCCAGCGTGCTCCGGTTGGGAGGCAGAATGAAGATGCTCGCAGCGTCTGGCAATTTCCACTTGATCTGCTCGGCGCCTTGCACATCAATATCGAGCAGCAGGTCGTGTTCTTCTTCCTGCGACTGCGTAAGGAACCGCCGCGCCGTCCCGTAGTAGTTCCCGAAGACATTGGCATGTTCCAGAAACTGATCGGCGCGGATCATCTGCTCGAACTGCTCGCGGGAAACGAAATGGTACTGCTTGCCGTTCTGCTCCTGGCCGCGCGGCGCACGCGTGGTATAGGAAATCGAAAAATTGAGGTTGGGTACGAGCTTCAGCAGCTTGTTAACAAGAGTCGACTTCCCCGAGCCAGACGGGGCTGAGATGATGAAGACGATGGGCTGATGGGGCCGGCTCATTCCAGGTTCTGCACCTGCTCGCGCGCCTTTTCAATTTCGGCTTTCATGGCCAGGCCCGCTTCCGTAATCTTGAGCGCTTCGCCGGCCAAGCCCGACGTCTTCGAAAGCAGAGTGTTGGCCTCGCGGTTCATCTCCTGCAGCAAAAAGTCCAGTTTCTTGCCGATCTCGCCGCCCTGATCCAGCAGCGCGAGGAAGTGACGCACGTGGGTCTCCAGCCGCACGATCTCTTCCTGAATATCGCTGCGATCGACCAGAAGCGCAGCTTCCTGCAGGACTCGCTCCTTGTCTGCGGTCGCACCCAGCAGCTCCTGCAATCGTGCCTGCAAGCGTTCGGTGTAGTTTTGCAACACGGCGCGGCGATGCTGTTGCACGCTCTTTCCGGCCGCTAACAGATGGTCCATGCGCTCGTGGAGCTCGTTGGCGATGCCGCGCCCTTCTTCCTCGCGCATATGGTTCAGTTTTTCCAGAGCTTCGCCGACACGGGCCATGACCGCGGATTCGATTTCTCCATCCGCAATGTCAGTGGCCGAATCCAGCGCGCCCGGGATGCGTAGCACCGCGTTGAGGTCGGGCTCCGCGGCGAGGGAGAACTCGGCGGCCGCGGCCCGAAAGGCCGCGATGTATCCGCCGATGATCTCGCGGTTGAGCGAGAACGTTTCGCTGCTGGCGCGCTCCAGGCTGAGTGTAACTTCGACATGTCCGCGGGCCATTTTTTCTTTCAGCAGTCGCCTCAGCTGCATCTCCAGCGAATCGGTGCCGGAAGGAAGGCGGAAGTGCAAGTCAAGAAAGCGATGATTCACCGATTTGAGGGAAAGGGCGAAGGCCAGCCGGCCATTGGCTGATTCCTTGGCGCCGGGCACAGGCAGGCGTTGTATTTCGCCTTTCACCTGCGCAAAGCCGGTCATGGATCGTACAGGCATAGATCGAACGGGTAAAGATCGTACGGACATGTGCTAGTTAAGTTTCAGCCACCGCTTTCGGAGCTTCCATGCTGGCGAACTGCAACTCGTACAAGCGCCGGTAAGTTCCGAACTTTTGCATCAGATCTTCGTGTGCGCCGACGTCGACGATGGTTCCGTTCTCGATCACCACGATGCGATCAGCGCGGCGCACGGTCGAAAGCCGGTGCGCAATGACAAGCACGGTGCGGCCGGCCATCAGATTGTGCAGCGCGGATTGTACGAGCAACTCCGATTCGCTGTCGAGCGCCGACGTGGCTTCATCGAGAATCAGAATGGGCGCGTTCTTCAGCAGCGCCCGCGCGATAGCAAGCCGCTGGCGTTCGCCGCCGGAAAGCCGCACGCCCCGTTCTCCGATGACGGTATCGTAACCCGAAGGCAGTCCAAGAATGAATTCATGCGCCAGAGCCGCGCGGGCTGCGGCCTCTACTTCCTTCTGCGGAACGTGTGGCTGGCCGTAGGCGATGTTGTTGCGCACGGTGTCGTTGAACAGAACAGTTTCCTGCGTCACGATGCCGACCTGCGAGCGCAATGAGGCGAGCGTGATGTCGCGGACGTCGTGGCCATCAATCAGGATGCGACCGGCCGTGACGTCGAAGAAACGCGGAATCAGATGCACCAGCGTGCTCTTGCCCGCGCCGCTGGAACCCACAATGGCAAGAACCTCGCCCCGTTTAACCTCAAGGTCAATGCCCCGCAGGATTTCCCGGGCATAGTCGCAGGTTCCCTCGTACGAAAAGCAGACTCCTTCGAACCGGATGTTCTCGGCGAATCGCGGAAGCCGCTTGGCGCCTGGTTTTTCGCGAACCTCGTCCTCGGTGTCCATGAACTTGAACAATTGCGACGAAGCACCCAGAGCCTGTTGGAAGCTGTTATTGAACACGGCAAACTTGCGGACGGGGTTGTACATACTCAGAACCAGGCCAACAAACGCAACGAAATCACCAGGCTTGAGACCGCCGCGAATGATCTCATTGCGGCCCAAAAGCAGCAGCAGCGCCACGGCGACAGATCCAAAAAAATCCATCAGCGGAGAACTGACCGCGGCTGCCGCGACCGAGCGCAGGTTGGCGTGAAACAGGCGTTGTGCTGCCGTACGGAATCGTGCTACCTCCCACGATTCCATTCCGAAGGCTTTTACAATACGGTTGCCGGTGATGGTCTCGTGCAGAATGTTCTGCACGTCTGCCAACTGGTCCTGCCCGCGCCGCGTGGTGGTTCGGACTTTTCGGCCGATTCGCACCGCCGAATAAATAATGAAAGGTATAAACAGCAACAAGACCCAAGCCAGGTCCCGGCCCATGATCACTACTGCGACTGCGAGGAAGATGAAGGTGAAGACCTGCTGCAGAAACTCCGCGAGAACGCTCGACATGGCGAACTGCACGCGCTCAATATCGTTGATGATGGTCGAAATCAGCGTGCCCGTCGTGTGCTGAGAGAAAAACGCAGCCGACCGCCGCAAGACTGAGTTGTACACATCGTTGCGCAAGTTAGTGATCATGCCAAATCCGGCATGGTTCACCAGATAGGTGCCGGCGTAGTCGCAAATACCCTTCACGACAGTCGAAGCCACCAAAGCATACGCGACAATCGTCCACGCATTGTGGAGGTGTGCCGGAACGAACCACTGAAGATAGACGGGCTTGTCAATCTTAGGAAAAGTAAAAAGAACGATGTTCTCCGATCCGGATGCCGGGTTCAGCACGCGGTCGAGGACAGGCTTCAGCAGCATCAACCGGAACGCCTCGAGCAGCCCCACTCCCGCCAGCAAAAACACTCCGGGCAGTAGTTGCACAAGGAAGGGAAGCACGTAGCGGATGAGGCGCGTCAGTTGGCGCATGAGACTCCCTGGCGCAACGGGCCGCAAAGCCTGGCTGCCGGTTGAATGGACATGAGGTGCTAGCCTTATTCTAATTGAGTTCCGAGCCGGATATGGCGGTCCCGACTGTTACTTCGGGCTGTCGCGATGAACCACCTTTACTCGGTATCCAGCGCGGCGAAGATGCTTGCCGACATCCTCGGCAATCATGACGGAACGGTGCTGCCCTCCCGTGCAGCCGAAGGCGATCGTAAGGTAACTCTTTCCTTCACGAATGTAGTGCGGAAGCAGATAAATGAGCAGATCGGAAATGCGCGAAATGAACTCCCGCGTCTGCGGAAATGACCGAATGTACTTGGCCACACGGGGATGCCGCCCGGTCAGCGGCCGGAACTCTGGCACGAAGTGAGGATTGGGCAGGAAACGCACGTCGAAAAGCAGGTCCGCGTCTTCCGGCACGCCCTGGCGGAATCCGAAGCTGACGCTCGAAACCAGAATGCTCTGCTCCGCGGATTTTTCGTGAAAGCGCTGGTTGATATGGGCGCGCAGCTCGTGCACGTTGAACTTGGACGTGTCGATGACCAGATCGGCGTGCCGGCGGATCGCGCCCAGGCGGCGACGCTCCGCCTTGAGCGCCGCCTTGACGGGCGCGTCTGTGCCGAGCGGATGAGGCCGGCGGGTTTCGCTGAAACGCCGTAGCAGAACAGCGTCTGATGCTTCCAGGAAGACGACCTTAGTAGGAATAATGCGGCGGACGGACTTCAAGATTCCCGGCAACTTTTCCAGCTTCGAGCCTTCACGTACGTCCACTACCAGGGCGGTGCGGCGAATCTCTCGCGACTGCAGGGCCAGGTCTGCAAACTGTGGGATCAATTCGACCGGAAGATTATCGACGCAGTAATAGCCGAGGTCTTCAAACGCCTTCAGCACGGAGGCCTTCCCAGAGCCGCTCATGCCCGTGATGATCACCAGTTCGGGCGAATGACGTCCGTCGCGGGAGGGTCTTTTCCCATCGGTCTTGGACGCCTTCCGCGCACGGCCGGGTGACTTCCGGGGCTTCATGAAGTGGATAGTAGCATCGAAGCGCAGCCGACGACCTCCGGTCATGATTGGCAACTGAGATACCACTCAGTTCGCGGGGAACCGGCAGCGAAATCCGGATTGCCTCTGCTCCGCAGGGCAGGTAATCTATCGCGTCATGAAAAAATTTGAAGATCTCACCGAGCGAGAGGTGTTGGCCCTGGCCATTGGCCTGGAAGAGGAAGACGAACGAGTTTACGCTGACTTTGCCGAGGGTTTGCGGCAGGATTATCCCGCAACCGCTTCCGTGTTCGAGGGCATGCGCGAAGAGGAATCGGGTCATCGGCGGCGGCTGCTGGAACTCTTCCAAAAAAAGTTCGGCGAACACATTCCGCTGATCCGCCGGCAGGACGTGCGCGGCTTTGTCGAGCGCCCGGCGTTGTGGCTGGTGCGTCCGCTGCGCATCGAAGCCGTCCGCAAAGAGGCCAGCGCGATGGAGGTTGAGACTCGCCGGTTTTATGAAAAGGCTGCGGCGCGCACGCGGGACGCCAGCATCCGGCAACTTCTGGACGACTTGGCGAATGAAGAGCGGTCGCATGAAGTACGCGCTCAGGAATTGGATAAAGAGAAGTTGCCGGACAGCGTCAAGGCCACGGAAGAGCAGGCCCAGCGGCGGTTATTCGTGCTGCAAATCGTGCAGCCGGGGCTGGCCGGGCTGATGGACGGTTCGGTCTCGACGCTCGCGCCGGTGTTCGCGGCCGCGCTCGCGACACAGAAGAGCTGGGACGCATTTCTGGTGGGGTTGGCTGCGTCGGCCGGGGCGGGCATCAGCATGGGATTTGCCGAAGCTCTCTCCGATGATGGCAGCCTGACGGGCCGCGGTCATCCCTGGGTGCGCGGGCTGATTTGCGGGGCGATGACCGCGGTGGGCGGCATCGGCCACACACTGCCGTTCCTGATTAGCGACTTCCGGCTGGCGCTGTGGGCAGCAGGCGCCGTCGTGCTCGGCGAACTGGGTGCCATCACATGGGTCCGCAGGCGCTACATGGATACTCCCTGGGTCACGGCCGCATTGCAGGTTGGCCTGGGCGGCGTGCTCGTGTTTATTACCGGCGTGCTGATCGGGAGCTCGTAGGAGCAATCAGCACTCAGCGCTCAGTCCATCCGAGCTGGGCTGAATGCTGAGCGCTGAATGCTGATTGCTCATCGTTACGGCTGCGTGTCCAGCGGGTGGGCGCTCTTCTCGTAAAATTCGTTTTGTAGCTTCAGGCTGACGTCGGCGGCCTTGATGGCACGGATTGTCTTTACCAGCATGTCAATCCACCAGTTCATTTGGAATTCGCCCAGTTCCTTCGTGGCGGCCGACCCATCGCCCGAGTAGTGGTACGGGAAGCGCGTATACCACCAGATTCCCGTGTAAACATCGTCCGGAATTTTCTGCCGTGCCTGATCCGCCCCGGACTCCTGGTTTGCGCGGTCCAGATGCACAGTGTCTGGCCGCGCGATCATCATCTTCGAGGTCTCGTCCTCGCCGGCGTGCCAGTCGACTTTCTCTTTTGATCTCTTCGGAGGACCGCCGCTGGCCGGCGTGCGCTCGTCGAACACGTAAACGACGTAGTCGTGCGGCTTATCGAGTTGCGTTTGTGCAAAGTAGGGCAGAAGGTGCTCGTTGCCGCCGTGGCCGTTGACGATCAGAACTTTCTTGCACCCGTTGCGGGCCATCTCATCGGTGGTTTCCTGCAGCAGACCGAGTTGCAGACTGCGGCTGTAGGCGATGGTACCGGGTTCGTGGCGCGCTTCGGCAATCTGGCCGAAATAATATTCCGGAAATACGATGGCATACTCCTGCTCGGCTGCGTGCAGAGCGGCATAACGAACATCGAGCAGATCGGTGCCGAGCGGCAGATGCGGACCGTGTTTCTCGAGAATACCGAAGGACAGCAGGCAGGTCCCTTGCGAGCGACGGATGCCTTCGCGGAAATCCGAGGCAGTGAGTTCTTCCCAACGCACAGACAACTTCGTCGAGGATGGTGCGGACTGGGCGGAAACAAACTGAGGCCTCACGACAAAAGTCAGACACAGGAGGGCGGCTAGGGTGCTAGTGCGCATGCAATTCCTCATGGCGAAATTCCTCGAGGCGCGAATTCTAGCACGCGATGAATCGGCGCTAAAACGCATCAATAGGGCTTATTTCGCCATCTACGAAGCGAACATGATGCGATGCCCATCGGCTGTGACGAGGCCAAACTCCCGCATTCCCCAAGGCTCGTCGCGCAGCGTCTTGCAAATGGTCGCCCCTTTGGAGCGAACGAGATCGTAAAAAGCGTCGATCTCGTCGACCTCGAGATAAGCAAAATAGGAATGGTCTCCGAGTTCAGAGGGAGGCAGCGACCCGGGACAGAGGCCCGCGAAAATTGTGCAATTGCCGTTTGTGTAGAGGAGGAAACCGGGATCGGGAACCTTGTGTATCTGAAAGCCGAGGACGCCGCGATAGAAGGCCGCTGATTTCTGTAGGTCTTGAACGGCGATAACGAAACGGGTTCTTATTACGTTCGACATCGTTCACCGGCTGCTATTCACAGCCTTCGATGTACTGGATGGCGTCGTACTTGCCCGCGTAGTACCCCGTGATCTTTCCTTGGTCTGTCTCGAAGCGGATTCCAAGTCGGCCATCGCGAGAGCGGAGTGTTAGGAAGTGGCCTTCTTCCTCCATGTATGCACGTCGTTCTACCGTCAGACTGCTGCCGTAGATTTGCAACGCACGTGGCTCGGAGTCTCCAACCTGAACACCTTCTGACGTGGCGATACCAGGGTGGTCCACGTCGACCCGAACGAGATGTCCGTTCTCGATCATCAGGGAGATCTGTGCGTGCTTTGCGGGAGTTACATAAAAGCATCCCCGGTCCGCTTTGTCGGTAGGGGGCATGAAGTTTTCGTGGAGGGCTACGTTCAGTTGAGCGAGCGTCATGCCGACCTTCACCGGCCCAACGCCGTCGTTACGAACGACCCAAGTATCGGCAGCGTCGGAGCTGGTCAGCAGCAAAACGGTGAGAAGCGGTCTAGCGATTGCCTTCACGCGGTTCATGTCAATTCGAAAATCCCCACTTCTGGCAAAGCCGGCCAGAAGTGGGGCACCCACTCTTTGCGGCCCGATCAACCTGGGCCGCTGGACAGCCGATCACCCCGCCACGCCAAAACCGGGCGTGTCGGGGACCCCGACCGAGGGCGGCTGTCCCTACATAAGCTTCTACGGCACTTCGATCAGCTGCATTTTGCCGTCGCGAGCGCGATGCAGCACCATCAGTTTGCCTTTGGGATCGCGGAAGACGAAGACGTCACGATCCTTGAAGTGCGCTTCCTTAATTGCCTCCTCCAGCGTCATGGGGCGCATGGCGACGGCATCATCGGAGCGAACCAGATGTACTTCCGTGGTCTTCGCCACCGCGGGATACTTATGCACCACAACGGGAACGGCCGTTTTCTCCGACGAGCCGACCGCTGTCCGTACGTCGTCTTCCGGTTCCAACGGCGGCGCGGGATGGCCGCCATTCCACTTCTTCACTTCTTCCGTCTTGCGCGCCGAGCGCTTCTTCGCCTGCCAGCGCGTTTTGTACTTAATTGCCTGCTTTTCAAGGTGATCGAGCGCTTCGTTGACGGCGATGGTCATGTCCTTGGCTTGCGCGAGACCGACCAGCGGGCCGTTGCGCGGGCTGATGGTAATTTCGGCTTTATGGCGGTGCTTCTCGACGGCGAGGATGACTTTGGTTTCAAATCTGTCGCCCAGAATTTTGCGGATTTTCGTGAGGCCGGTTTCTACTTCCTTGCGGATGGCGTTGGTGACTTCGTATTGTCTTCCCGTGTACTCCACGTTCATGAGCGCCCCCTCCGTAGAATTTTGATCAGATTAAACGGGACGGCTAATCAGGGTTTCAACGTTTCAAGTTTTTCTTTGAAACCTTGCCACCTTGAAACTTTGAAACCTCCGCTATTTTTTTACCCGGCGCTGGTGCGTGCTCGGGATGCGCATGTCTTCGCGGTATTTGGCCACGGTGCGGCGGGTCACCTGAATGCCCTGCGACTGCAGGATGCGGGTGATCTGCTCGTCGGTCAGCGGACGGCTGGGATCCTCTTCCTCGATGAGCTTCTTCACGCGGCGCTTGAGGATGAGCAGCGATGTGCCGCCGCCCTCCGGCCCCTGCACGCTCTCGCTGAAGAAGTACCGCAGCTCGAACACGCCCTGTGGCGTGTGGGCGTATTTGTTGGCGACCGCGCGGCTTACGGTCGAAGGATGCACGCCGATTTCTTCGGCCACCTCCTTGATCATCATGGGTTTGA
This sequence comes from Candidatus Sulfotelmatobacter sp., assembly GCA_030038255.1. Taxonomy (GTDB): domain Bacteria; phylum Acidobacteriota; class Terriglobia; order Terriglobales; family Acidobacteriaceae; genus Sulfotelmatobacter. The sequence continues at coordinate 37,579 of JASHPH010000298.1, read as the reverse complement.
GGAAATCGATTCCGCGTTCCAGAAATTCCTGCTGGCGGGCGACGATGGAATAGCAGACCTTGGTGATGGTCTGCTTGCGCTGTTCGATGTTCTTGATCAGCTGGATGGCGCTCTTGTAGCGCTCTTTCACGTAATCGCGCGTCGACTTGTCGTTCGAGCCGTCGCGCGTGACCAGCTTGCGGTAGGCGGGATTCGGCCGAAGCTGCGGCAGGTCCTCGTCATTCATGATGACCAGCCACTCGTCGCCGTGTTTTACGAATGCGACGTCGGGCTCGATCAGCCGAGCCTGCACTTTGTTGTAGCGCAGTCCCGGCCGGGGATCGAGCGTGCGAATGTAATGCAGCGCCTGCTCGACGGCTTCGACGGGGCGGCTGATGGCTTTGGCGATTTCCTTGTGCCGCTTGTTCTGCAGGTCACGCAGATGCTGGTCGACCACCGCGATGGCATCCTGCAGGACTTGTGCCGTGCCGTTGCCGTTCTTGTGCAGAGCGAGTTGTGCCTGATGATAGCGAAGCTGTGCCAGCAGGCACTCGCGCAGATCACGGCATCCCACGCCCGGAGGATCGAGCTGCCGAACAACTTCTAATGCTTCCAGCAAGTCGGCGGCGGAAAATCCCGGCTTATACATCGGAGCCGCTGGAGCGCCAGTCCGCTCGGCAGGCTCGGGCGCAGGGGCAACCGCAGCGGCCGAGTCACCTGAAGAAAAGGACTCCTTCGCAGAGCTGTCCATGGCGGGATTGGCAATTCCGTGTGTTGTTGGCTCCGTGGCGTCGGCCGCGTCGGCAGAAGCCGCCAGCTCCACCGAACCCGATGACTCCGAATCGTACGAGTCTGCGTCGGCGTTTTCCTGCAACCCCAGCGCCTGCGCTTCACTGACAATGTTCTTTGCTGTCTCGGTGTCGGCCTCGGGCGATGCCGGCGGAGCCACGCCGAGCAGTTCGTCGTCACTCGCGATCAGATATCCGTCTTCATTCAGGTTGCCGATGATCAGTTCGGCGGCCTCGCGTACTTGAGGACGCAAGCTCAACGCTCCCAGCTGCCAGGCCAGGTGGTCGGTGAGATTCGACGGCTTGGAGAGGAAGTTTTCGAACGACGGCCGCTCGATGTCTTCCATTTCGCTGCTCGTGCGATAGCCCGGATCGAGATAGTCCTGGAAGAACGAGCCGAAATCGATCTCTTCGAACGGATCTTTCTTTTCAACGGCGGTGATGGGATTTTCTTCGGTTGTGGCCGTCGCGGCGCGGTCGCGGTCTTCTTCTTTCTTGCCAACCTCGTCGAGCAAGGGGACCGCGTCTTCCAGTTCTTCAAGAACCGGATTCTCGACCATCTCAGCGTTGATCATGTCCTTGAGCTCGAGCTTGTTGAGCGCAAGGACAGAGACCATCTGCACCAGGCCAGGCGTGAGGATCTGGCGCTGCGCGAGCTTGACGCTGAGTTTGTGCTGTAACAGGACCATGTTTCAAAGTTTCAGGGTCTCAAAGTTTCAATGATTCGCTGCTTCAGGTTTTGCTTTGAAACTCTGAAACCTTGAAACTTTGAAACCTGCTTTTTTCAAACCAGCGAGAAACTCTCGCCCAAATACACCCTTCTCACTTCCGGGTCGCCCGCCAACTGGCCGGGTTCGCCGTGACGGAAGATTCTGCCGTCGTCGATGATGTACGCCCGGTCGGTGACCGAAAGCGTTTCGCGCACGTTGTGATCGGTGATGAGAACGCCGATGCCACTGGCCCGCAGGCTGCTGATGATTTTCTGCAGGTCGAGCACGGCAATCGGGTCGATCCCCGAAAAAGGCTCGTCGAGCAAAATGAATGTAGGACTGATGCACAGGCAGCGGGCAATTTCCACGCGCCGTCGCTCACCGCCAGAGAGCGCATATCCGCGGTTCTGGCGGATGTGCTCCAGTCCGAGTTCGTCAATAAACTTTTCCATCTTCTCGCGGCGCTCGTGCCAGGAAATCGGCTGCGCCTCGAGCACGGCGAGGATGTTTTCCTCCACTGTGAGTTTGCGGAAGACCGAAGCTTCTTGCGGCAGATAGCTGATACCATACTGGCGCGCGCGCAGGTACATGGGAACGTCAGTGATGTCCTGACCGTCGTACAGCACGCGGCCAGTGTCAGGAGGGATCAGGCCAACGATAGCGTAAAAAGTTGTGGTCTTGCCCGCGCCGTTAGGGCCTAATAATCCAACAACTTCGCCCAGCTCGACGTTGAGGCTGACCCCATTTACAACCCGCCGGCCACGGTAGGACTTGCCAATTTCTTCTGTGGCCAGAGTATGCATTCAGGTCCGCAATTAATGGGCCACTCGCGTCGTGGTTACCACAGGAGTAGTAGCTTCGCCTTCTACGAGCACCCTATCATCGCGTCTAAAGAAAGTCAACGAAACGCCGGTAATCTTGCCCTGTTCGGCATCAAAAATGCTAGGCGGCCCGCCGGTCAGGACGAATTTGTCGTCGGCCGCCGTATAGATGAGCTGTTGGCCAGTGGCTTGGCGACCGGGTTGTTGGATGACCACATTCTGTTGCGCCACCATGTGGTCGAGCTGACCCGGACCGGCAGGCTGCTGATTCGTTGCGGTCTGGCTCCTGGGCAGGAGGTAGGCGTCGGCCAGCTTGGCCGTCGCGGTGAAATCCACACCTTTGGCCGTTACGCCACCTTCATAGTGGGCCTTCCGCTCTGAGTCGGTGTAAGTCAGCTTCGCGGACGTGATCGCGATTGGGCTCGACTGGCCGAGGGGACTCTGATCGGCTCGCTGTGTGTTCGCTGGTTTTTTCTCGGACTTTCCCGGAGGCTGAACTTTCTCTGCAGCCGGCTTCTCGCTCTGCACCAGAATAGTCTGCACCGGTTGCGCCTCGGTGCCCTGGGCCAGCACGGACCGCTGGTTGCGGTCGAACTGGATCGACGGGGCTTGAATGATGTTGGCATCCTGCCACAACCGGGCGTTCCCCACGTAGAGCGCCACACCCAGGTCGCGGTGGGCCGTCATCGTGCGTGAAGTGACGTGGATGGGTGACGAAGAGGCGAGCAAGGCGCCTCCCGGCTGCTCTTTGAGTTCGCTATAGGTGGTCTTGACGTTGTTTTCAGCAAGCAGGTCGCCGGTGGCCCGGTTGATGCACATTGTCTTCGCGGTGGTGGCTGTGCCGCCGGTGGCTATGCGCGGATTACCGGTCAACACCAGCATCTGATCGGCGGGAGTGTAGCGTGCGTTGTCAGCCCAGGCTTGCGTTCGCTTGTCGGGGGAGAGATTGTCGGTATAGGCGACGTGTCCGCTTTGCGTCACAGACTCAATGCCGCCTTCATTGAGGAAGGCCGCGTCCACCGATTCACTGGTGCTTACGCGGTCGGGCTGGCCGGGATTCGAATTCACGATACGCGCGTCGGGAGCGCCGTGGATGGCAGTAATGCGGCTCTGCGTTGACCCGTTCGCGGATTCGGCAGCGGCGAACTTGGCCTCAAACTGACCGGCGGTAATCACGGTCTGCTGCCCTGCGGCCTCGAGGCTTGCCGCCGTGGCAGCGCTCGGCGCGGCTGCAGTCGGCGAAGCGGGAGTAATCGTGATCTGGGCCGCACCCGAGGTTACAGCGCGCTGCAGAAGGCGTCCTTGCGCCAGCGTGAAATCGATGACAGGCGCCGTCAGTGTAACGTTCTGGGCCGAATCGCTGCCCGCAGTTCTCGTGCCCCTCTGCTCCAGGCGGGCGCCGTCCAGGGCGTGCACTCTTTCGAGAAGGTTTGGACGGTTGTGCGCGGCGGCCTGCTTCGCGGGGCTGCCACCGGAGGTCTCAGCCGAAAATTCCAGGACCGCCCGCCCCGCGTCGCCCTGGATCGGTTGTGGTCCGTCCTGCTCGGCGTGAACATTGCCGGTCAGAATCGCGCTGCGCACAAGGTTTCCGGCCTCCGTCAATAGGAATTCTGCCCGATCGGCGCGCCCACGCGCTTCCGATACAGGCATGTCTGGTTTCGCCGCCGCCGCGGCATGCGTCTCAGCATTCACGTTGCCCGTCGCCAGCGTATGCTGCACCTGATTTTCCGCACCCAGGTCAAACACAACGCGATCGGCGAACGCCGTTACCCCTTCGCGATCGAGCCGCGCGTGGTCCAGTACAACCTGGTGCGGTTCGTTGGTAACGATCCCATGCTCCGCCTGAAGAACGGCTTTGCTGGCCCCGGCCATTTGCACATGAATGTTCGAGGAAAGGATAAGCGTATTGGATTTGCCGGCGTACTTCACCCCCACGGCCCATCCCGACGCCTGGGCGGTACGGAAATCAACGCGCGCGTCGGTGGAGGCGTTCCCGCTATCCTTGTTGAACACCAGATCGCGCGTTTTCAGGTGGATGGGATTCTTCATCACTTTTGGCATGGACTGATCGGGACTCGTCAGGCCCGAAGGATTCGCCATCAGATCAATTTGCACCTCGCCAGTGGCCGTCACGTCACCGGTTTGCGGGTCATAGACGAAGTCGTCGCCATAAATCTGGTCGTAGCGGGAGGAGTCGCGGCCGTACAGCAAGATGCTCACCCCGTGCAGCTCGGCGCGCCCGTTCACCTTGAATTCCTTGACGTGTGTGGCCTGTACGGTAAACAGGGTGCGCTGGCCGTCGGATTTCGAGAACTGGAATCCGCTGGCCGTCTGTTTGATGTCGTAGCCGATCTTGTTGGGGACTTCCTTGAGCACGTTGCGCGTCCGCATCCGGGCGTAGAAATACATCGCCGACACCACCAACGTTAAGACGATGGCAGTGGCTGCCAGCAGGCGTCGCAGACGGTAGATGGGAAGCGGCATCCGAGTTCAGTGTAAAACAGTTGTCAGTACCCGGTACGCGGTACTCAGTTTTCTGGCGTGGGGGTCTCGACTACACTTTGGATGCAATGAAACCGGATGCCACACCGCCGCTGCTCGATTTTCGCAACCTGCGCGTCATGCGGGGGCAGAAAGTCGCGCTCGACGACTTCACCTTGCGCATCGGCGCCAACGAACACGTCGCTATTCTGGGCCCAAACGGCTGCGGGAAGTCCACGCTCATCAAGACCATCACGCGGGAGTGTTATCCGATCGCACGGCCGGAGTCATCGCTCGCGATTCTCGGCGAAGAGCGCTGGGACGTCTTCGACCTGCGCACGCGGCTGGGCATCGTTTCGAATGATCTGATGCTCTCCTGTACCGGGGATGCCAGTGGACGAGATGTCGTGCTCTCCGGCTTCTTCAGCAGCACGGCTATTTATCCCAATCATATGGTCGACCCGCAACAGAGCGAGCGAGCCGATGCTGCGCTCGCCGAGCTGAAGATCTCGCACCTGGCGGATCGTGCTGTGTGCGAAATGTCGTCGGGTGAAGCCCGGCGCGTCCTGATTGCGCGTGCCCTGGTGCACAAGCCGCGAGCATTGCTGTTTGACGAACCCTGCAATTCGCTCGACCTCGCAGCCCAGCAGAGCCTGCGTCAGACGATGAGCGCTCTTGCCACCTCGGGCACGGCGATCATCCTGGTCACACACGAACTGGCGGACATCGTCCCGGAGATTCAGCGCGTCGTGTTGATGGACCGCGGCCGCGTCGTTGCAGACGGACCGAAGGAAGAGATACTCGAGGTCGAGCGGTTGGCGTCTCTATTCGGCGTTCGTGTGGAAATGGCGCGCCGCGATGGCCACTATCATTTGTGGTGAGCGCGTTTTGACGGAATCTCCCGCTGTCGAATTTTCGCGGCGTAAAATAGGCAGATGCAGGACGGTCACGCCCGGAGCGATGTCAAGATTATCGAGGATCGCCGCGGCGACTACGTGATCAGCACCGACCCGGACCGCCTGGATTTGGCCGTGATTTACGAGTTCCTGACCAGTTGCTACTGGGCCAAGGGCATTCCACGGGAGGTGGTCGCGCGATCGATTGAGCATTCTCTGTGCTTTGGCGTTTATCATGGAAGCGGTGCTCAGGTCGGCTTTGCCCGTGTGGTGAGCGACTTTGCTATCATCGCGTACCTGGGCGATGTGTTCATTTTGGATGCGCACCGCGATCACGGGTTGGACAAGTGGCTGATGGCATGCATCATGCAGCATCCTACGCTGCAAGGCCTGCGTCGCTGGATTCCGCTGACCCGCGACGCGCACGGTCTTTACTCGCAGTTTGGATTTACATCGCTGGAGTCGCCCGAGCGGTATATGGAACTTCATCAGGCTGATGTATACAAGACGCCGCTATCATCATCGTCAGAACCGGAATCAGAATTCAGGAAAACGACATGAACAACTCTAGAATATCCCGCCCGCTGTTTGAAACCGATCCGCAAGTTGCCGCCGCCATTGACAATGAAACCCGCCGCCAGCACGAAGGCCTGGAACTGATCGCGTCGGAGAATTTTGTCAGCGAAGCCGTGCTCGAGGCCGCCGGTTCGGTATTCACGAACAAATACGCCGAGGGATATCCCGGCAAGCGCTATTACGGCGGCTGCGAGTTTACCGATGTCGTAGAAAATCTGGCCCGCGACCGCGCCAAGCAGTTATTCGGCGCCGAGCACGCGAATGTACAGCCGCACGCGGGATCGCAGGCCAACATGGCGGCCTACGCCGCGGTGCTGCAGCCGGGGGACACGATTCTCGGCCTGAACCTCGCACACGGTGGGCACCTGACGCATGGCCACCACCTGAATTTTTCAGGCAAGACTTACAAGATCATTCCATACGGCGTGACGAAGGAAACCGAGACCATCGACTACGATGAACTGGAGAAACTTGCCGAGAAAGAGCGCCCAAAGCTGATCATCGGCGGCGGCAGCGCATATCCGCGCATCATCGATTTCGCGCGCATGCGCCAGATTGCCGACAAAGTCGGCGCGATCTATCTCGTCGACATGGCGCACTTCGCCGGTCTGGTGGCCGGAGGTGTGCATCCCTCGCCGGTGCCGCACGCGCAGATCGTCACCTCCACCACGCACAAGACGCTGCGCGGGCCGCGATCGGGAATGATTCTTTCCAAGGCCGAATTCGCCCAGGCGATCGACAAGACCGTTTTCCCCGGCATGCAGGGCGGGCCGTTGGTGCACATCATCGCGGCAAAGGCAGTGTGTTTCTACGAGGCGATGCAACCGGAATTCCGCGACTACTCGCGGCAAATCGTGGCGAACGCGAAGGAACTGGCGCAGACGCTGGCCGGCGAAGGCTTCCGCGTCATTTCCGGCGGTACGGATACGCACTTGATGCTGGTGGACGTCTTCTCGAAAGGGATGCTGGGCAGCGAAGCCGAAAAAGCCCTCGACCAGGCCGGCATCACGGTCAACAAAAACGCAATTCCGTTCGACACCAACCCGCCGCTGAAACCCAGCGGCATCCGCATCGGCACGCCGGCCTTGACCACGCGCGGCATGAAAGAAGCCGACATGCGCCAGATCGGAAAGTGGATCTCCGAAGTGTTGCACAATCGCTCCGACGCGGCGCTGCTGGCCAAAGTCCGCAAGCAGGTGCTCGCTTTGTGCGAGGCGTTTCCACTGTATGCAGAGCGCCGGGCCAAGGCGCAGGCGGAAGTACGGATCTAGTGGGCGGATCACCACGCACAATCGCGGCAGTTACTCTCTATTTCTCGCTACTCGGCTTGGGATTCGGTCAGGCAGTGCCGGCACCGAAGGAGATACTCTCGGTTGACTGGCACGGCCGCTTTTCTCCTTGGGAAGCGGCAAAGCCGCATCTACCTTCTGCTAAGCCCGAGGACTATCGGCTGACTGTTTCGAATGCCGGCGAAGTTCGATATCGCGTTTCGGCTTGGAGGAGATGCTCCAAAGACGAACTGAAGAGCTGTGTGCCTGATTGGTGGATGCTGTGGGATGACTCCCACGAGCAAGTTTTCACTGGAGAACTCGACGCTGCTGAAATGGAGCGCCTTCGTATGCTCCTGAACCGCCTTGACCTCAGATTCTTCGACGGCGAAGCTCTTGCGAATGCCGGCCCTAGCGTCGGGGATTTCATGCTTTCGATCGATGGTGCGAGAGGCCACCACTTCTTGATGTTTCTCGGATTCATGCCCGCGCACTACCGGGACCAGAGCCAGCCTGCCCCCCTGGTTGACCTTTTCTGCGAAGCCAGGACTATTGCAAAGAAGATTTCAAAATCCGGCGACCTTCCAGAGTGGTGTAGTACCAAGCCCGCCAGATAGAATGCATGCGCCATTGCACGCGGCTATGTTTACAATGCCTTGGTGAAGATCGCCATCGACATCCGGCGGATGAGCGAGTTTGGCGTCGGCACGTACATCCGCAACGTGGTTCGAACCCTGGGGCGGCTCGACCGCGAGAACAAGTACCTTCTGATCGGCGCGCCGGAAAAAGTCCAGGAAATCGGCGCCCTGCCGCCCAACTTTCACACTGTCCCGTTGCGCGCGCCCGAGCGCACCTTGCAGGGTTATCGCGAATTCCGAACTGCACTAACCCGGCTGAATTGCAATCTGGTCCATATCCCGAATCTGTTTTCCGTGCCGCGGGCAATGCCCTGTCCTTATGTCATGACAGTGCACGACATGCTCGAGCACATGTCGCGGGCCCGCGAGCAGAGTGGCTTTTGGCGCTCTTTGCACTTCCAGTTAACCCGGCGTGTGCTCGGTGGCGCGGCCCGCATTTTTGCCGTATCGCAGTTCACAAAATCAGAGATCGAGAAGATCTTCGAAATTCCCTCCGACCGCATCGAGGTGGTCTACAACGCCATCGATGAGCGTTTTCTCCGCGGACACGCCACCGCGGCCGACCGTGAACTGATCGCCAAGCGTTACCAGGTGACGTATCCGTTCCTGCTCTACGCGGGCCGCGTCAGCCCGCACAAAAACGTTGTGCGCATGATCGAGGCGTTCTCCGCGCTGAAAACAGAACTCGAGCGGGACCAGGCATTCCCCGATCTGAAGCTCATCATTATTGGAGACGATCTGTCGGGCAATCCCGACCTGCGGCGGACGGTGGTGCGCAGCGGCGTTCAGAACGACGTGCGCTTCCTGGGATTTGTGCCGATTGAAGTGCTGCGGATTTTTTACGACGTGGCGAAGGTGTTCGTTTTCCCGTCGTTGTACGAGGGCTTCGGGCTGCCGCCGCTGGAGGCGATGGCGCACGGCACCCCGGTTGTGACTTCGAATGTTTCCTCGTTGCCCGAGGTTGTGGGCAACGCGGCGGTGCTGGTGAATCCGGAAAACGTCTTCGAGATCATGCGCGCGTTGCACCGCGTGCTGACCGACCAGGCGCTGCGCAACCGCATGAAGGAACTCGGCTACCAGCAGGTGACGAAATTCTCCTGGGACGATTCGGTGCGCAGAATTCTGGAAGTCTACCGGGAGCAAGCGGGCGACGGTCCAACCCACACGGGCCAGCAGCCCGCCGCCGACTGAAACTGCGACCTCACTTGACCACTATTTCAGCAGCGGCTGGCCAGGAGACGCGACCGACAGCTTGTGCAGCTTGGCGGTGAGGCGGGAGCGATCGGCGTCGGTTTTGGCGGCGGCCAGGCGTTTCCTCAGTTGGGCAATTTTCTCTTTGCGGGTACGGCGCCGGCGTATCTCCGGCCGGCGGCTGGGTGCGGACATGAAGCGCTCCTGACGATTTGATTTGAAAGCAGCCGGAACTTAAATCAGTTGTGGCAGCCGGACCTGTAAGTTGAGCCGTTTGGCGGCGCCCATTCGACACCTTCGCTACGCTCAGTCGCTCAGGGCAAGCTAAAGGCTAAGCCCCGCACGCGAAATCCCGAGGGATGTATGCGAGGGACCTCTCGCGTCTCAACTCTCCGGTTTGTGTCAATTTGTTGGCAGCCGGACCTGTAAGCCGAATTCTGTCCGCGAGATTGCTCCCACGGGACGGCCATTCCTCTGGGCCGCGCATTGCTGCGCGGCTCTAGCGACCTACCCGGAGGTTCGACGCACCGAGCCGGCACGTCCCCGCCCATTCCGTAAGTCCGTGTCTCTACTGCAACGGGACCCACCGAATGGGCGGGGTTCCTCCCTATTTGGTCTTGCTCCGTGTGGGGTTTGCCCTGCCCGCGCCATTGCTGGCCCGGCGGTGCGCTCTTACCGCACCTTTTCACCCTTACCCCGCCCATTCTCGAAAGAGCGCTATTCCGTCGGCTGGCTCTGCCCAGAATGGGCGGGGCGGTATGTTCTCTGTGGCACTTTCCGTCCAGCCGGCTTGAACCGGCTGTCCCGGACGTTATCCGGCACACTGCTCTGCGGAGTTCGGACTTTCCTCCCCGCCCAAATGAGCGGAGCGGCCGTCCGGTCCGGCTGCCTACATGGTCATTATATGCGAAGGACGATGAATTCCCGACTGGTCAGGTCCGCCACAAACTGGCTGGATCTACGGTGCGAAGCGCCAAACGCTGAATGCAATCGGCAAGCCGATGAAGGCCATGTGCCCGATTAGCCCACGAATAATGTCCTCGCGTGTGTAGGGTCCGCCTGCATGAAGTCCGGAGAGCGGCAAGACGATGAGCCGCATGAACAGTTCGATCGCCATGCCGTAGAACAAGCCGCACACCAATGGGTGCCTCCTTCAGGAAGGTCAGTCGGCGAGTGGCCGTAAAGTAATAGATGGTCGCCGCCGAGAAGACAATCACGAAATGACAGAGGACGCCAACAATGTAGGTGCCCACGCCTCCATGGATAGCTTGCCGTCCCAGTAGTCCGGCAGCTACATAGAGCGGTATGTCCCATCCCTCACCGAGGCAAGCACCGATCAGATCCACGGTTCCACCGAGTATGGCGCCCACGCCGATTGCTAACAAAGCGCTCCTTTTGCGCCGGTCGGCAGAATTTCCTACGGCGCGTACTGAATTACCAGCCAGTTGTGCAGCGTCGTCAAGCATGGGATTGTCCCCTCCAGGTTGTTGTAATTCGGCAACACGGTTGCTCGTGGTCCTCAGAAGACATGGCCTGAACCGCGTTGCGCTGCACGATACCCGGAACGAAGCCGAGAAGTCCTGAAGTTGGTCTGAAAAGTTCTGAACTTCTCTGAAATGATGCACGGCAGGCGGGATTAGCTGGGCCAGGGGTCGGGAACGCAGCCGGGACTTTTCTAAGGCTGTTCTATAATCGCCGGGCACCGCTGTTTCGTTGGGGATACAGTGCGGCGGTCCCGATGACACGTCTTGCCACGACAATGCTGCGCATCGGCGAATGGTGCGTCAATCCGGCCTCCGGCCAGATTTCGCGGGAGGGTGAGTGCGCGCGCCTGGATACACGGGCGATGCGGTTGCTTCTATGCCTGGCGGGGCATGCCGGGGAAGTTGTCAGTATCGACGATTTGCTTAACCAGGTTTGGCCCGAGGTCGCTGTCAGTCCGGATTCCGTCTACCAGGCCGTAGCACAGCTCAGGCGTCAACTCGGCGATGACGCGAAGGAACCCTCTTACATCGCAACCGTTCCGCGGCTGGGGTATCGGATGGTGGCGGAAGTAAGGCCATGGACGGAGCGAGCCGATACGGATCGTTCCAGCAAAGTCGAAGGCACGGCCTCGCCGGAAGGCAGCGCGCCGGCTTCGGACGGGCTGAGTCCGACCACAGGCAGTGCCGATGGGCGGGATGCCTTAAGGAATCCCGAGCCGCAGCGCCGAGGCAGCTTCAAATGGAGCATAGCCGCGGCGTTCGCTGTGATGCTCGTCTTCGGTGTTCTTACATCCTTTCGCCACAACGGCACCGGCGCAATCGGTGATGGCTCGCGCACAGTAACCTCGCCGCCACCGGAATCCATTGCCGTGTTGCCCTTTCTCGACCTGACCGAAGGCATGCAGGAGGAGACCTTCGCCGACGGTATGACAGAAGAGCTGATTGACCGCCTGAGCAAGATTCCGGGCCTGCGGGTAACGCCTCCGACATCCTCGTTTTTCTTCAAAGGTAAACAGATACCGGTGGCAGATATAGCTAGGACGCTCGATGTCGCTTACGTGCTCGATGGCAGCGTTCGCAAGTCAGGCGACAGGTTGCGAGTGGCTGCCCGGCTGATCCGTGCTGAGAATGGTTATGTGGTCTGGTCCGAGACCTATGACAGGCCGTTCGACGACATTCTTATGGTGCAGGATGACATTGCCGGCGCAGCTACGAAAGCGCTCAAGGCATCCATCGGGGCTGGACCAGAGGAACGCAAGTTCCCCTAAGCCAATTTTCAAAAGGGGCCCGCTCGGTGGGCGGAGGCTCAAGCGAACGCCCTCGAGTCGCTGTTAGACTGAATCCTGGCCGATCCCGTTGCGAAGCTTCAGGTCAAGGTCTGACGCCCGGGTCTGGCACGGACCCATGCATCTTGCCGAATCCATCCGTATCGCGTTGCGCTCGCTGTGGGCGAACAAGCTGCGCTCTGTGCTGACCTTGCTCGGCGTGGTGATTGGCGTGGCTGCTGTGATTGCGGTCGTGACCTTTGTCTCCGGCCTCAACGACTACGTCGCTAAGAAAATTTTCAACCTTGGCGCCGACGCGTTTATCGTCTCCAAAATGCCAAGGGTCGAGACCAACATCGACCGCTACCTGGAAGAGGAGAAGCGCAAGAACCTCGAGATGGAGGAATACCAGGCCGTCGTCGAAGGCTGCCATCACTGTGACTATGTCGGCGCCCTGATGGAAGGCAGCGGCAAGGTGAAGCACGAAGAGCAGTCCATCGATGACACCGATATCAAGGGCATCACGCCGGCGCTCGCTACCATTCTCGACACCGACCTGACCTCCGGCCGCATGATCAACGAGACCGACTTGAACAATCACCTGCAGGTGGCCGTTGTGGGCACTGACATTGTTGAGCATTTGCTGCCCGGCGCCGACCCCCTGGGCCAGGAGATCAAGATTGACGGCTGGACCTACCAGGTGATCGGGGTCGGCAAGAAAAAAGGCACGACGCTGGGGCAGAGTGCCGACAACTACGCGCTGATCCCGATCACGGTGTTCGCGAAGAAATACGGGTCGCACAACCGAAGTCTCGAAATCTGGGGCAAAGCGTCGGCCAGCGGCGTGCCCTTGAACCAGGCCATGGACGAGGCGCGGGCGGTGCTGCGGGCGCGCCGCCACGACCAGCCCGGCAAGGACGACAGCTTTGAGATCGAGACCAACGCCAGCCTGATGAGCATGTGGTCAGACCTGAGCAAGACATTTTTTATGGCGACGATCGGCATCGCCGCAGTTTCGCTGGTGGTGGGCGGCATCGTGATCATGAACATCATGCTGGTTTCGGTGACGGAACGCACCCGCGAGATCGGCATTCGCAAGGCGATGGGCGCGCGCCGCGACGATGTGCTGCTGCAGTTCCTCATCGAATCTGTCACTCTGGCGCTCGCCGGTGGGGCCATAGGAGTTCTGTCGGGAGTGGGCGTCGCCGAAGCCGTGACTGCGCTCATCGGAATGCCCTCGTCGATCAAGCTTTGGGCGATTGCCGCAGGACTCACGGTTGCCGCCAGCGTGGGAGTATTTTTCGGAGTCTATCCCGCGCGCAAAGCCGCGCGCCTGGACCCGATCGTGGCGCTAAGGTTTGAAATGTAGGAATTGGATCATTGAGTGATTTAGTCATTGAGTCATTGAGTCATTGAACGAACTGACTGCCTTCTCAATGACTCAATCTTTATGCTTCGCAGATCCGAATTCGGCGAAATCGTCCAGATGGCCACGGACACGATCCGCAGCAACAAAATGCGCTCGGGTCTGACCGTGCTCGGCATCGTGATTGGCGTCGCCGTGGTGATTGGCGTGTCTTCGATCGGCCGCGGACTCGACGACAACGTGCGCGATCGCTTCGCCACCGTGGGGTCCAACGTCATTTTTGCGTGGCATCTCGACCCCCTCACTTTTGGCCGGATGTCGGAAGAGATGCGGACTCGCAAAGAACTGACCATGGAGGACGCAGAAGCTCTCGAAGGCCTGCCTCACGTCAAAGCGGTTTCGGCTATCCTTCGTTTGATGCGCCCGGATATCGGCGGCACTTACACCGTCAAATTTCAGGGCCGAAAGGCCAAGGACACCATCCTCGAGGGCAACACGCCTTCGATATTTGACGTGGAGGATCTGCCGCTCGCCACTGGAAGATGGTTCAGCGAGTCCGACGACGAGCATCGCACTCCGGTGGTCGTTCTCTGCAGCGATACCGCCGAGGAACTGTTTGGGAACCAGGACCCTTTGGGCAAAGAGGTCTCCATTGAGGGACAGTTGTTTCAGGTCATCGGCACGGTGGGCCCGATCCAGTCGCTGTTCAACGGGGGAAAGGATCCGATCAACAACCGCGTCTTTTTCCCGCTCCGTACGTTCAAGAAGTTGCATCCCGAGTTGAAGCAGCACTGGATCGTCGTCAAAGCTACCTCGCACGACGACATGCCCAAAGCGATGGACGAGATCCGCGAAGTGCTGCGGCGCCGACGAAAAGTGCCCTTCGACAAACCCGATAACTTTTCCCTGTTCACGATCGATTCCATCACCGAAGTCTGGAACGAGGTCACCGGCGGATTGTTCATCGGCATGTTTGCGATCTCGAGCGTTGGCTTGATCGTTGGCGGCGTCGGCGTGATGAACATCATGCTGGTCTCGGTGACCGAGCGTACTCGGGAGATCGGGGTGCGCAAGGCGGTGGGTGCGCGCAAGAACGATGTTCTTCTGCAATTCACGTGCGAGGCCATCATGCTGACGGCGGTGGGCGGAGTGCTCGGCATCCTTACGGGAGCGATTCTGGTCTGGGTGATTCCGGCGGTGTGGCCTTCCCTCCCGGCTCATCTGTCGATGTTCTGGGTGACGTTCGGATTCTGTTCCGCCGCGGCAGTCGGGTTGGTGTTCGGCATTTATCCGGCATGGAAGGCGGCAAATCTCGATCCGATCGAGTCGCTGCGGTACGAATAAAAGCCCGGTTTGAAACTCCGAGCGCTGGCGGACCCTTAGCTTTAGCAGCATCTCACCTTGCTAACCGTTTCTTTCGGTCGTCGTCATCTCCACAGGAGGGAAAGGCGATGAAGACAACGCAAGCATGTGTGTGGCCTATCCTGCTATGTACGTGTGCGCTGCTGGCGCAGGAGCAACCGCTCCTGCACTACAGCATAGTCGGCAGCAGCTCCTGCACTGCGAAGCCTTGCTATGACGAGGCCATGAGCGACCTTGCGGTGCAAAAGATGTTGCTCGGCCTTGCTGCTGGACCGCGTCCGATCAGCGATGTCGAGTCAGCGCTGAAAGGCGCGACTGTCTCAGTCAACGATCTCTTGCAGTTGAAGCTGATCCGCCGTGAGGGCGACCGTTATTTTCTCAACTTCGCCCTGTTCACGGCTGCCGATGTGAAGCGTATTCGTGAGTCCACCGAGGTTTACGCAGACTCGCTTGCCAGGGGCGTGCTGACTCACCGACAAGAGATTGAGGCCGCTTTGCAGAGCTACGATCTTCCCAGCGTGGATCGTAAAGCCGTTGCGTACTTCGTTCTCGGATGCGCCTCGCTGGACTGGGACGGTCTCGATCTGACTGCTGCCAAGGGATACCGCAAGGTCAGTGAAGACAGGCCAGACGGAAAATACGTACCTGATGCGGAGGAGACTACGTCTATCTCCCTCGAACGCATCTATTGGGGAAGCCACAATTCCGAATACGACGGTATCGCGATGACGTCGTTTGGAGACCATTTTTCAAAACGCTACACTCTGCCGGACCTGTTTTGGCGGCTGCCCGGCCGTATAGGGAAGACCGATTATCCCGACGAGCTGAAGCCCGCCATTGAATCCATGCTCGACACGTCGATGAGACAGACAGGAGTGCCCATAACCCGCATGTTGGTGTCGCTGCGGGATGGCGAGAAGACGTTGGCAGAGCTAGCCCAGGCCGCCAACATGCCCACCGACGAGGCGGAGCCGCTAGTGCGACTGCTCATAGCGCTCGAATTTGTGAGCCTGCGCGGCGACCACTACCAGGTCAACATTCCGGTGCTGACCAAACGCGACGAGGCTATGGTCAAGCGCTTGCTCGCGATTGGGAATTCAGTGATGGACCAATGGTTGGCGGCGAACTACCCGAAAATGAAAACGGAGCTGCGCGATCTTAGTTTCACCCGGTCCGGCGTACCGTTCGAGGACGGCTTCACCATGATCTGGCACTACATCTTCGGCATCGCCAACCGGAAACTGGTGGAGGCGGGCCTGTTCGCCGACCCGTATGCTGCCAATAAGAAGTACAAGGGCTCAGTCCCTGCCGTCGCTCAGATAAGCCTTCCTTAAGTTGCATATAGAATGGCTCTTGGTAGCGCATGATTCACTCCACCGTCGGGAGCATTGGGTCCGTCGCGATATGGGTCACACTCTTAGGCTGTCTCTCCAGTTCCATTTACTACGTGGTCTGCCTGTGGAGCGCGGCGGCATTCCTGCGCCAACGACGGGCCGCTGAGAGCACGTGCTCCACACCGGTGTTGCCTCCCGTTTCGATTCTCAAGCCGCTCAAGGGCACCGACCCGGACATCTACGAGAGCTTCCGCAGCCACTGCCTGCAGGACTATCCGGAGTACGAAATTATTTTCGGTGTCAGCGATCCCGCAGACCCGGCCGTGGCGGCTGTTTGTCAACTGCAGCGGGAATTTCCAGATCGCAGCATCCGGCTGGTTGTGTGCGACAAAATTCTTGGCGCCAACGTGAAGGTCAGCAATCTGGAACAGATGGTGCAGCATGCCCACTACGACTTCCTCGTCGTCAACGACAGCGACATTCGCGTGGAGCAGGACTATCTCCGGCGTGTGATCGCGCCGCTCACTAACGAAAAAGTCGGCATGGTGACCTGCCTGTACCGCGGCGTCGCCGCTCCGACGCTCGGTTCGCAGCTGGAATCGTTGGGCATCAGCACGGATTTTTGCCCCGGCGTGCTCGTGGCGCGGCAACTGGAAAGCGGACTGCGGTTCGGCCTTGGCTCGACCTTGGCCTTCCGCCGCTCGGAGCTGGAGCGCATCGGCGGATTCAAGTCCGTGGTCGATTTTCTTGCCGACGATTACGAACTCGGGCGCCGCATCGCGGGCCGCGGCCTCGAGGTACTGCTTTCCGACGTGGTCGTCGAGACGCACCTTCCGGCATACACTCTGGGAGGATTTTTGTCGCACCAGCTGCGGTGGGCGCGCGGCGTGCGCGATGCGCGCCTCGGAGGCTACATCGGCTTGGTGTCGACCTTCGGCTTGACGTGGGCTCTAACAAATCTGATTGCCGCTCGTTTCGTAGCCTGGTCTTGGGCGGTGCTGGGACTTGTTGCGCTACTGCGCCTGGCTGTCGCACTGCTTGTGGGCAAATCGGTGCTGCGCGACGCGCATTTGGGCAAGCATCTATGGCTGCTTCCACTGCGGGATCTGGTCGCGGTTGCGGTTTGGGCCGTAAGTTTCTTCGGCCACAACGTCACCTGGCGCGGCGATCGTTTCCAGCTGAAAGATGGCCGCCTGATCCGCATGGCGCCCTAGCTTCCCTTTAAGCAGGAATGGAATCCCGGCGCGCAGAATACTCTCCGCGGAGTCCGCATCGTCCGCTATACTTACGCTTCGCTCGGACTATGGTTCACGCGCTGCGCCTCGCGTTACTCTCCATCGCCCTGCTGGGAACGCTCTCCTCGACGGCTTATCTCTTGCTGGTTCTGGCAGCGGCGCTGCGCTTTCATCTGCGTTCCCGGCGCGCCGAATCACAGCTGAGTTCCGAAGATCTCCCTCCGCTGAGCGTGCTCAAACCGGTTCACGGGGCTGAGCCGCGACTGGATCAGAACATCTCGAGCTTTTTCTCGCAATCGTATCCGCAATACGAACTGATTTTCTGCGCCCGCCACCTCACAGATGCGGCTATGAAAGTTGTCGATCAGGTGCAGGCCTCGACGCCAAGCCGAGTGCAGGCGCGAAAAATCGAATGCGGCGAACCGCCGTGGGTGAATCCGAAAATCTGGTCGCTTGACGCGTTGCTCCGTGCTGCGGTTCATCCTTGCATCGTCATCACCGATTCAGACGTCCGGGTCGGCGAAAACTTTCTGCGTAACGTCGCGCCGCCACTTGCAGATCCGTCAGTGGGAATGGTCACCTGCCTCTACCGGGGCGTCCCAACCGGTGGACCGTGGTCGCGCCTGGAAGCGATGGGTATGTCGGTCGAGATGAGCTCCGGCGTTTTAGTTGCCGACATGATGGAAGGCATGCAGTTCGCCCTGGGGCCGTGCATGGCGACGAAGAAGTCGGCAATCGCCGCCATTGGCGGTTTTGCCGGGCTCGCCGATTATCTCGCCGATGATTTCGTCCTCGGCAACTGGATCAGCCGGGCTGGGCTAAGAGTCGTGCTCGCGACAGAGATCATCGACCATGTAGTGACCAACGGCGCATTCCTCCCTTCCATGCGGCACCAGATGGGCTGGGCCCGCAGCACGCGCTTCTCGCGGCCCATGGGCCATCTCGGGTCGTTGCTCACGTTTGCGATGCCGTTCGCGATTCTCGGCTGCGTTTCCGAGTGTCTGCTCGGGAGCTGGCGGCTCGGTCTCGGCCTTCTGGCGTGGGGAGTCGTGAATCGCGTCGTGCAGGCGCTTGCTGTCGGGTGGGGTGTCGTGAAAGATCGCGAATCGCCAGCCTGGAGTCTCGTCTATCCCTTGCGCGACCTGATGGGCTTTTTGTTCTGGGCCTGGAGCTATCTGTCGAACGACATACGTTTTCGCGGCGAAATCTACACGCTCTACGCTGACGGAAAGATTCGACTGAAGCACCACAATCGCGCGGGAAGCTGATCCGGCATCGCAGCTAGTCTCCCCGGCGCATGATGGGGCTAGCAAGGGGTCAGTACCGATCCGTCGGCCCGTTTTGCCACCAACCGCCCGCCCTTGAGCAACACGTAATTTGTGTCGCGCCACAGCCGCCTGGGCGTGCCCAGATAGCTGGCGCACCAGACGATAAAGCCGTGCAGGTCCCGCAACGGATATAGCAGCACCCACACCCCTCGTGCCGCGACGTCGCGCGCCGTCCACCAGCCGATGGCCCAGCACTCAACCATTCTGCCCAGCACCGCGATCGCGAATAACGCCACACCTAGCGCTGGATATCCAGCCGCTGCGCCCGCAATCAGACCGAGAATTCCATACGGGGTCGCGAAAGTGAGTCCGCTGCCGAAATGGCCCTTCGGCCGCGAATAGCGAGTTCCCATGGCCCAGCGCATCTGACGCTCCCACATCTTCTTGAACGTCATCGGTGGCGACGCGTGATCCACAATATGGCCCGACAGCACGACTCGGTACCCCGCTTTTGCGATGAAGTTGCCGATAACGAAATCGTTGGAAAGATATTCGCGGGCCGCGGCAAAACCGCCGACCTTGGCCAACGAATCTTTACGAACCACAATCGTTGGCCCAAGCCCAAATTTCATTCCTTCCATGAAATTCGCAGTCACTACTCCGGCCGTAAACTCCACGGACTGTCCGATGGCGTCGACTTCAGACCATATTCCCCCGGTGCCCTTTCCTCGAAACACG
This sequence comes from Candidatus Sulfotelmatobacter sp., assembly GCA_030038255.1. Taxonomy (GTDB): domain Bacteria; phylum Acidobacteriota; class Terriglobia; order Terriglobales; family Acidobacteriaceae; genus Sulfotelmatobacter. Next base: position 18,179 of record JASHPH010000298.1, on the reverse strand, counting down.
CAGGTTACGGCTCCAACCTTTGGATCGAGCAAAGGGGGAACGACCTTACGCAAGTAGTTGCGTGCAACCTCCACATCGCTGTCGCTGGTAACCAGAATGTCGTAAGCTGCAGCATCCGTCATCCGGTGATAGCAGTAGTTTTGCGCGTTTGGCCACGGCGGTTTTCCGGTGACCATGATTTGCGTGGGAATGTTCGGGAACTGCGCGCACAGCTCTCGAACCAGCGGCAGCGCGGCATCATCCGCCTCATCCGCCGCGAAGATGATCTCGAATTTGGGATAGTCCTGCCGGAAGAAGCTTTCGAGATTCTCCCGCAATCGCGCTTCAAGGCCGTGCACGGGCTTAAGGACGGTAACCGGCGGAAGATTCGTCAGATGCTTGAAAGCTTCCTGTTCCTCCAGGGCGCTGTGCCGGAATCGAATGGCCCCGAGGATCGCGAGCAAAAAAGAGATGGTCGACGTGAGCGTTCCGAAAACAGCTACGCCCAAGAGGATGTCTGCAACCAGATGCATGTGTCCTTTATGTTAATTCGCGATAGAATCTTGTGGCAAGGAAACGTGAGAGACCGCTATTCGTCGAGTCTGCCGTTGATAAAGATCGACTTGCCGCCACTGCGCGCCAGCAGGAAATGTGGCAAGCCGGCCAGTTCCTTCGGATCGTCCTGATCGGTCCAAACGAAAATGCGCGCAGGTCCTGGCCAAAGCGCAGCGAGAGACTGCTGCGTCTCAAACACGTGCGGCGCATCAGGGAATTTCTCGCCATACCACAATGCACCGGTCGGGACATGCAGCACGCGCACGGGAGTGCGGAGATAAAAATTCAGAGTCGATGCTTCGTGGTACTCACCGTCAATGACGATGAGATTCCCGGGGCGATAGACCTTTTCAATCGCCGCGGCGAGATCGTACGACGAGAGAATCGGCGAGAACCTGGCGAACGATATGTGAACGCACGTGAGCAGGCCAACCATCATCAGGGATAGAGCGACGTTTCCAAACGCTGGCTTGCCTTTGCGACGCAGCCACCAGTTCAGCACCGTCCCAAACAGCAGAGCCAGGCACGCGCCGAGCAGCGGGCCGCGAAACATTCCCAGTGCCTGTGGTGTGAAGTCGAGCACATGGCCGAGCGAAAGGTCGTAATCCTGGGGATTCTTCTTCAGCAGTTCCGCCAAATCGGCTCCGGCGGGCGGCTGGCGAGTCATTGTGAATAGCGCAAGCCCCACGGCCGCTCCGATAACGCCAACGATCATCAGAACGAGCGAAGACACGCACCCCGCACGTTGATCGGCTTCCGCGGCGTCCGCTGATGATTCGCGAGCCAGCCAGCCTCCTGCGAGCAATGCCACTGCGGGCAGCGCCGGAATGGTGTAGTACTCCTGCCGCGTCGAGAAGCTGAAGAAGAGCAAAATCACCAGCGGCCAAAGGAAAAAAAACAAATTCGCCCGCTGAACTCGGGACAGCGCTAAGGCAAGATGCCGCCACGGCACACTCTTCATCGCCGGTGGCAGAAACACCGCCCAGGGCACAAGCCAGAGAACCAGAAACGCCCAGAACAGCAGCAGCGGGACCGTGTCATACCCGGGCGGTTCGCGTGTGCCGATGAAACGGCGGAAATGTTCGTTAACGAAATAGAACCAGAGAAAGCCGCGCGCCTGCCCCTGCGGCGGATTACGAATCGCAGCAAGTATGTGCCACGGGGCGGCGAGCGCAAGAAAAACCAGCGTGCTCGAGACCACGCGCAGCTTGGCCAAGTGCTGCAAGTTGCGGGTCAGAAGCAAATAGACACCGATGGTGCCGATGGGAAATACCAGCCCGATCAGGCCCTTGGTGAGAACGTTCAATGCGCACGCTACCGCAAATCCCCAGCAGGTGAGGCGCGACGGAGGGTCTTCTTCGAGCGAGCGCAGAAAAAACAAGTATGAGATCGTCAGCCACAGCCCGACCAGAACGTCGGGAATCATGAAGCGCGTGAAGATATATGGGCCAATCGATGTAGCCAGCACCACGCCGGAATAAAATCCGCCCCGGGCGCCGAATGCGAAGCGGCCCAATGCGTAGGTGGCCAGAATCGTGGCGAGCACACCCAACATCAGCGGCAGGCGCGTACTCCAGTCGCTTATGCCGAAAACTTTGTAGCTTAGGGCCACGCCCCAGTACATCAGCGGCGCCTTTTCCAGGTAACGTAGCCCGTTAATGTAAAGCGTCACCCACTCGTGCCGCAGCAGCATTTCGCGCGCGGCCTCGGCGTGGACGGTATCGACATCGTCGAGCAGCGGCGGCGTAAACATTCCCGCAACGTAGATGGCGAGCCACAGCGCAACCAGAACCAATAGCGACGTCACTAAAGACGACGACCATGACGACGGAGACCGCGACGTAGAAGAAGACCGTTGAACTGGTTGGGACTGAAGGCCTGTGGGAAGGTTCATGCGGAGTCCGCGCAGGCTGATTATAGGGACTCGCCCGTTAGACGATCAAACCAAGCTTGATCAAACCGGGCTCGATTCAATCAAGTTGCGACGAACCGCCCAAGCCGGGAGGCGCGGGCACTCGATCACTGCGTGCACGCCGCTGACGTGTCGTTGCGATCAAGCGTTTCGCGAATTTTGCTGGAAAGCTGTTTCAGGGTGAAGGGCTTCTGCAAAAAATTCGAAGCGGGGCCGGCCACGTGGTGGTCGAGCACCGTTTTGCCGGCATATCCGGAAACGAACAGGAGCCTGGTTCCGGGCCGCTGACGGCTGAGTTCTTTGGCCAATTGCCCGCCGCTCATCTGAGGCATCACCACGTCGGTGACTGCCAGGTGGATGGGCGAACCATGATGGCCCGCGATCGAAAGTGCGTCGACACCGTCTTTTGCTTCTAATACCTTATAGCCCTGCAGTGTGAGAAATTCTGCCGCGGCACGACGGACAGCGAGTTCATCTTCCACCAGAAGTATGGTTTCCGAGCCGCGGGGCAGCGCGGCGGGAGCACTCTCCGCCCCTGCTTCGGTCTGATGCCGCTCCGCCACACAGGGCAAGTAAATCTTGAACACCGTGCCCATGTTGGGCTCGCTGTAGGCCCAGATGAACCCCTTGTTTTGCTTCACGATTCCGTAGACCGTGGCAAGTCCCAGCCCGGTTCCTTCTCCCGGCGCTTTTGTCGTGTAGAAGGGCTCGAAAATGTGGGGCAACTGGTGCTCGGGGATCCCGGCTCCGTTGTCGCTCACCGTGATCAGGACGTATTGGCCGACAGGAATGGCGGCCTGCTTACAGTGGATGTACTCGTCGTTGAGCGTCACGGTGCCGGTCTCGATCTGAAGGCGTCCACCCTGCGGCATGGCGTCGCGGGCGTTAGCGGCAAGGTTCATGAGAATCTGCTCGATCTGAACGGGGTCGACGCGTACGCGGCCGATTTGTTCACCGGGCCGGAAAATCAGTTCGATATCTTCGCCGATGAGGCGAGGGAGCGTCTTGGTGATGCTCGCAATCACGGAATTCAGGTCCACCACGCGCAGGATCTGCGGTTGTTTCCGGCTGAAGGCCAGCAGTTGCCGCGTGAGTTCTGCCGCTCGCCGCGCCGCCGATAGAATCTCCTGAATCTTGGCCTGCAGCGGACCGCTGGGAATCACATTGTCGAGAGCAAGTTCGGCGTAGCTGGTAATGATCGTAAGCAGATTGTTGAAATCGTGAGCCACGCCGCCGGCCAGATTCCCGATGGCATCCATCTTTTTCGCTTGCTGGAGTTCTGCCTCCAGACGGTGCCGCTCGGTCAGATCGCGCCCGTTCGAGATGAAATGCGTGATTTGCCCTTCGGTGTCGCGCACTGGGCTGATGCTTTCTTCCACGCAGTACCTTTCGCCGTTCTTCTTGCGGTTGACCAGAATGCCGCGATATACGTTGCCCGCCAGGATGGTTTGCCACAGTTCGCGGTAAACGTCGGGTCCCTGCTCCCCCGACTTGAGGATGGCCGGAGTTGTGCCGCAAGCCTCTTCGCGGCTGTAGCCAGTCAAGGCCTCGAACGCAGGGTTGACGTACTCAATGATTCCGTGACGGTCGGTGATCATGACCGCGTCCGGTGACTGCTCGACGGCGCGCGAAAGTTTCCGCAGCGATTTTTCGGCGATCTGCTGTTCCTGCTGCAGCGAGTGCAGGGCCAGAGTGCTGTGGATGGTCCGCATCAGAGTGGCGCCATCCAGTCGCGACCGGGGCACGCAATTCCACGCTCCTGCTTCAATGATCTCTGCGATCGTTCTTTCATCGGCGTCTTCGGTGAGCAGGATGAAGGGGATGGTGACCCGCGTATGCTGAATTTGGGAAAGAAGCTGGACGGCCTCGGAGTTGTCGGTGTCATGCTGAAACAGCAATAAACTGTACGCTTTCTGTTGCAGCATCGCCTTGGCCTCTTCGAGCGTGTGGGCGTGATCCAGGTCCGCCGCGAGCGTGTGTCGATTCCGCTCCAGGATTTCGCGAACCAGGAAGAAATCCTCCTCTCTTGCACCCACGAGCAATACCGACAATGGCGTGGCTGCTATAGCGGGTTTTACAGCCGTTAGCACTGCGGCTCCTTGTTGTCTACCATCGGAGACCCACGGCAAACGGGTTGGCTCCCTCCGAGCGAGTTGACGGCGTTCGCACGGCGGAGGCTCCCAATTCGGGGATGGCTCTTTTTCGGGACTAACCATTACGAAGGGCTGGTGCTGTAGGATTGCTCAGGACGATAATGAAGGTTAAAGAATCTTCATCATCTGGAAGTGAGATATGGTCAGACATTGCATCTTTGCGCTCCTCACCATCCTGCTGATGAGCGCCTCTCCGCTTCAGGCGCAGGCCAGCTCGTCTACCCAAGATTTCAACTTTCAGGTCTCCGCTTCGCAACCCTGGACCGATACCGGTCTCGACCTGCAAACCGGAGACACAGTGGAAATCAAGGAGCTCGCCGCAGAGACGCTCTCTGCTCCATCCGCTGCAGCATCCTCTGCGCCATCCCCGTGCTATTCGAGCGACGCCAGTAGCCTGCCCTTGCCTTCCGCGCCGGCCGTGGCGCTCATCGCACGATTGCACGCGCAGGGCGCCTCTCCCATCCTGGTGGGAAAGCAAGCCACGTTACACATCGAGGAACCTTCTCACTTGTTTCTCGGGTTGAACGTGGCCGGTGGCGGGGGGTGTATTGCAGGATTCAACATAACAGTGCACAAAATCCCCGCTGGCGGAAATGCCAGCACTTCCGCACCTGCCAATACCTCCAGCAGCGAGCAGAACCGTGGACAGCAGCTCAAGTCCGAATTGGCCGGAGCCGCGCAGATTTTCATGGCGGGGCAGTTCGGCATGGGCAAGTCGGAATCCGGCTCCGGCAGCGGTGCCACATCGACCGCTCCGCTCCAGGTGTCGACTGCATCGCTGGATGGAGACCTACGTAAGAATCTGGATAGCCTGCCACGCCGGGTCAACGACCAGTTCCAGAATCTCGGCGACATGGTGAACTTCGTGATCGTTGGGCAGCAGAAGGACGTGCAAGCCGCCCTCGATGCCGCCTCATGGCACGTGGCCGATACGGAAAACAAGAAGGCGGTCCTGAACGCCATTGAGGAGACCTACGAAAACAAGGACTACCTGCAGATGCCCATGAGCACGCTGTACCTGTTCGGGCGCAAGCAGGATTTTGGCTACGAAATGGCCGAACCCATCGCCATGGTCGCCAGCCGCCACCACTTCCGCATCTGGAAAGCGCCGTTCATCTGGAAGGGACAGGAGGTCTGGGTGGGCGCGGGAACGCACGACATTGGCTTCGCCAAAGACAAGCGGAACAATAGCGTCACGCACAAGATTGATCCCGCCGTCGACGGCGAGCGCGACAACATCGGCAGCAGCCTGCAGAAGGCGAATCAAGTCAAATCGGTGAGCTATTACCTGCCGCCGAATCCGGTCCAGGACGCCAAGAACGCCACGGGTGACGGTTACCACTCCGACGGCCGGTTGCTGGTCATCTTTCTGCACTGACCTCCACGGCAACTCAGGGCTCAGGGGCTGCATCGATTCGGGTGCAGTCGTCCCTCGTCCCTCGACGTTCGCAGTTCGGCAATGCGGATTCGTCACTTTCACATTCTCGCCGGTTAACCAATCGGCAATTCCTGCGTCTAATCAAACAGTTCCTGTGGGTTTGGCGGCTCCGGTTTCCGCATTCAAACCTTCAGGGGAACTGCGGAGAGGGGTCCATCGTATAGACACTCAAAGCGGGATTTTGCCTCTCGCGGGGCCGCATGTGCGGCCATCAGGAACTTTGCGTTTGGAAGCGCTGATCTTGCGGCGCCTTGATCAATCTGGAGTGACCACTTCTGGGGGATGGCATGGAAAACGCGCACAAGACGAACGGTTCGCTCAAGCCAACAGACAAATATGACATGGCGCACGTGCAGGAAGTAATCCGTCAGGCGCACGAGGAGCTACGCCAATTGATGCAGCAGCGCGCCGAAGTGGTCAAGCGCATCGGCACCGTCAAGCAAACCATTAGTGGCCTGGCGAATCTGTTTGGCGATGGGGTGCTGAACGATGAACTCATGGAGTTGGTCGACCGCAAGACCAACGGCCGCCAGCCGGGATTCACCAAGGCATGCCGCATGATTCTGATGGAATCCGGACGCGCCTTGAGCGCACGCGACATCTGCGAATATTTCGAGCAGAAGCTGCCCGCCATGCTGGCGCGGCACAAGGATCCGATGGCCTCCGTGACAACGGTACTGAACCGCCTGGTGGAATATGGCGAGGCCGAAGCCGTGCACGCCAGCAACGGCAAACGCGCCTGGCGCTGGGTAGCAGATGCGAGTCCTGCAATGGAATCAACCCCTGTTGTCTCGAACTTCGCACACGCCTGAGCGGTCGCGCTTCGGGGCGGTGTCGTACACGGAAGCGGCCGGTTAGCCCGGCGGCAGCAGCATTCCTTTTTCCAGGTGCCGGGTCACGTGCGCGTACGAAGCCGCGTGCGGATCGTGTGTGACCAACACGATCGTCTTGTGAAAGTCCTCATTCAACCGCTTCAGAATCTCCAAAACCTCCGTGGCCGAGTGGCTGTCGAGGTCTCCTGTCGGCTCGTCAGCGAGCAGTAAAGTCGGATCGCTGACAATGGCCCGCGCAATGGCTACGCGCTGTTCCTGTCCGCCGGAAAGCTGCTTGGGCAGGTGGTCGGCGCGATCTTCCAGTCCAACCAGTTTCAGTGCCGTCACCACGTGGTCGCGGCGCTGTTGCGCATTCAGCTTGGTCAGCAGCAGCGGCAACTCCACGTTCTCAAACGCAGTGAGCACAGGAATCAGATTGAACGTCTGAAACACGTAGCCGATGTGCTCGTTGCGCCAGCGGGCAATCTGGCCGTCGCTGAAGCGGAAAATATCCTGCCCCTGCACCAGCAGTTCGCCGCCCGTCGGGCGATCAATCGCGGCGATCATATTCAGCAGCGTGGTTTTGCCCGAGCCCGAAGGGCCCATGAGCGCAAGGAATTCTCCCTTGGCGATATCGATGGAGACATCATCCAGCGCCTTCACTTCGAAGGCGTCGCGCTTGAAGATTTTCGTGACGCCCCGCGCCTGCACGACTTTGGTGCTGGTGGCAACGTTAGTTTGTGCGACTGTGCTCATGATTACCCTTTCTTAGGATTGCGTCTTCTTAGTTTTGTCCCTGTTAGTTTTGACCTTTGATTTTGATTTTGTCCCCGTCCTTCAAAGTTGCTGGTGCAGTCGTGATGACGCTTTCGCCGCCGACCAGTCCGTCGACCAGCGCTCCGTCGCTGCGCTGGCTCAGTACGTGAATTTCGCGCGCGACCGCCTTGCCGTTGAAGGCAATCAGAACAATCTTCTTGCCGTCGCGATCGCGAATCGCCGTCGCGGGCACAAAGACGCCCTGTGGGCCTTTTGCGCCCTTCTGTGTCTCATTGGCGAGAAATTTTACGGTGGCGTTCATCTCCGGCCGCAGCTGGATCTCGGGATACTTGTCCGGGTTCAGCACCTGAACTTTGACTTGCACCGTCGCTTTCTGCCGGTTCGCCTCAGGCGAGATTTGCGCGATCTCGCCGTCGTATTCCTTGTCCGGATACGTGTCGGTCGTGACCTTTGCCTTTTGCGCTGGGCTCAGCCGAGCAAAGTCGGCCTGGGCGATATCGAGCTCGACCTGCAGATCGTTCAGGTCAGCGAGCGATACAACCGATCCCTGCGGCCCGCCCGCCGATCCGCTGGCAAACTGTGCCGTGATGAGTTCACCTTTTTCTGCTGTTCGATCAAGAATCGTGCCGGTCACGGGTGCGCGAATGATCGTCGCATCCAGCTGCGATTTCGCATAATCAAGCTGCCCCTGTGCCTGCACGAGAGCGCCCTGGGCGCGGGCGATCTCCTCCTGCCTGGGACCGATGTGCGTCAGCTCAAACGCTTTCTGCAACGAATTCACGCGCTCCTGATCGGCCTCAAACTTGGCGGTCGCATCGTCGAGTTGCTGCCGCGAAACCACGCCCGCCGTGGCGAGCTCCTTCGTGCGGTCGAGCGTAAGCTTGTCGTTCACCAGCGTCGCGCGGGCTTCATCGAGATTATGCTGCGCCTGCTGAATCTCCTCCGGCCGCGAACCGTGCTGCAGCTCTTCGAGATAGGAGCGAGCATTGGCGACAGCACCTTCGGCCTGCTCGTACGCGGCGCGAAATTCCTGATCTTCCAGGCGGACCAGCACCTGGCCCTCTTTAACCTTGTCGCCCTTCTCCACGCCAATCCACGCCAAGCGGCCCGTCACTTTTGAGTTCACGTTGATAGTGTGATGGGCCACGATGTAGCCGGTCGCCGAAAGCACCGTTCCTCCCACGTCGCTCGACTCGGCGGCGGCGCGGGCGACTTCGACTTCCGGCACGCTCGCAGACAAGACACGGTAGGCGAGGGTGACTAAGCCGAGCAGCACGACTACCGCGATCCCAACGATGATGTAACGTCGCGCCCAGGTCGGCGGCTCGCCGGCGCCATTATCGCCGCGCTGCGAGCGGTCAATGCGCAAGCTCCGCAGATCTTCGTGTTTGGTATCAATCGCCATATTTGAAAACTACGAACTGCTCGCTCAGATTGTTTCCTTCAATATCTCTCCGCACCGCTTTGAAAGGGCGTGGCTTCAGCCACGCCGCCCGAAAGCCCCAGTTGCGTTGGGCCTTCAGGCCCTGAGGCAACGTTCCCTCAGCGGCTAAAGCCGCGCTCGTTGCAGTTGCCTGGCGCACGCTTTAAGGCGCGCCCTTTCAAAACATTCCGTGTCAAGCGAAGTGCTACTATCCCCGCAGCGCGTTCAAAATATTCTGCCGTGCTGCATGCCAGGCGGGAGCGAGCCCGCCGAAGAATCCCATCACTAGGGCAAAACACACCGCCGCGAACGCAACCGACCACGTAATGCGCAAGGCGAACACGACCTCGCTGAACGTGACCTGGTTCGAGGTCCCGGTCTGCATGCCGTTGAAAGGCAGCATCAGCACAATGCCCAGAATCGCGCCTAGCAGGGCCAAAATCAGCGACTCCAGCACGAACGAAGTCAGAATGGCCGGCCGCGAAAAGCCGATCACGCGCAACGTCGCAATTTCCCGCCCGCGATACGCCACCGCCGCATACATGGTGTTCATGGCGGCGAAAATCGAGCCGATCGCCATGATGATCGCGACGACGATCCCGATGATTTTGATCGGCGTGCCGGAACTGGTTTGCTTCGCGTAATAGTCGGTCTCGATCAATCCGTCGAGCTTCAGCCGCTGATCGTCGCTCACACGATTCTTCAGCGCCTCGGCGGCGATGGGATCGGTCGCCCGCAGATACGCCGACGAAAATCCTCCCTGGCGGTCGAAGTCGGAGGCCATCTGATTCACGTCGCCCCATATTTCAGACTCGTAGGCCGATCCACCAGCGTCAAAAACGCCTACAACCTTCCACGATCCTTTGCCGAACTCCATCGTGTCACCGATGTTGGCATGCGCGAAGCGCTCGCGGATCGACTTGCTCACCACCACTTCCCGTTGCCCCGTTTCGAACCAGCGTCCCTCGACAAGTTTCACGCTGGGCTTGCCTTCCGCGCCCGGCAACTGCCGCATCTCAAGCCCGTCGGGCATCATGCCGCGCACGGTCACGTTCACTTCGCCGGTGCCATCTTTCCGCGGCAGCACGATCACCACGTTCCACTCGCCTGAAGCCATCGGCTCGCCGTGACTGTCTTTGGCGATTCCCGGCAGCACTTTCAGCGTGGGGAAAAGCGCAGCATCGAATCCGCCGGTCAGTTCCGATTCCGATCCCTTGCGCAGCACCAGCACGTTCAGCTTACTGCCGCTCGAGACGAACGCGCGATTGAGCCCCGCCACCAGCGCCATCAGAAAAATCGCGGTCGTGACTGTCAGCGCAATGCCCAGCGCGGTCATAACGGTGAGCCCTTTGCGCAACTTCAAATTGCGGATGTTATAGCTGATCGGAATTGCCATAAAATTCTCTGAATCTGAAAACTTGCGTCATCCCGAGGAGCCGCGTTCTCACCAGCGGGCCGAGGGATCTCGCGTGTACTAAAGAGGAACTCCGCGTGAGATCCCTCGCTCCGCCTCGCTGCGCTCGCCTCCGGCTGAAGCCGGAGGTCTACCACAACGGCTTCGCTCGGGATGAAGCAAACCGGACGTTCGTCACCCAATGTGCCGCAGTCCCTCCACGATATTCATGCGCGACGCGCGATACGCCGGCAGGTAGCCGCTCACCACTCCCAGAATCAGCGCGACTAGGAGCGCCAGCCCTGCCGTCGGCCACTTTACTTTCATGTCCAGAGGAATGCCGAGACCGATGAAGCGGCGCGTCATGGCCGCAATCACGAATCTCGCGACGAAAATCCCAACAACTCCGCCCCCGACCGACAACGCCACAGCCTCGCTCACGAAGATCGAGAGCACCCGCTGTTTCGTGAAGCCGAGCGTCTTCAGCACAGCCACTTCGCGCGTCCGGCTGCGCACCGACATCGCCATGGTGTTGGCCGAAACCAGCATGATGGCAAACATCACCGCGCCGCAGATTCCGAGAATGAATGCCTTCACGTTACCCAGGGACGCGACAAAGCCGAGCTGAAACGCTTTCTCGCTTTCGCTCTTAGTCTGCAGCGGCGAGTTGCGGAACATGTCATCAATCTGCTTGGACGCCGCGGCGACATGATCGGCCGAATCGACCTGCGCCGCATACCACCCCGCCTGTCCCTTGAACCATGGGACGGCTTCTTCCAGGTATTTGGTGTGGAAGTAAAGCGCGTTCTGCGGCGGATCGCGATGATAAATCGCACGAATCGTCAAATCGAGATCCACTGGGAAGATCGTTCCCTGAATATGAATGCGGTCGCCGAGCTTCCAGCCGTACTTATCGGCCAAAGTGACGTCCACCAACGCGCCGGCGCGATCCTGCTGCCAGGCCTTGACCTGATCGGGCGGCGTGATCTTGTCCGATGCGACTTTCAAGTATTCGTCCGGATCGGTGGCGAGGCGCGCGAAAAAATGCTCAGAGCGGTTGTCGATGTAGCGGCCTTCAAACCAGGTGATCGGCACGACTGCAGTGATGCCGGGGACGCTGCGAATCTTGTCGCGGTAATACGCTGGCAGAAAGAATGCCAGCGAAACGCGATCGCGGATGATCAGCCGCCGCGACGCTTCGGGCGCGACCTGATCGACATAAAACGAGCGCCAGATGCAGATCATGAGCGTCAGCAACAGCAGCGAGAAGCTGATGCTGATCATGGTCAGCAGGCTGCGCCGCTTGTTGCGAAACGTGTTGCGCACGATGAAACTTCCCAGCGTCATAAAATCAACCTGCTTCCCGAACCCCAGCGAACTCACTCTCGACGGCTGAAAACAGCTTCGCCCCATTCAGCCGATGTGTCGCAACCCGTCCACAATGTTGACCTGCGATGCGTGATATGACGGCACCGCCGAGCTCAGCAGCCCCACCAGACCGGCCGTCAGCATGGAAAGGGCGCCAATTGCGGGCGTCACCTTCAAGGGGAAGAAGCTGAAAAACTGCGGCGAGTGAGTCAGTCCGTACACCATGAGCCAGCCCAGCAAAATCCCGATCACCCCGCCGACCAGCGACAGCGCGACTGCCTCGCTCACAAATAAGCCAAGCACGCTGCCGCGCGTGAACCCCAGAGTTTTGAGCACGGCCACTTCGCGAGTGCGCTCGCGGATCGACATCGCCATAGTGTTAGCCGAGACGAGCAGGGTCGCGAAAACTACAGCCGAACAGATGCTCAGGATGAACGCTTTCACGTTTCCCATCATGGCAACGAACTCAAGGCCGAAGGCCTTTTCGCTTTCCGCCTTGGTTGGTTGCGGCGAATTGCGGAACATGTCGTCGATGGCGGTCGTGATCTGGCTGACATCCGACGGATTGGCGGCGAGCACGCTGAATGTGCCGGCCTGTCCTTTGAAGAAGCCGACCGACTCGTCCATGTACTTGGTGTGAAAGTAAACCGATTTGGCGGCCGGGTCGGTGTGGTAAATGCCGCGGATGTTCAATTCCGGATTGAAGGGATAAATCGTGCCCTGCAACACAATCCGGTCGCCAAGCTTCCATCCATATTTCTGAGCCAGATCGTCCTCGACGATTACGCCCTGGCGGTCTCGCTGCCACGCCGTGATCTGATCCTCCGGCATCTGGAAATCGCGGTAGACCTTGAAGAATTCCTCAGGATCGGTCGCAAATTGCGCGAAAAAATTCTCCGGCTTCTGATCTTTGTAGATCCCGCCAAACCACGAAACCGGGACGACCGCAACCACGCCGGGAATGGCTCTTATTTTTTCCCGGTAGAAGCTGGGAAGAAAGAATGTGAGCGAAACGCGGTGCCGAACCACCAGGCGCTGCGCCGATTCCTTGCTGCCGTCGTCCAGGTAGAAGCCCCGCCAGATGGTCATCATCAGCGTAAGCAGGAGCAAAGAGAAAGCGATGCTCAGCACGGTGAGAATGCTGCGGCGCTTGTTGCGGAACGCATTCTTGGTGACGAACCGGGTCAACGTCAAGGGTGAACTCCAGGGAGAAGCCGACACCGGGCGGTGCAGGGAGACGCGCCCCAGCCCCGCCAGAATAAACGATGCCCCGTCCCGCGGACAACCCGACCGGTTTCGTCCCTCACCGGGTTGAGAACAATTACGCCCATCACTTTGATGCTCTCGTCAATCTCGGTTGGACACCAGTGGACAACGTCACTCCATCTGGATGACAAATGTCACCCAGGAATCGTCCCGAAGGAAGATCGTCCCCGCAGGAAAGCAATCGAGACAGCCCGATAGATCAAAACCTGCGGAAGGATCACAAGGTTACGCGACGCACACCTAGCCGCAATAAGGTTTCAGCCTCCCCTTTAGCTGAAGCGTGAAGGAACATACCCGATCCGCGTCCGGGGAAAAGGCCCGTGCCGCTGCTTACTTCGGTAACTCGAAGACGGGAACGAGCAGGGTTATGCTAAGCATACTCGCGCGCGGAATCTCCGCCGGCCGAGCCTTGTCGCTGCCGCTGGACGGGCTCGTGAAGGAATGGAGCAAAGCAAGAAAATGTCGAACAAACTCGGCCCTTTCGAAATCTTGAGTGAACTCGCGAAATCGCCCACGGGAGTCGTCTACAAGGCCAACGATCCTGAAACCGGGCAGACGATTGCGCTGAAAGCGATCGAATTAAGCGCATTCGGCGAGGCCGCCACCGCTCTGGAACAGGCGCTGCTGGCCGAAGCGGAAAGCACCAAGGTCCTGAGCAGTTCGAACATCACCAGCGCACTCGGCGCGGGCGAAATTGAGGGCAAGTTCTGCGTCGCCATGGAGTACGTCCAGGGCAACAGCATCGCCACCATGCTGGCCCGCAAAGAAGGATTTTCCATCTGGGATTTGCTCGACATTGGGCGGCAGTTGTCCAGCGGTCTCGATCACGCCACTTCGCACAACATCGTTCACTACAGCCTCGAGCCGGCCAAGATCATGTGCGGCTGGGACGGCACAGTCAAAATTCTTGGCTTCGGCGTTTCGAGCGCGGGCAATTTTCTCCAGCACATCACTGCGGGGCTTCCCGAGTCGCTGCATTACATGTCGCCGGAACAGATTCTGGGCCAGCCCATGGACGGGCGCTCGAACCTGTTTACGCTGGGCGCCATGTTCTATGAAATGGTGACCGAGCGGAAGGCATTCGATCGCGAGGACACCGAAAACCTGCGGCAGAGCGTTCTCAGCAGCACACCGGTTGCACCCATTCATGTGAATCCCAAAGTGCATCCGCTGCTTAGCGACCTGATCATGAAGGCGCTGTCGAAAGACCCGGCAGAGCGCTATCAGACAGGCCGCGCGCTGCTCGACGATCTGGAAAAATGCAAGGAATCGAGACCGATGGCGACGAAGGCGGCAGCGCCGAAGGGCACGATGGCGCCTGCAAAGGCCAACGCCGCGGCGCAAGCGAAGTTCATTTCGCCCGCCGGTGCAAAGCCGACGCCGGCGAAACCCAGTGCTCCAGCACCAGCCAAGAGTGCCGCTCCGCCGAAGATGGCCCAGCCAGCAGAGCCGAAGCCCGCGCCAGCGAAGCCCATTCAGAAGAAAGTGGAACCAGCAGCGAGCGCGGAGAGCTTCACTCGAGCCGAGGAAAAACCGGCCAGCACATTCTCCGTCCCTAGAGCGGCTGCGGCTGCGGCCGGCGTTGGCAGTGCCGATGTTCAACCGGCGCCTACCTCTGACAACGATATTCCGGAGATTGATCTCTCCGACCAGTTCATCAGTGCCAGCGTGAAGGCGACGATCGCATCGCCTGAGCCTCCGTCGGCTCAGATGTCCTCGGCGGTAGTTGAGGAACCCCAGGTCGAAACCTTCGAGCCGCAGGGGGAAGCTCCCAAGATCGCGGTAGATCCGTTGATGGCGGAAGGTGGACCTGCCGGGAGCACGAGCACAAGCTTCTCGGAAATTTCTGAACTGCCTCCGCTCAAGGAAATTTACACCGCACCACCGCCGCCTGCGCCGCCTGTGTTTGAGCCGGAAGAACCTAAGAAGCCGACGTCGACCATGTTCAATGGCAGCCTCGGCAGCCTCAAGAGAACTGAAGACAAGCCCAAGGTTCAGACGCGCGAAGTGGCCGAGAAGGCGATCAAAGAGATCGCGGCCGTTCCGCCCAAGCTTTACGGCTACGCCATCGGTGCCGCAGCTGTAGTGATTCTCGCCATCGGCATCGGCGTGACCTACTACGTTCACAGCCAGAACAGCGACGAGGACAACGGTGCGCCGCGGCAGAGCGCCGCCGAACCGGCGCCGACCGTCCAGCAGGAATCGAAACCGGCTCCAGTCGCCCAGAGTGCGCCAGAGCAGACTACGGAAGCGCAGACCGCTCCGGCCGAACCGGCCGAGACCGCGAAGAAACCTGCGCACAAGAGAGCGCCCGCTCCGCCTCCGAAGCCGGTGATCATTCCCGGCTCGCTGGCCATTGATTCGACGCCGCAAGGCGCGCAAGTTCAGCTCGATGGCAAGAGCGATCCCAGCTGGGTGACGCCGTTCGCCCTCAACAACCTGATGCCGGGGCAGCACTCCATCACGGTGAGCAAGCCCGGCTACTCGACCGACACGCGTCCCGTCGCGGTGACGGCTGCGAACCGCGCCACGATTGTGGTGCACTTGGCGCAACTGATGGCGACGCTGGTCGTAAAGACCGATCCTCCCGGAGCCAACATCTACGTCGACGGCCGCGACTCAGGCGCGAAAACGCCTGGGCAAGTGAGTGTGGACAAAGGACAGCACACAGTGCTCGTCCGCAAAGCTGGTTATCTGGATGAAACCACGAGCACCCAGTTTGTGCTGGGGCAGACGTTCAATTTCTCCCCCACCCTGCGGCCACTGGGTAACGTGGACAACATTCACACGGTTGGCAAGATGTCGAAGCTGTTCGGCGGCAAAGGCGCGCAGCCAGGACAGGCGACAGTCAGCATCCGCACTCAGCCCAAAGGCGCACAGGTTGCCATTAACCAGCACCTGATGGAGAAAAATTCACCGATGGATGTGGCGCTCGACCCGGGCAACTACGTCATCGACATCACGCTGACCGGATACGCGC
Source organism: Candidatus Sulfotelmatobacter sp. (assembly GCA_030038255.1). Taxonomy (GTDB): domain Bacteria; phylum Acidobacteriota; class Terriglobia; order Terriglobales; family Acidobacteriaceae; genus Sulfotelmatobacter. The sequence goes on along the minus strand of JASHPH010000298.1, from coordinate 2,123 downwards.
CGGTGCATAAGGTCATCACCGCCGAGCAAGGCGGCAAGCTGGTCGTCGACGAAGTGCTGCAGCCGCAGTAGGCTTGCGCGACGTCGCTGTCGAGAAGATCGTCAGCGCGATCCATGCTTGGCCGAACTGGAAGCGTGGACACTCGGCGATCATCACCATCTGGGATGAAAACGACTATTCCGTGCAGCCCGTCATCAATCAGGTGATGGCAATCGTCGACACCAACTACAGCTTCCACGGCATCACCAGCAGCAATTTCTACGATCACTTCTCGCTACTGCGCTCCATCGAAGGCGGATTCCGGCTGCCCTGCCTGAACAACGCCTGCACTACCGGAGTTCAGGCGATGTCGGACCTCTTCGGCGAAGCCACTGAGAGCGGCAAGAAGTAGCGTACCCCCGAATCGCTCATATCTCGGGACCGGTTCCAGGCCGGTTCCTTTTTCGACAAGGCGTTTCTTGCCAAAAGTGAAACGGGCATGCGATGAGTTCGCATGCCCGTGATTCTTGAAGGCGACCTTATTTCGGCAACTTGAAGTTGATCGTGACCTGGGTCGTAATCTCGACGGGCTCGCCGTTGAGCAGGTAAGGCTTGTACTTCCATTGCTTAACGGCGTCGGTAGCGGCCTTGGAGAGCTGGGGATCGCCGCTCAGTACCTTAACGCTGGTGATGTCGCCGGTTTTCGAGATGGTCGCCTGCAACTCCACCGTGCCCTCAATGCGCATACTCAGAGCGCTTGCGGGGTAGACCGGCGAAACCTTCTTGTAAAGCAATCCCTGCGACACCCCTTGCGAGATGTTCAAAGTCTGCAGGACCGGCTTGGGCGCGGGACCGTCGCTGCCTACGATGCTGGGCGGCGGAGCTCCGGCTCCAGCGGTCGCAACCAGGCTGGGGGCGTCGGCGTCGGTCTCAACCTTCGGATTAATCTTGGGAACTGCGCCGCCCTTCACGACGAGCGGAGCCGGACCGGCCGCCACAGGCGCGGGCTTCACTGCTGATGCAGACTTGCCGGTTTGTGGCTTAGCCGAAGTCGGCTTCTTAGCTGGTGCCGGTGCGGGCGGCGGAGTGTCGTTGTCGGCAGGTTCAGTGCTGTCTGCTGTGGGCAAAGCTGCGGTAGATTCTGCGGAAGTCGCGGGCACTGCCGCTGTCGAGTTTGTATCTGCGGTGGGCTGCGAAGCTGGTTGTGCCGCTGCGGTTGCTGGAGCTGTCGCAGGCGTTGCAGGCGGAACAGCGGCGGGTTTCGCGGGCTGCGGGGCCGCCACTGGCGCGGGCATCGCGTTGGCGGTGTGGCTGCGGTGTCCCTGATAGTACGTCCAGCCGGTGTAGAGACCGGCGGCGACGAGCACGGCCGCGGCGACTGCCAGCAGAATCTTCTTCGATCCGCCGCTTGATTCGGGGACGTTGGCTCCGCCAAAGGTGAAGGACGGTTCTGCTCCGATGGGAGCGGAAGGCTTACTCGCTTCCGTCTTTTTCTCGGCGGGTGCTTCTGTCTGCGTGGTGGACGCTGCTTCTGCGACATCCGTGGCCTCCGGCTCACGGGCCGGGGCGGGCGCGCTGGCGGCTCCGCCCAAAGTCGGTGCGGAGAACGGTGTGGACGACTGGATAGCAGGCTTTGCCTCAGCGGCAGACGGAACCGCAGGCGCCGAGGGCTTTGGCGGAACGGCCGGGATAGCGGTTTTCGGTGCCGGCGGTGCAACGGACTTGGTCTTGATTCCGGGCGAGTCGGTGTCGTGCGTCGAAGCGGCCGAGTTGGCTGCGGCCGTAGATTGCGCAGGTGCCGCGCTCGGCGAAGGCTTTGCGACTGCACGCGCGGCCGGGGCTGCGGAAAGTGTCGTCGGCGCAGGGCGCGGAGCCGGTTTGGGCGCAGGCTTTGCGGCCGCCGGAGCTGGAGCAGCAGACTCTGTAGCCGATGGCGCAGGCGCTGCCGGTTTTGCCGGTTCGCCTTTGCGCAACAGCCCGCGGGCTACACGCAGCGTTCCCTTAGCCTGCTCGATATTGATGGGTTTGGTCAGGACGAGGTTGGCGCCGATGCGAAACGCCTTGGCCACCCCGGCCTGACCTTCCACGACGGCGACGGCAAGCGACGCCTGGTTGGACGTCGAATTGCGCGCGCTCTTGAACAA
>JASHPH010000024.1 GCA_030038255.1 Candidatus Sulfotelmatobacter sp. | reverse complement strand
CGCAGGCAGTTTGCGCGCAGACGGCCCCAGCTGCGGCGGACACGAGTGCGCGTCTGGCGAAGCTGGAGCAGCAAGCTGCTGACGCGAAAAGTTCGGCCGACAACGCGTGGATGCTGACCAGCGCCGCGCTGGTGCTGATGATGACGGGGCCGGGGCTGGCCTTGTTTTATGGCGGCCTGGTGCGCAAGAAAAACGTGTTGGGCACGATGATGCAGAGTTTCGCGCTGATGGCAGTAATCACCGTGCTGTGGGGTTTGTTCAGCTACAGTCTTGCGTTCGGGCCGGGGAACAGCTTTGTGGGCGGGTTCCAGAACCTGTTTCTGCGCGGCGTGGGAGCCGCGCCGGATGCCGATTACGCGGCCACGATTCCGGCGCAGACTTTCATGGTGTATCAGCTGATGTTTGCGATCATCACGCCGGGACTGATTGCAGGTGCATTTGCCGAGCAGATGAAGTTCAGCGCCATGCTGGTGTTCATGATCCTGTGGTCGATTTTCGTATACGACCCGATGGCGCACATGGTGTGGGGCAAGGGAGGTCTGCTGAATGCCTCTCTGGGCGGGCGATTTCCCACGCTCGATTTTGCGGGTGGGACGGTCGTGCACATCACGTCGGGAGTTTCGGCGCTGGTGTGCGCCCTGTATCTGGGCAAGCGCGTGGGATATCCGAAAGAGGCGATGCCGCCGCATAGCGTGGTATTGAGTTTTATTGGTGCGTGCCTCTTGTGGGTGGGATGGTTCGGGTTCAACGCCGGTAGCGCGCTGGCGGCGGGAAGTCTGGCCACGAGCGCATTTGTAGCGACTCACTTCGCGGCGGCGGCCGCGGCGCTGGGATGGGCAGGGGCGGAGTGGATTCGCAACGGCAAACCCAGTGTCCTGGGAGGAATTTCGGGATCGGTCGCGGGGCTGGTGGCGATCACTCCGGCGGCAGGATTTGTGAAACCGATGCCGGCGTTGATCATCGGGCTGGTTGCCGGAGTTTTTTGCTACTGGATGGTTGCCAAGGTAAAAGCGAAATTCGGCTACGACGATTCACTCGATGCTTTCGGCGTGCACGGCGCTGGAGGAACATTGGGAGCATTGCTGACGGGCGTTTTTGCGGTCAGCGCGGTAAATCCCATCTTCAAGAATGCGCAAGGCAATACGCTGGCCTCGGGCCTGGTGGAAGGCAACGCCGCGCAACTGGTGAATCAACTTGTGGGCGTGGCGATCGCGTGGGGTCTGGCCATCGTGGGGACGCTCGTCATTCTGAAGATTGTCGACGTCACCATCGGGTTGCGAGTTTCGGAGGAAGAAGAAGTGCAGGGCCTGGATCTCTCGCAGCACGGAGAAGAAGGCTATTATTGGGAGCCTTCGGTATAAGAAGCTGACAAGCTGAGGCCAAATGCAGAGGCAGGATTTGAGGCAATCATGACGAAGATCGAGGCGGTCATCCAAAACTCCAAGCTGGAAGCGGTGAAAACGGCGCTCCATGAGATTGGCGTTGAAGGAATGACGGTGATTGAGGTGCGCGGTCACGGGCGGCAGAAGGGACACACCGAGGTCTACCGCGGACGCGAATACAGCGTGGACCTGATTCCGAAGACCAAGCTGGAGATGGTGCTGGCGGACGGCATGGTCGAGAAGGCGGTGCAGGCGATCCTGGGTGCGGCGCGGACGGGCAAGATCGGCGACGGCAAGATTTTTCTGTCGCGCGTGGATGAGGCGATCCGCATCCGCAACGACGAGCGCGGCGAGGGCGCGTTGTAGCTGCGATGATTTCCTGAGGGACGCGGGCGTCACGGGGGACCGACTTTCATGATGGCGGCGTCCACTTTCATCAGCGAACTGCGGACCTCCCTCAGCGACGAATCGGCGCGCATTCAGCGGGAATTCGACTCCACTGGCGATGGGCGCGCGGCCGTGGCACAGCGCACGCGGCTGATCGAGAACATTCTTCAGCGGCTGTGGCACGAAATCATTGCTCCGGGCGATCCGGAGTCTTCACTTGAGCGGCCAGCAGGCATCGCTCTGGTGGCTACCGGCGGCTTCGGGCGCGGATGGCTCTTTCCCTTCTCTGACATTGATCTGTTGTTTCTCTTCGCCGATCGCGAGGCCGAACAGGCCTACAAAGATCCGGTGCGGCGCTTCTCGCAGGAATTGTGGGACCTCAAACTGAAGTTGAGCCCGGCGTCACGCACGCTCGCTGAGTGCGACCGCTACGACGCCAACAACACGGAGTTCACGATTTCTCTTCTCGACTGCCGGTATCTGGCGGGCGACCGTGAGCTGTTCGGGCGTCTCCACGACAAGCTGATTCCGAAGCTAGTGATGCGCGAGTCGAAGGCGTTGCTGCAGGGACTGGCGGAGGTGACGCGCGAGCGGCACGCGAAGCACGGGCTGACGCTCTATCACCTGGAGCCGAATCTGAAGGAGGCTCCCGGCGGACTGCGCGATTACAACGTGGCCTGCTGGCTGGCGCTGATTTCGGCGATGGACAAGCTGCACGACTGGCCGCACGCCAGCTCCCTGCGGGCGCCCGTGCGCAAACAACTCGAGGCGGCGCTGGACTTTCTCATGTCCGCGCGGTGCTTTCTGCATTTCCGCTACGGACGCGACGACAATACGCTCACCTGGGAAGCACAAGACGAAGCGGCCGTGCGCAAAATCGGAGCCGCCGACGCCGCAGAGCTTTCGGCGGCGGACTGGATGCGGCTTTACTTCGGCCATGCGCGGGCAGTGCAGCGCACGGTGACGCAGCTGCTGGAGGAAATTCCGGAGGCTTGGTCCGCGCTGTACCGGCAGGTGCAGAGCTGGCGGTCGCGGCTCACAACCTCGGATTTTTCCGTGGTGGATGGCCTGATTTTTTTGCAGCAGCCGTCATCTTTACATGACCCCGAGGTGCTCTTAAGGCTGTTTCACTTCATGGCGCATCACGGGCTGAAGCTGAGCGCGACCACGGAGTATCGCATCGAGCAGGCTCTGCCGGCGCTGGCTACGACACCGCCCCGGGGCGCCGAGTTGTGGCTCTATCTGCAGGAGACGCTGCTGCAGCCGCATGCTGCCGAGGCGCTGCGGGCGATGCAGTCGTTGCGCGTGCTCACGGTGCTGCTGCCTGAGCTGAAGCTGATCGATTCGCTGGTGGTGCGCGATTTCTATCATCGCTTCACGGTGGATGAGCATTCGTTCTTGGCGATCGAGAGCCTGCACCGGCTCAAGCAGTCGCAGTCAGAGTGGGACAAGCGCTACGGCGAATTGCTCGGCGAGCTCGAAGATCCTGAGTTGCTTTATCTCGCGCTCCTGCTGCATGACACCGGCAAGGGTGTACCCGGCGCCAATCACGTGGAGTCGAGTCTGGAGATCGCAAATCGCGCGATGGACCGGCTGGATGTGGATCCGAGAGAGCGGGCGGAGGTTCTGTTTCTGATCGCGAACCACCTTGAGCTGTCTGCGGCGCTGCGGCGCGACATTTTCGATCACGCGACGGTGGCGGCGTTTGCCGAGAAGATGGGAACGCCGGAGCGGTTGAAGATGCTGTGCCTGATGACGTATGCCGACATCAAGGCGGTGAACCCCGAGGCGCTGACGCCGTGGAAGGCAGAAAACGTCTGGCAGCTTTATATTGCGGCGGAAAACTATCTGAATCGCAGCGCCGACCAGCGCGTGCATGCCGATGTCGAGGACGACAAGCTGGCACGGCTGCGCTCGCTGGCTCCCGTGACTGGCAGCAAGTTCAAGGGGTTTCTGGAGGGATTCCCGCAGCGGTATTTGCGGGTGCATACGACCGAGGAAGTGATGCGGCACATGCAGATGGCCGAAGGGTTAGCCCTCGATCCGGTGCAGGTGGAACTGAAGCGCGGGCGGCATTGGTACGATCTGACGCTTGTCACCAAGGATCGTCCGGCGCTGTTTGCCACGCTCACCGGCACGCTGGCAGCCTGGGGCATGAACATTGTGAAGGCGAATGCTTTCTCCAATGCGGCGGGGACTGTGGTGGATACGATTCACTTCACGGACCGCTTTCGCACGCTGGAGTTGAATCTCTCGGAGTGGGCGCGATTCAAGAACAGCGTGGTGAGCGTGCTCCTGGGTGAAGCCGATCTCGACAAGATGTTGCGCGATCGCCAGCGTTCGGAGAAAGGCACGATCGCCAAGGTCAAAGTTGAAACGAAGATCGAATTTGATGATGCCAGCTCGACCACCACGACGCTGGTGCAGGTGATCGCGCAGGATCGTCCGCGGCTGCTGCATCGCATTGCGTCGTGCCTGTCGGAGGAGAAGTGCAATATTGAAATCGCGCTGATCGATACCGAGGGGCAGATGGCGATTGATACGTTTTATCTGACGTCGCGCGGGAAAAAATTGACGGCGGAGCATTGCCGGGCGGTGGAAAAGGCGCTGGTGGAGGAATTGACAGGGGAGTGAGTGTTCGCGTTTGTGCCGTCCCTACGGGACTCATTACCCTGAAATGACCGATCACCCGGCACTTCCGTGCCGGGCTTTCACATTCCGCCCCTACGGGGCTATTTCGCGGACAGCTTCAACACCCTGGCTCTCTCTTTGAACGCCATTCCTATTTCGCCTCAAACTTGAACACCGTTTTCTCCCGGAACGTCTCGCCTGGCTTCAGGATCGTCGTTGGGAAATCCGGATGGTTGGGCGAATCCGGGAAGTGCTGCGTCTCCAGGCAAAAGCCGTAGCGGCGTTTGTAGATGTGGCCCTGCTTACCGACGACTGAACCATCAAGAAAATTTCCCGTGTAGAACTGCACACCCGGCTGCGTGGTCCAGACTTCCAGGCTGCGGCCACTGGTGGGCTCGTGAACGCGTGCCGCCAGCTTCATCCCATTCTGGTTGGGCTTTGAATTGATGACGAAGTTGTGATCGTAACCGTGGCCCAGCACGAGTTGCTCGTATTTGTCATCGATGCGAGCGCCGATCCTCGTCGGCGTCGTGAAATCAAGCGGCGTGCCTTTGACAGGGCGCAGTTCGCCGGTCGGAATCAGGTTCTTGTCAACGGGAGTGAAGCGGTCGGCGTTGATCATGATTTCGTGATTGAGGATGTCGCCGTTGCCTTCGCCGGCAAGGTTGAAGTAACTGTGCTGGCTTACGTTGATCGGTGTGGCCTTGTCGGTCGTAGCCTCATAGTCGACCATGAGTTCGTTTGCTTCCGTGAGTGTGTACGTGACTTTGATCCTGAGGTTGCCAGGGAATCCTTCTTCGCCATCTTTGCTGAGATACGTGAAAGCAACCCCATTCTTTAACGCTTCCCCATCCCACACCACTCTGTCGAACGTGCGCGTCGTGCCGCCGTGCAGAGTATTCGGGCCGTCGTTCTTCGGCAAGGTATAGGTCTTGCCGTCGAGCGTGAACGTGCCGTTGGCGATGCGGTTGGCATAGCGTCCAACGATCGCGCCGAGATACGGCGGATTCGGAATGTAGCCTTCGAGCGTCTCGTGGCCGAGGACGACGTCGGCCAGCTGGCCATTGCGGTCGGGAACACGAATCGAAACGATAATGCCACCGTAGTTCATGGCCCGTACTTCAACGCCGTGAGAGTTGGTAAGCGTGTACAAGGTGATCGCCTTTCCGTTATGCGTGCCGAAGGGCTGAGTTTGAAGGCTGGGTTTCGTGGCGGGTCGATCGAAAGCTAAAACGGCGATTGCAGCGCTGACCAGGAACACGAATACCAGAGCTCGCACCATCAGGGCGAGAGTTTACTACGTCACTACTTTCGTTGCTCGCCTGAGAGCGAAGTTTTCGATTCGACCTGCACACGGCATGAGTCGCAGAGCCTGCTCTCGCGCAGGTCAATCCACTCGACGGAGTGGGCTGAAGCCATGGCGCAGCGATAGTCCTGGCAGTGCGCGAGGTCGAGTGTATGACCGAGTTCGTGGATGCACTCCTTGAGCAAACGCTCATTCAGCAGGGAGTGATCCGGATCCAGCCCGTAGAACTCCTGGCGCAAGCGGTGAAAAGAGACGACGGCGCAAGGTCCTCCCATTTGGGCTTCGCCAAAAACGTATTTCAGAATGGGGATGTAGAGATCGACTGCGGTCACGGCGAGCAGACGCCAGTCCTGCTGGCAGACGAGAGCCTGCATGCGCTCGAGAATTTCCGACGAATGATATTGCTGGCGCTCAGCGTGATAGTGCGGCGCCGGATCGAGCTCGACGGAAAGAATCTGGCAGGAGACGGGAAAATACCGGGGAAGCGCAAGGCAAAGGTTTTCGAGGAGTGAGGGCTCCAGCTTTCCGACCGGTAGCAGGTGTACGAGATTCATCTGCGTCAGCTTGGCTCACCTCGGCTGGAACCGTTCACCGCTTCATCACCGGGCTTCAACCGGGGTGCGGGTCCAGCCGTAACGCTTGAGCTTGTGGTGCAGTGTGACGCGGTCGATGCCGAGCACTTCAGCGGCGCGGCTTTGGTTGCCTCCGCACTCATCGAGCGTTCGCAGAATGTGGGCGCGCTCGATTTCATCCAGCGACTTGCCGGCGGTGGAAGGCAAGGCCTGCGACTTGAAAATGAAGTCATGCTCGCGTAGTTCTGGTTCTTGAGCCACAACCATGGCACGCTCGACAGCGTTTTCGAGCTCGCGAACGTTGCCCATCCAGGGTTGCTGTTGCAGTTGGCTCATCGCGGCAGGCTCGATGCGCGTGATGTTCTTGTTCATGGCCAGAGAAAACTTCCGCACGAAGTGTTCGACGAGCGGGGGAATATCTTCGCGGCGGTCGCGCAGGGGAGGCAAATCGATGCGGAAGACGTTGAGGCGGTAGAAGAGATCGGGGCGGAAGGTGCCCTCTTCGACCATGACTTCCAGATTCTTGTTGGTGGCGGCCACGCAGCGAAAATCGACCTTGATGATCTGGTTCCCGCCGACCCGAGTAATTTCACGCTCCTGCAAAACGCGGAGCAGATCGGTTTGCGTTTTCAGGCTGATGTCGCCGATCTCGTCAAGAAACACTGTGCCGCCCTCGGCAATTTCGAATTTGCCTTTCTTGCGGTATTGCGCACCGGTGAATGCTCCTTTTTCGTGACCGAAGAGCTCGCTTTCGAGCAGCGTTTCGGTCAGGGCGCCGCAGTGGATCACGACCAAAGGATGGAAGCGGCGCATGCTGGCGGCGTGGATGGCGCGTACGACAAGCTCTTTACCGGTGCCGCTCTCGCCGGTGATGAGGACATTGGCGTCGGTGGGGCCGACGGTTTCGATCGCCTCGAAAACTTTGCGCATGGCCGGGCTCTGGCCCACAAGTTCGCCGGGACGCGTCGCCTCGGCAACGGTTTGGCGCAGGCGAACGTTTTCCTGTTCGGCACGCCGATGGGCCAGGGCTTTCTTGACCAGGTGCGCGATCTCGTCGGGATCCAGCGGCTTGCTGACGTAGTCGTAGGCCCCGTTCTTAAGAGCGGTGACGGCAGTTTCGACCGACGCGTAGCCGGTCATCATGATTACGATGAGGTCAGGATCCATTTCGTGGAGGCGGCGCTGCAGTTCTATACCGTCGGTGCCGCGCATCTTGATGTCGAGCAGGGCGAGGTCCCACTTGTTTTCGGCCATACGGGTAAGGGCATCGCTGGCGCTTTCTGCAGTGCCGATTTCATAACCCTCTTCGCGAAACCACTTTCCGAGCGAGTCACGAACGGTGAGTTCGTCGTCGACGATGAGGATTTTGCCTTGTGTTTCCACGTGAATTACCTCCTGCTGTCCGTGACGGCAACTTCGGACGAGGCGGCTTTCGCAGCCTCGGCGTCGCAGGGCAGAGTCACGGTAAAAGTCGTGCCGCGGCCCACCTCGGATTGCACTTCAATGTTTCCGCGGTGGCGTTCGAGAATGCTGTGGCTGATGGCGAGGCCTAACCCGACGCCGCCCCCGGTCTCTTTGGTGGTGAAGAAAGGCTCAAAGAGGCGGGGCAGAATTTCCGGCGGGATCCCGACACCGTCGTCGCGCACGACAACGCGGACCTGCCCGGGCTCGCGGGAGAAAGTTGTCGTAAGCCACAGGTTCCCGCCTTGGGGCATGGCATCCATGGCGTTCATGATGAGAGCTAGAAGCACCTGCTCGATTTGCGAAGCATCGCAAACGACCTGGGGAAGATCGGGGTCGAGCTGCAGCTGCAGTTGAATGCCTGCGAGATCGAACTGGTGCTGCACCAGCCGAATGGCCTGCTCGACGACACGATTCAGATCAGTAAGCTGCAAATTCATCGGCGTCGCGCGGGAAAATGTAAGCAGATTTTTCACCAGGTCGCCGCAGCGGCGGCTCTCGCTCACAATGAGATCGAGCGAATCGCAGATTTCCTGTCGCCGGTCGCGGCCCGCATCGTCACGATCAATCCACTTGCGCAGCAGCTTTGCGTAGGTAAGGATGCCGGAAAGTGGATTGTTGATCTCGTGAGCCAGAACCGCTGCCATTTTGCCGATGGACGCCATCTTCTCGGTGTACAGAGCGTGCTCGTGAGCGAGTTTGAGTTCGCTGGTTTTCTGCGCGACGCGCTCTTCGAGGGTGTGGGTCCAGGCGAGATTCTGGTTTCGTTCCGCCTGTAATTGCCGGCTCATGGTGTTGAACGACCTGGCCAGTTCGCCAATTTCGTCTTCCGACTGCACGTCGATCTGGTAACCCAAATCGCCGGCAGCCAGCCGATCGGTGCCGCGCCGGAGTGCATTGATGGGAATGCCTACGACACTCCAGGTGAAAAACCAGCTCACCGAGCCGATCAGAAGAAGAGCAAACGCGGTGTATGCAGCCATCTGCCGGGTGCTGTCTGCGAGTTGTACGTCGGCCTTGGCAAGCGACAGGTGGGTATCGATAACACCGAGAATCTGCTCCTCTGGCGGATGGGCGTGGCAAGCGGCATTGGAGCAGGCGGGCTGGTTTTCGATGGGAGTAATGATGGCCAGCACGCGCTTGCCTCCGCCGTTGCGATAAATGCGGAAGCGGTCGGGCCGGTTCAGGCGCGCCAACGGCTGGGACTGGGCATGGCAGCCGTAACAAGCCTCGGCTCGTTTGTCGACTACCTGATTGTGCTCCGCCTGATCGGTGGTGTACGTGATCCGTCCTTCCTTGTCGAAGATGCGGATCTTCTGCATGCCCGGCTCGTCCGCAAAGGTGTGGATGGCGCGGTGTAAACCGTCGCGATCGTTGCGCAGCATATAGTCGGTGGTACTGCGCTTAATCACGTCGCTGACGCGCTCGGCGCTCAACAAGGCCGCCTGCTCCAGATGCTGGCGGTGCAGGCGGATGTTGAGATAGCCCAGCAGGGCAAAAATGACGACCATCGCGCCGAGCAGAAGAATGTTCAGCTTGGCGCTCAGGCCGAGCCTCGGCCGCAACCAGTGGCGGCGAATTGGTTCAGTCTCCAACATGTTCCAGCACCGGCGAAGCCGCTTGCAGAACCGGGGTTGGCGCGGCCACCAGCCTCTCCTCAGCTTCTGGTTCTCTGGGGAAGATCGGTAGATACTTCACCGCGACCGCGAACAGGAAGAATCCCAGCGCGACGATCATCAGGGTCACCGAGAATTCCGTCCACTTCGGCACGTAATGGTGTCCCACGTAGGTCTCGAATCCAATGAGGCTCACGTTCAGGCGGTTGGTGATGAAACCGAACAGGCTGATGATCGAGGCCAGATACAAACCTGTGGGCGAGAGTCTGACTTTCTTGAAGCTGAGCAGGGTAATGGGAATGACGAATGACAGCGCCAGCTCAAGCCACAGGAAGTATGCTTCGTAGCTGGGTTTGACGATTTGGCGAAGCATTCCCCGGCGAAAATAATCTTCGAAACGAAGCAGTGCGTTCACCCAGAGTGCGACCAGCAAGGCCCCGCCCAGCCGGACCAGAACGGAAAGCTCGAGATGACGGCCGTAGGCCTTCGCGCTTTGGGTGGATTCGAAGATCGTCATGGCCAATCCAACTGCGACCGCGGAACCGAAGAAGAAGAACGGCAATGCGGGCGAGTACCAGAACGGATGCAGCTTGCTCGGCATGATCAGATACAGCGACCCGAGCGAACTCTGGTGCAGCGTCGAGAGCAGGATGCCGGCCACGATCAATACGGGGTAGATATTGTGAATCCACTTGATCGGCCTTTTCCAATTGAGGCGCTCGAACACATTGGGAAGAAATTCAAAGAAAAGCACTGTCGTGTAGGTCATCACGCACATACCCACCTCAAACATGACGGAGTGCGGGTTCATGTAGATGAGCTGGTGCCAGATGAACCAGGGACGGCCGAGATCGAAGAGCAGTCCAACAATAAAGAGCAGGTAGCCGAGGAACGCAGTCAGAATTGCCGGACGCATGACGCTACGCAGGCTCTCGACGTTGAACAGATAGACTGCACCCACGATGCAAAAGCCGCCGGCCGCCAGCATGACGCCGCACAGACAATCGAAGCCGATCCAGAATCCCCAGGGGAATTGGTCGGTCATATTTGTGGCTGCACCCAGGCCATGGGCATAGCGAACATAGCTGGAGTAGAGGCCCATGGCCATGACCACGAGGAAGACAACTCTCCAAAACGTCAGTTTGATTTTCATCGGGCGCCCCCGTTTTTCTTTTCTTTCCTCTCCTGGGCTTCAGCGACGGCTACTTCGTTGCGACGATGGGAGATCCAGTAGATACCTCCCAGCACCAGCGACCAGACGGGAATAAAGTCTGGAACCCAATCCATCACCCGGCCGGTGTATTCGGGCAGGGGCGTGTCGCCGATTTTTGCCGGGGCGGGATAGCCGAAATCTTCAACTTTCGTGCCGGAGATAATCAGCACGCAGGTTCCGCCCACTTCATGGAGCCCGTAAATGCGGTTCAGGTAGGTGGAGGGATTCTGCCGGATGCGCTCCTGGGCTTCCTTGATGAGATCGTCGCGTTCACCGAACTTGGTGGCTCCGGTGGGACAAATCTCGGCGCATGCTGTCTGCTTGCCGGCCGCGATGCGGTCCGGGCACATGATGCATTTGCGTACTCGGGGATTCAGCGAACCCCACTCATACTTGGGCTGGTTGAAGGGACACGCGGCCATGCAATAGCGGCACCCGATGCACTTCCAAACGTCGTACACGACGGGCCCTTCCGCCGTCTTGTGGAAGGCGCCTACCGGGCAAGCCGAAGCGCATGTGGGATGTTCGCAGTGCATGCACAGCCGGCGCATGAACTTGTCTTCACGGGTCATGACAGCGGTGAACTTATGTGCGGATTGCTGCTCTTCGGCAGCAATGGAGTCGTTGTACGGAAGCTTATTTTGTGTGGCGCAAGCTTGTTCGCAAAGCTTGCATCCGATGCAAATCGTGGAATCGTATAAGAGTGCTTTGCTCATGAATAATTTTTCCTCGGGCACATCTGTTCGAGCAGACAGAGATGCCTGAAACACTTTCTTGCGCAGCGTCTGAACTGAAGAGAGGGGAGGGACCGATTACTGGGGTAACCGGAGCGGAGGCAAACCGATAGTGAGCTGCCAACCTCATCAGATCGGAGGCTGTCGCAAAATTCAGCAGCTTCAGACAACTAAGAGTTTCAAACAATTAAGGTAAGTTTGGCGGTGATGAACATCACTTCTGTAAGTGACGCTGGTCAATAGGGTCCTGCAGGACCGGTGTAAACGGGCTTCTCGTTGCCTTTCGCATCAGCTCATGTTGCGGAACGCATCATCGCTCGGCGCGCAACAAAACCCATTGAAAACAGGCATGTTCACCAGCTTGCACTCCGGTCGCGTCCCTGGACTTGCTTGGTCCGTGTTGCGATGTTCATCGAAATCGCCGTTGAGTTTTTTTGCAGGCGCTTTGACGGTTGCGTGTCACGTTTCCGTATCTCATTCATGTTGCAGCAGATGCAGCCGTGACACTGCTATGGCGTGCGTGCCTCACGCGTTTGGCTGTGCGATTGCCTTTAGCAAAAGTGGCGAGTGACCAGGAAACCAAGAGGCACTCCAAGCGAGGTGGGTTATGGTAGTCATTCTGGTACTGCTTACATTCGGCATCTTCCTAGCGATTGATTATGTGCGGAGTCAGAAGCAGCTGGAGAGGCATCTTGCTGCGGAAGGCGTGGCTCGCGAACCCGCGCCCCGAATGGTTCCGGCGATGGTGGCCGGCTTTCAGGTTCCCGACAATGTGCGTTATCATGCCGGTCACACCTGGGCGCTGAGCGAGAGCCGCGACCTAGTGCGCGTGGGCATGGACGACTTTGCCTCCAAGCTGATCGGAAAAATTGAGAACATCGCGCTGCCGCAGCGCGGACGCTGGGTCCGGCAAGGACAGAAGATCTGGACGATCTTCCGCGAGGGTAAATCCGTTGACATGGTGTCGCCAATCGAAGGTACGGTCACGGATATTAACGAAGCAGTCGTGAAGGATCC